>JBDTMB010000669.1:0-2823 GCA_039934485.1 Vicinamibacterales bacterium
GCCCCGTCGTCCCGTCGGCCAGCTTGAACGTGACCCTCTCGGTGCAGTCGGCACAGCGGTCGGAGCCTCGGTGGGGGCTGCGCTTCACGACGACATCCGATTCGACCTAACGGCCTTTGCGGCAGCGATCTGCTGGCGCAGTTTTGTATTCGGCGCGCTCGGCTTGAGTGTTCCATTCGGCCGATACTGCCCTGCCGGCCGTAGCAGCCGGAACTCGATCGTGACGACCAGTGGCGTATCGATGAACATCGGCCTACCCGACATTGCGATCATCGCGTGCGAGGCAACCTCTGCGGCCCAAGACTTCGTTTTGGGCGAGTCGTCCAGCACGCGCGGCTTGTCGAGGCGCTTCCCGCCCTTCCCGGTCCATACCGCGCGCTTGGAGCCTTTGGTGCCTGGCTCGCCAAGCACGTTGAACGCGACCGGGCCGGTCAGCTCCGCGAGCGGCACGAATAGTTCAGCGTCCACTTCTACCCCCTCCCCACCCGGCCCGCGGCTGGTTGCGGTGGGGCGGTCATGCTTCCTTCGCGAATAGCGTTCCCTGTGAACGCAGCACGTCCGCGCGTTGCAGGTTCTTCACGGCCGTCGTCGCGTAGGATTCCTTCAGCTCGATCCCGATGTAGCGCCGCCCGAGCCTCACGGCTTCGTACCCTTCCGACCCGATACCAGCGAACGGCGACAGCACCGTCTCGCCGGGGTTACTCCACAGCCGCACGCACCGCTCGATGGTCCCGAGCTGCAACGGGCAGATGTGGCGCTCGTCTTTGTTGTCCCGACCCTCCGCGACGTTGAGCGTGTCGGACTCGCGGATGCCGTACCAGATCGGCCGCGCCCATTCGATCCATTCTTCGTTGGAGATGTCTGTCTTGATCGGGACGACGTTGTCTCCGGGCTTGCGGAACACGAGAATGAAGTCGGCTAACGCGGGCCGAATCCACGATGAATCCTTGTCTTTCTGGACGAACAGAAGGGCCTTGCTGTGCGTGCGGATCGCTTGCGCCTGTGGGTCTTTGTCGATCACCACTTCGCCGTGGTGAATCCACCCGGCGGCCTTGTACGCCGCTATGCACTCACCACGGAAGTCGATCAGCCCGATCACGCCATGAGTGGCCTGGGTGCTCGTGATCTGAGCGACGTGTACTGCGGTAAGTCGACCCGGTTTCGTGACGCGGAACACCTCGCGGATCACGAACCCGTAATGCTCGAAGAACTCATCGCGCGTGCGACTGTTGCCCATGTCTCGCTCGCTCGCGCTGTACGTGTAGAGCGAAGCGAACGGTGGGGAGTAAACGGAAAAGTCAATCGACTCCTCTGGCAGTCGCGGCAACTCCTCGCACGAGTCGCCATGGATGAGCGTCCAGGTGTCTCCCTTTGTGATCACGATGCGATCTCCTCTCGCTCGAAGTCGGCCATCTCTGAAATGATTTCGGATGTCAGCTCGGATGCGTGACGTTCTTTGCGGCGCACGTTCTCGGCTACGTGGCGCTCGGACTCGGACAAGATCAGCACGGCACGAACCGGCCCGACGCGGCCGAACCGCCAGCATCGACGGATGCACTGGTAGTACATCTCGTAGGAGTCGCCGATGCCCACGAACGCCATGCGGCCACAGTTCTGAAGGTTGAGGCCAAAGCCCAAAATGCGACCCTTGCTCACCATCGCGCGCACGTCGCCAGCGACGAAGCCCTTGACAGCCAGAACCTTATCCTCGTAACTATCCGAGCCGGAGACCTCGACGGCACCGGCGATGCATTTCCCGAGAGCATTGCTTTCGTCGTTCAGCCCGCACCACAGCAGCCATTGCTCGGTATCGTTCGCGAGGATGGACGCGGCCCCGACGCGATCATCGAGAGACGCGCGGCGAATCGCCATGCGGCCCTGGATGCCCTTCCCTGCTACGCCAGCAAACAGCGAGCCGGAAGGCGCGTCGCGATCTTCGAGGATCAGCTCCTCGATCTTGAGCGGCGGAAGCTCGAACCCGTCGTCTGGGTAGCCGATATCGGACGGCTTACGTAGAGCCATCGCCCACGATGCCATCCAGCGGAAGAACGGACGGCGCGCGTGACGCTTCATCCGCCAGCCTTCGTCGTCGTGAACGAACCAAGACGCGAGGAACTCCTGCCGGGTCATCAACCCCAGAAACTCCGCGTGGTTCGCCATCTCCGCGATATCGTTCGGGGCCGGCGTTGCGGTGCAGCAGAGCCGGTAGGGCGTGGACGCGAACGCGCGAATCAGAGCGGCTCTGGTCTTCCCGTCGAACGCCTTGAGGATGGATGATTCGTCCAGCACCACAGCATCAAATACGGACGGGTCGAATTTGTGAAGGCGCTCGTAGTTCGTGACGTTGATTCCGTCGCCCACCGCCGCCGCATCGGCCACGTAGCGAGCGACCATCCCGAACTTCGCAGCCTCGGCGACGGTCTGCTCGGCCACGCACAGCGGCGCGAGAATGAGCGATCGTCGCCCGATCGCGTTGCACCATGAAAGCTGCATCGGCGTTTTCCCAAGCCCGCAATCTGCGAAAATCGCAGCGCGGCCTTTGCGCGCGGCCCACCGCACGATGTCCCGTTGCCACGGGAACAGACGCGGCGACAATTCGGCGGCGTCGATGCCGGCCGCGTGCGCTCGCGGAATTTTCCTTGACAGGAACGCCGCATATCTGTTGTCGATACCGCATCCCACCATGCGAGCATCCGCCATCTGCCTGCTCATCCTGTCGATCCCCCACGCGCCTACCGACGCCCACACGGACGGACGGATCAGTCGCTCTCCATGCCGATCAGCACGACCGCTACGACGACGCGACCTTCGTCGAAGGAGCCG
>JBDTMB010000670.1:0-2809 GCA_039934485.1 Vicinamibacterales bacterium
AGCGGCGGATGTCGTCGTGCGTGATGACGAAGACCGCGGCGGCGGCGTCCGCCGCGCGCTGGTCCTTCCGCGACGCCGACGTGACCTCGATCTTCATGAGGTCCTCGATCGACACGTTACCGAGGTCCGGCGGCTGGGACTGTGCGAGGCCCGATGCCGGGAGGGCCGTGGGGCTCAACACGACGAGGAGCAGGAGCCGGGAGCCTGCCTTCACGGCGCCCCCTGGGTTCGACCGTGATCCGCCTGGGGTTGTGCGGAAGCAAGAACTCTTGGGCCGCGTTCCTTGGCGAGTTCGATGGACATACTCATGCGGTAGGTGCGGTTACGGCATTGAAAAGCGCGCCCTCCCCGACGCGGGGGGAGGATCGTCGAAGGATGGGTGACCGCGCCGGTCGCTGTCTGTTCAATGGGGCACACCGCCGCTCCGCTGCTTCATCGGGTGCTCGCCTGACGGAGATCATGCGGCTGCGATTCGCCCCGCATGGAAATTGACTGAGCTCAGACATCGTTCCCTCGCCGAACGGGCAGTGGCTTGATTTTCGGCTGGACACGGATGGCTTCTCTCTGGAAAAGCGGACTGGGAGCGATGATTGCGTAGGAGTCTGCGCTCCTCAGCACTTGAAAGCCGGGCACGACGTCAGCGCTTTTCCGCCTGCCAGAAACAAGGTCTTGGTTCCGCGCTTCTAAAGGACGCCCTGCGCCGCGCCATCGCGGCAGCGGGCGGTGACCGCTCGCCAAGCGCCAGCAGGAAGGCCCGTGCGGCGGCACATTCCTTGCCCCAGCGACCACCGTGCCTCGAAATTCAAAGAGATTGCCAGTAGATTCACCGAGAGTGCGTGAAATCCTGCGCGCGCACGGGGGCGGTCGCGCACAATGACGAGGACGTCGACGGAGGCAAAGGTCATGGCGCATCGTGCTGGATGACAAGCCGATTCCGGATGTCGGGCCCCTGGACGCACTGATGCGGGTGACCACGACCACCATCTGCGGCACTGACGTGCATATCCTCAAGGGTGAGTACCCCGTGGCCAAGGGCCTGACGGTCGGCCACGAACCAGTTGGCGTGATTGAGAAACTGGGCTCGGCGGTCAAGGGCTACACGGAAGGGCAGCGCGTCATCGCCGGGGCCATCACGCCCAGTGGCTGGAGCAACGCCTGCCTGTGCGGCGTTGGCGCGCAGGACGGCGCCGGCACCGCCCACGGCTGGAAGCCCCTGGGCGGCTGGCGGTTCGGCAACACCATCGACGGCTGCCAGGCCGAGTATGTGCTGGTGCCCGACGCGATGGCCAACCTGGCACCGGTGCCCGATACCCTGACCGACGAGCAGGTGCTGATGTGCCCGGACATCATGTCGACCGGCTTCGGCGGCGCCGAGAGCGCAGGGATTCGCATCGGCGACAGCGTAGCGGTGTTCGCGCAAGGCCCGATCGGACTGTGCGCGACGGCCGGTGCCAAGCTCAGCGGCGCCAGCGTGGTCATTGGCGTGGACCGACTGCCAGAGAGACTGGCCATGGCGCTCAAGATGGGCGCGGACTATGTCATCGATGCCAGTCAGGTCGACCCGGTCGAGGCGATCCTGCGGCTGACCAACGGCCGCGGCGTCGACGTCTCGATCGAGGCCCTCGGAACGCAGCAGACCTTCGAGGCGTGTCTGCGCGTGCTGCGCCCCGGCGGTACCTTGTCCAGTCTCGGCGTGTACTCCAGCGATCTGAAGATCCCGCTCGGCGCCTTTGCGGCTGGCCTGGGTGACCACCGCATCATCACCACGTTGTGCCCGGGCGGCAAGGAGCGCATGCGGCGGCTGATGTCGGTGATCGAAGCCCGGCGCGTCGATCTCGGCTCGATGGTGACGCACCGCTTCAAGCTGGATGACATCGAGGCGGCCTACGATCTGTTCGGCAACCAGCGCGACGGCGTGCTCAAAGTGGCGATCACACCCTGATGCCGATGCCGGACACGGAAGCGCGTCGCGAGTGCCAGTGGCGCACGCCATCTATAGTAAAAAACGAAGTCCAACCGTGACAATATCTATTTTTCTATGCCCGTGATTTGCGCTACGTTGAGCTAACAAGCGAGCGCAAGATGCCGGCAACCAAACGATTCCGCGTGCTCATCGCCACAGATGGTTCGACCTCCGCGCGAGCGGCGATGACCACGGCCGCACCTGCTTTGCCACTACCGCCGACCCGCGCAGAGTGCGAGCGGACATCATTGTCATGGGCTGGCGCGGCCATGGTACCGTGCGGCGGTTGCGCGCCGGCAGCGTGGTCCGAGGCGCGTCATGCGCCGTGCTTCTCGCGACGGTCTCGAACGTGGGCGCTGACCTCCTGGTCGTGGGTGCCAGAGGCGTGACCTCACATCTGGGCAAGGAAAGACTGACAGGGATGCGGAGGATTCTCTGCCCGATTCGAGACTCGGCCGGAGCTGTCGAGGGCTATGACTGAGCTGCAGAAACGGCGGTGCGACACGGAGCTTCGTTTCCTTGAGGAGGTCAACGCCGCACGTGCTGGAGGGCAAGGGATTACCAACGCCGTCACGCTCGGCAGGCCCTACCTCGAGATCCTCCGCATGGTGGAAGAACGCGCGATCGACCTGGTGGTAATGGGCGTGCGTGGGCGTGGTCCCGTCGATATGGCGCTGTTTGGATCCACCACGAACCACGTCGTGCGGCGCGCACGCCGCATCGACCCGATTGGCGATGGCGGGCTCGATGCCGGCACTCACTCGGGAGCGGTCTGATGCTCTGGATGTATGTCGGTTTCCTCGCCCTCGTGTTGCTCCTGTTGGCCCTCGACCTTGGGGTCTTTCA
>JBDTMB010000671.1:0-2790 GCA_039934485.1 Vicinamibacterales bacterium
TGCGCAAGGCCGCGGGTGGCGGCCGCCATGGGCACCCCCACCCGCACCCGGCTCGTCCCGCCTAGACCAGCAGGCTGCTGAAAAACGCAGCCTGAAGGCAAAATGCACAAGGCTAAAGGCAAAAAATCTCAGATTCTGCCCGGTCTCGCCTTGTGCCTTCTGCCTTGTGCCTTCGGATTGCTGGCACGCTAACGTCGCGGCCGTTCTCGTTCGTCGTCATCGTCGCCCCGGCCGCCAGGCGGCGTGACGGTGCCGGTTCCGGTCCCTGGCTGCGCGTAGGCCGATGCCGCTCCCTGCGCATAGACCAACTGGCCGCCGGCATGGCCGACGCGCAACCCCAGTCCGCCAACCACCACGGTGGCGGCCAGCGTCGCGACCGCCAGTGGCGCCGCTGCCGCCGACTTGCCGAACACCAGTACCAAGGTGGCAAGAACCAACGTCGCGCCGGCGGCCCACGCAAAGAGTTCGGCGGCTTCCTCGTGGTGCTCGATCGCCGACTCCTGGACCACCTTTTCGACACGCTCGCCGTCGCCCTGGCCGGTGTTGATCGCGAGCAGGCTCGTGCCCAGCAACAGGGCCTGCAGGGCCACCATGGCGACCCATGCGCGATGGGTCACGCGGCCGGTGAACCAGGCCCACAGGAAAGCGGCGCCGGCGAGGGGGATGAGCACCGCCAACGCGAGCGGCAGGTGAACGATGGCGGGGTGGAGTGGCAGTCCAAACATTGAAGGCTCCTTGTCGTGATGCGCCGGGAACGACGCTATGCTTTATGAATACGGCGCCGGCGCCCCGGTTGTCATCGCACGGATGTCAGATGCGCTTAACCCCATGAATCAAAACCACCTTGAGGACGGTCATCCAACGGATGCCGGGTCCCGCCGGAACGGCATCGCCCTGGCCTTGTTTGCGTCCATTGCGGCCTTGATGGCGGTGGATGTGTTCAGCGACTCGCAAACGGGGGCGGAACCGTTGCACCTGTCAGTCGAATTGCTGGTGATGGTCCTGGCCGCCGCGGGAGTGGTGTTTCTGTGGCGGGGCCTGCAATCGGCCGAGCGAAAAGCCGCCAAGCTGGATCAGCAGCTCGAGGCCGCCCGCCTCGAAGCCGCCCGCTTCCGGAACGAGGCGGCCGAAGCGCTGCGTGGGCTCGGCGAAGCCATTGATGCGCAGTTCGAACGGTGGGGATTGACCCCCGCCGAACGGGAGGTCGGGTTGCTGATGCTCAAGGGCCTCAGCCACCGGGAAGTCGCCGAGGCGCGATCGATCGGCGAGGCCACGGTGCGCCAGCAGGCGCAGGCGCTCTACCGCAAGTCGGGCCTGCGGAACCGTTCGGATTTGTCCGCGTTCTTCCTCGAAGATCTCCTCCTGCCTCGCGACCAGTCTTGAAATGCGGCGAATTGGCCAGGGCCGGCCGGTTTCAAGCTAAACTTCCACGCGATGTCCACACCAGCGAAAGCGCGCGTTTCTCCGACCACGCAGATCATGCTCGGCCTGTTACTGGGCCTGATCGCCGGCTACGTGATCAGCGTCACCGATCCGTCGATCGCCAATATCGTCCGGCCCTTCAGCCTGATCTTCATCCGCATGATCCGGATGATCATCGCGCCGCTGATCTTCGGCACGCTGGTCGCGGGCATCGCCGGCGCGGGACACTTCAAGGACGTCGGCCGCATGGGCCTGCGCGCGATGATCTACTTCGAGGTCGTGACCACGTTCGCGCTGCTGATCGGGTTGCTCTCGGTCAACATCCTCAAGCCGGGCGTGGGCATGGTGCTGCCGGCGCCGGCCGGCGCGCCGCCAGTCGCGGCGGTGGCGCAGACCTGGGACCAGATCCTCCTGCACATGGTGCCCACCTCGATCGTCGACGCCATGGCCACCGGCGACGTCCTGCAGATCGTGATCTTCAGCATCGTCTTTGCGATCGGCCTCGGCATGATCGGCGAGAAGGGCAAGCCCATGATCCAATGGTGCGAGGCCCTCACCGAGACGATGTTCAAGGTCACCAACATCGTGATGCTGTATGCGCCGATCGGCGTCGGCACGGCCATCGCCTACACCGTCGGCGCCAGCGGCTTCGGCGTGCTGCGCAACCTGGCGTATCTCGTCTTCACGCTCTATGTCTCGCTGGCGTTCTTCGCCGTCGTGGTGCTGCTGCCGGTGATGTTGTTCTGGCGGATCCCGGTGCTCGCCTTCATCAAGGCCATCAAGGAGCCGGCGCTGATCGCCTTCTCGACGACCTCGAGCGAAGCGGCGCTGCCGCGGGCGATGGAGTGCGTGGAGGCCTTCGGCGTGCCCCGCCGCATCGTCTCGTTCGTGCTGCCGCTCGGCTATAGCTTCAATCTCGACGGCAGCACGCTGTACCTGTCGCTGGCGGCTGTCTTCGTGGCCCAGGCGGCCGGCGTCGAGCTGTCGTGGGGCCAGCAGATCACGATGCTGCTGACGCTGATGCTCACGAGCAAGGGCGTCGCCGGCGTGCCGCGCGCGTCGCTGGTGATCCTGGCCGCCACGCTCGCCAGCTACAACCTGCCGCTCGAAGGCGTCACGTTGATTCTCGGCGTCGATGCGATCATGGACATGGCGCGGACGATGACCAACGTGGTGGGGAACTGCCTGGCTTCCGTGGTGGTGGCCAAGTGGGAAGGCGAGTTCAAGCCACAGCCCACGGCGAGCTGAGTCCGAAGACTGAAGAACCGTCATCGAGCGACCGCAGCGCGCCGCTAATCGGCGCCGCTGCATCAGGCTGTCCGCTCCGAAAACCGCCGGATGGAGGCGCTATCGCTGGAGGTTCCCCGG
>JBDTMB010000672.1:0-2789 GCA_039934485.1 Vicinamibacterales bacterium
GACATCGCGCTGCCGATCGCGCTCGGCGGCATCTTCCTGGTGATGTTTGTGTCGCAGCTGCGCTCGCGGGCGCTGCTGCCAATCAACGATCCGGGCCTCGAGAAGGCGCTGACGCATCACGTGCACTAGCAATAACGAATAACGAATTAGCAATAACCAATAACCAATCACCAAGAACTAATGTCGAATATTCACGATCTCGAATACGGGCCGAACCCCCCGGGGGCGCAGTACGAGCACAGCGACATCGATCCGTCGATCGGCTACAAGTTCGCGGTGTGGCTGCTGGTCGCGATGCTGATGTCGGCCGGCATCGTCTACGGCACGTTCTGGTTCTTCAACCGGCAGCAGCAGGCCGCCAATGTCGCGGCGCAGAAGTATCCGCTGGCCCTGGGCCAGGAACCGGATCGCCGGCCGTTCCCGCACCTGCAGACGCAGCCCTTCAAGGACGTCTACCTGCTCCGCAAGGCCGAAACCGAACGGCTGGAAAGCTACGCGTGGCAGGACAAGGGCGCGGGCGTGACGCGGATTCCGATCGAGCGGGCAATGGAACTGATGCTCGAACGCGGGCTGCCGGCGCGCAGCGGCGGCGCCGACGGCATCAACGTGGTGGTGCAGGATAGCTCTTCGGGGCGCACCATCGCGCCCCGGTAACCTGGCGATTTGGTGAGTTGGTGATCTTGTGATGTATCGGACGAGCTTCAGGATGGCGGTGATGGCGAGCGCGATGGCGCTGGTCGCGGCCGTCGTGTCGGCGCAGGGCATCGCGCCCCAGCCGGGGCTGCCGTCGAACCAGGTTCCCGGCGTGCTCGGCAAGGTGTCGTTCGAGCAGCGCCTGGACGCGCAGCTGCCCCTCGACCTGGTGTTCAAGGATGAGACCGGGCGCGACGTCAAGCTCGGTGACTACTTCGGCAAGAAGCCGGTGGTGCTGACCTTCGTGTATTACGAGTGTCCGATGCTCTGCACGCAGGTGCTCAACGGCCTGGCGAGCGCGCTCAGCGTCATCGACGAATCGATCGGCAAGGAGTTCGAGGTCGTCACGGTGAGCTTCGATCCGAGGGAGACGCCGGTGCTGGCGGCGGGCAAGAAGCAGGCCTACCTCGATCGCTACAAGCGCGCCGGCGCGGAGCGCGGCTGGCATTTCCTCACCGGCCAGCAGGCGTCGATCGAGGCGCTGACCAGGGCGGCGGGCTTCAGCTACGCCTGGGACGAGAGCACGCAGCAGTTTGCGCACGCCAGCGGCGTGGTGGTGGCGACGCCGGACGGCAAGCTGGCCAACTATTTCTTCGGCATCGACTATTCGCCGCGCGACCTCAAGTTTGCGCTGATCGAAGCATCGGAGGGCAAGATCGGCAAGTTCGCCGAGAAAGTGCTGCTCTACTGCTATCACTACGATCCGGCGACCGGACAGTATGGGTTTATCGCCATGCGCGCGGTGCGGATCGGCGGCGCCGTGACGCTCGTCGCGCTCGTTGGATTCGTGTTCGTGTCCCTGCGGCGCGAGCGCGCGGCCGGTAATTAGCTTATGTCCTTATTTGGCATTCCCCTCTTCCCGGAACAGGCATCGACGTTCGCCGCTGACGTCGACGCGCTCTATTTCTTCATCTTCGCGGTCAGCGCGTTCTTCGCCATCGCCGTGGCAGTTGCGGTCATCTACTTCGGGATCCGCTACCACCGCCGCCACGACGGCGAGATCGGCGCGCGCATCGAAGGCAACCTGCCGCTCGAACTGCTGTGGAGCATCATCCCCACCATCATCTCGATGGTGATGTTCGGCTGGGGCGCCTCGCTGTTCTTCCACATGCGCAATCCGCCGGCCGAGTCGATGCAGATTTACGCGGTCGGCAAGCAGTGGATGTGGAAGTTCCAGCACCTCGAAGGCCAGCGCGAGATCAACGAGCTGCACATTCCGGCCGGCAAGCCGATCAAGGTGACGATCAGCTCCGAGGACGTGCTGCACAGCTTGTATTTCCCGTCGTTCCGCACCAAGATCGACGCGATTCCCGGCCGCTACACCGAGCTGTGGTTCGAGGCGTCGACGCCGGGCCGGTACCACATCTTCTGCGCGGAGTACTGCGGCACCAACCACTCGGGAATGATCGGCACGGTGATCGTGATGCCGGCCAACGAGTTCCAGGCGTGGCTGTCGGGCGGCGGCATGGAGGGCTCGCTGGCGCAACGCGGCGCCAAGCTCTTCACCGACCTGGCGTGCGTGACCTGCCACCTGGATAACGCGCAGGGGCGCGGGCCGTCGCTCAAGGACATCATCGGCACCACGGTGGAAACCCAGGCCGGCGAGAAGGTGGTGGTCGACGAGGGCTACTTGCGCGAGTCGATCCTGAATTCGCAGGCCAAGGTCCTGAAGGGCTTCCAGCCGCTGATGCCGACTTTCCAGGGCCTGATCAGCGAAGAAAACCTGGTCGCGCTCATCGAACACGTGAAGTCGCTTTCGCCCAACGCGAAACCGGCCGGCGCGGCGCCGACCGCACCAACCGCACCCGGGCCAACGGGTGAGAAGAAATAAGCCATGCTGGACAAGCTCAAGCTGCCGGAATTGCACTACCTGAACAACGGCCACGGATTGGCGTCCTGGCTGCTGACCAAGGACCACAAGCGGATCGCGATCATGTACTTGATCTCGATCTCGGTGATGTTCTTCCTCGGCGGGCTGTTCGCCGTGGGCATCCGGCTGGAACTGGCGACGCCGCAGGGCGACTTCGTTTCGGCGGACATGTACAACAAGTTCTTCACCATGCACGGCATCATCATGGTGTTCTTCTTCCTGATCC
>JBDTMB010000673.1:0-2788 GCA_039934485.1 Vicinamibacterales bacterium
CGCGCGCAGCAGGTCGATGGCGGCGCGGCGCACGGCGGGGTTGGGCGAGTTGCGCAACTCGTCGGCGTAGGCGCGCGCGGCCGCGCCGAACCCGATCAGGATGTCGCGCAGGCGGCGGACGGTCCGCGCGTTGTCTTCCGCCGCCAGGGCATCGGCCAGCGGCTCGACGAGGGCGGGGCCGATGGTCTTGCAGATCTGGTGGGCCATGGCCGCCTCGGCATCGGTGGCTTGCCGCAGGAACAGGACCAGATGCCGCACCAGCGATCCCTCAATCAGCCGCGTCAGGCCGGCGGCGGCGGGCGCCGCAAAGGCCGATTCCTCGCGCTTCGAGACCGCGACGATGGCTTCGACCAGCTGAGCGGCCAGGATGAGATCACCCAGCAGCACGAGTTGCTCGGCGCTGTTGATGGCGACGTCCAGCATGCTGGCCCAGGCGTCCTGGCGGGTTTCGATGTTCAACAGGTCGAGAATCAGCCGCTGATCGAGCGACCGCACATCCTCCTCGCTCACCGTCGACAGCCAGGCCCGGATGCGCACCGGCGGATCGTCACCCGCGCGTTCGACCTCGACGGCCTGCGTGCGAGCCAGGGTCAGCTCGCGGGCGTAGTCGTCCGACACGTACTGGGCGTCGGAGTACGACATCAGCATCTCGGTGGAGTTCGACCAGACGCTCTCGAATTGGGGGTCCTCGCCGAACATTGCCGCCGCCTGCTCGGTGGCGGCCTCGAGGATGTTCTGCTGCCGCCCGGAGTCGGGCACCAGCGTGTGAAACGCCGCGGCCAGCCGGTTGCTGGCGCCGCGATCCTTGACCACGTTGTCGATCAGGAACTTGCTCACCATCTCGTCGGTGAGGCGCGACTGCAGTTCGCTGGCGAGGTCCATCCGCGCCGCGCCGGGGCCGGTTGGCGCGGGGGGCGGGTCGGTAATCAGCGTCAGCAGCATTTCGGGCGACATTTGCGCCGCCGCGCCGGCCATGCGCGTGAGCACCGCGTCCAGCTCGTCGGGTTTGCGTTCGGCGGCGTAGTTGGCGAGACCGTGCATCAGTTCGAGCAACGACTTGCGCTGTTGCAGCGAATCGTCGCCGCTGGCCTTGCCCCGCTGTTGCAGCCGCTCCGCAAACTGCGCCAACCGATCGGGATCGTTCGCCAGGTCGAGCATCTTCTGCATCGACGTCTGGTCGATGCCGGCGTACTCGTCCTTTTCTTCAGAGAGCGCGGCGAGAATGCGATCCCAGGTGACGGATTCGCCGCTGCCGGCGCGCTCGCGCAGCACCTCGGCGTAGTCGATTTCCTTGAGCGCGATCGCCCCGTTCTTGGTCGCCTGCCACGCCTTGGTCACGCCGCCCAGTTCCCGCGCCTCTTCCGGCGTCTTGGCCAGCAGCGACAGGAACCCGTGCCAGCTCGCGCCGTCGAGTTTTTCAACGAGCGTGATCTCGGCGATCAGCTGCTGATGCAGCAAGGCCGCCAGCTCGCCGGCCGATGGCTCCGGACGCGCCAGGCCGCGACCGCCGACCAGCAGCGCGTCGGGCAGCACGGTGATCGGGAAAGGGCCGTCGAGCGTGGCCTGCTTCGACGCTTCGGCGATCCGCGTCAGCGCCGCCTGGATCGCGGGATGGCTCGGCGGATACATCGAGACGATGCGGGTCGCCGCCTTGCAGGCGCGCGCGAACTCGGCGAGGCGCGCGGAGCGTTCTGGCGAGAGCGGTTCGGTGACCGGGGGCGGCGGCATTGCGGTTCAGTGGCTCATGCAATTATCAGTGGCTGATGCAATTATAGGTAGGTCAGCGGGTCGATGCCCAGTAACTCGCCCTCGACCGCCTCGACCACGTTGCGCGAGAAGTTCCCGCGCTCGTCACGGTCCCAGGTATTGGTGAGCAAGGGCGTTTCATACTTGTCGCCCTTGGCATCGAGGAGCAGCTTGATTTGCGGACGGAACGGGTCCTCGGGATGGGCTTGGGTGACGACGCCCACCTCGTCGGTGTTGAGGCGGACCAGCGTGCCCACCGGGTAGAGGCCCATCAGGTTGACGAAGCGGCGCAGCAGCTGGCGGTTGAACGCCGTGCCGTCCTGCTGGCCCATGATGTGGCGGATGCGATCGGTCGCCATCCCGGCGCGGTAGGCGCGGTTGCTGCGCAGCGCGTCGAACACGTCGACAACGCTCACCACCATCGTGCAGAGATTCAGCTTCCGCGACCCGATGTTTTCCGGATAGCCGCTAAGGTCCTGCTTGAGGTGGTGCTCAAAGGCCACGACCGGCGCCAGCGCCGGGGTTTCCGGCGTCCGCCGCAGGATGTGCGCGCCGTCGACCACGTGCAGCTTCATCACCGTGAACTCTTCGTTGGTCAGCTTGTCGGGCTTGTTGAGGATCTCGAGCGGCGTCCGCACCTTGCCGATGTCGTGCATCAGCGCGGCATAGCCGAACTCGCGCAGCATCGGGCCCTCGAGGTCGAGCGAGCGGGCCATGGCCATCGACAGCGCGGCGACGTTGACCATGTGCGTGAAGGTGTAATTGTCGTGGCGCTTCAGCGCCGTGAGGGCGAGCAGCGACGTGCGGTCCTGGTAGACCAGCCGCGAGAGGTTGTCGATGATCCCGCGCGCTTCGGCCGGGTCCGGCTGGTCGCCGGCCTTGGCCGCCGCCCAGATGGTCTCCGCGCTGGCCACGGCCTTGGAGTAGGCCTGCTTGGCGGCCGCCAGCCCCACTTCCTGGTCGTCGTTTTCTTCGATCGCGACCCGGCCCACCTGCACGCGGCGAATGCCGCGCGCGAGGAGGCGATCGCCAACGGCCGTGC
>JBDTMB010000674.1:0-2753 GCA_039934485.1 Vicinamibacterales bacterium
ATCGTCACGAGCGCGGCTTCTTCACCACGGGAGAGGGCTTCTCCCAGCGCGGCGAAGACTTCGTGGTTCATAGACGGGATTGTATCTTGTCTGGCTTCAGGCTTCGGACTGCAGGCTTCGAGGGCTTCAGCCTGCAGTCCCCGAAGCCTGCAGCCTGAAGCCTGCAGGCTGTCATCGGTGGAGTTCGCAGGCTTCGAGGGGCTCGGTCCCGGTGAGGAACGCCTCGTTGGTGATCCGGGGGCAGTTGGGGGTGGCGATCTTCCCGGTGTCGCGGTCCACCTCGACGAAGGTGACGCCGGCTGGGGCGTCAAAGGTGGGCGACTGGCGTCCCGTGAGGGCCTTGATCATGAACGAGGTCCAGATCGGCAGCGCCGCCTGGGCGCCGCTCATCCCCAACGGCTGGTTCTCGTCGAGCCCCACCCAGACCACGGTGAGGAGTTCGGGCGTGAAGCCGATGAACCAGGCGTCCTTGAGGTCGTTGGTGGTGCCCGACTTGGCCGCGGCGTCGGCTGTAAACCCGGCCGCGCGCGCGGCGCTGCCGGTGCCCTCGTTGAGGACGCTGCGCATCATGTTCGTGACGAGAAACGCGGTGGCCGGCCGCGCCACGTTGGCGCCCTTGGCCACTGCGGGCTTCAGGCGCTGGTCGCCGCTCCTGATGCTGGCGATGGCGCGCAGCTTCCTGGTGGTGCCGCCGTTGGCAAACAGCGTGTACGCCTCCGCGGCCTCGAGTGGGGTCAGCTCCAGCGTGCCGAGCGCGATCGAGGGATACGGCTTCAACCCCTCCGCGCCCAGCTTGGTCTTCTTCCACAGCGCGACGACGCGATCGAAGCCGGTTTGTTCGGCCACCTTGATGGTGGCGATGTTGCGGGACATCGCAAGCGCGCGGCGCAGCGTGATCTCTCCGTCGTATTCCTCGCCGTAGTTGTGCGGCGACCAGTCCTGGTTGTCGAAGTGCCAGCTCGTCGGCTCGTCGAACACGGTGGTGGCCGGCGTGAGATCGGCGGTGCCTTCGTTCGCCGTTTTTTCGAAGGCGGCCAGGTAGACGAAGGGCTTGAAGGTCGAGCCGATCTGGCGCCGCGACACCGCGGCGCGGTTGTATTGCGACGTGTTGTACGACCGCCCGCCGATCATCGCCAGGATTTCCCCGGTGCGCGGATCGACGGCGACGAGCGCCGCCTGCGCGACGCGCTTCGGCCCGCGCTTGCGCCGCGCCAGGATGGTGTCGATCTTGGCGATGCCGTCGCGCACCGCTTCCACGGCGTAACGCTGGAGATTGAGATCGAGGGTCGAATAGACGTCGAGCGTGCCGGCCTTGCCGGTGACGCCGGGGAAGGCCTCGTCCAGGTTCTGGGAGAGATAGTCCACGAAGTACGGCGCTTCGTTATCGAGGGCGCGGGCCACGATCACCACGGGATCGTGCGAGGCGCGCTCCGCCGCCTCGGCGGTGATGAAGTCGGCATCGGCCATCGCGCGCAGCACGGCGTTGCGGCGTTCCTTGGCCCGCTCGGGGTTGTTGAACGGCGAATGTCCGGCCGGGTTCTGGATCACGCCGGCGATCAACGCCGCCTCGCCCAGGGTGAGGTTGCTGACGTCCTTGCCGAAGAACATCTTCGCGGCCTCGGCCACGCCGTGCAGCGCAAACGAGCCGCGATTGCCCAGGTAGACGTCGTTCAGGTACAGCTCGAAGATCTCGTCCTTGGTTGCCTTGGTCTCCAGGATGATCGCCATGAACCCTTCGCGCAGCTTGCGCGCGTAGGAGCGCTGGCCCGATTGCAGCTCGGCGTTGAACTCGTCGCTCAGGAAGAACATCCGCGCCAGTTGTTGGGTGAGCGTGCTGCGGCCAACCGGCACGCGGCGCGAGCTCGTCAGGTTGGTGAAGACGGCGCCGGCGATGCCGAAGGGGTCGAAGCCAGGGTGGAAATAGAAGCGCCGATCCTCGATCGCCAGCACCGCCTGCTGCATGCGCGCCGGGATGGTCTCGAGCGCGACGCGGCGTCGCTTCTCGCGGACGCCGGACACCAGCGCGGTGAGCATGGGCGGATCGAGCGCCACTTCGTCCACCGGCTTGCCGTTGGCGTCGAGCCGGCTGATCCGCGTCGGCGGTGGCGCTGGCTTTGGCGCCGCACCCTTGCGCGCCGCCGGCGGCGCCGGGTAATTCACGACCACCGGCAGCCCGGCGTGGCTGCCGCCGCGCGGAATCAGCACCACGGAGTTCGTGTCGATGGCGAATTCACCGGCCCGCTCCACCCGAGCGCGCTGCGCGTAGCCGACGTCGTTGAGGCGCGTGATCAGCTCGATCTCGCTGAGGTTCTGTCCCGGGTGCAGCGCCAGCGGACGCGCGAAGACGCGCGGCACGACGCGGTCGCGCTCGCCGTGCAGGCGCGCGTCGATGACGCGGCCGTAGCGCACGTAGAACGCGAGCATCACGCCCAGCACCAGCGCGCCGGTCAACGCGGCGCCGATCAGGAGGTGCCGGCGGTAGGGCAGCAGCACCGCGGGCCACTTGAGGCGCCGCCACCAGCCGGAACCGCGTTTCGGTTTCCTCTTCGTCAAATCGTCAGGACCCAGTGGTGACCCATCTCGAGCGGCAGCTCGTCGAGGAGTCGATCCACCAGCGCCGGCCCGTAGCGGTTGAGGAACCACACGAAGCCGACCTCGCGTTCCTGCGGGTGGCCCTGGGGGAAGGTCAGGGACTGCGCGCGCTGGAACTGGCGCCGCAGCGTGTCGTCACGCCGCTTCGCCGCCTGAATCAC
>JBDTMB010000675.1:0-2745 GCA_039934485.1 Vicinamibacterales bacterium
GCGTAAGGACGGTGATCGTCACGAACGCCGGGCTCTTCCTGAGCGTTCGCACGGCAATGCGCCCATCCTGCATCAGCAGCTCCATGTGCCTCCGCGCTTATTCCGGAAGCTTGGCACCGAGCACCGCCATCGGCTCGATCACCGGAGGCGCCGCGAGCAGGTGCGGAGCCTGGGTCATGAGCGCCTGGGCGATGGGTCCGTTCAGATGGTTCTGCCGTCCGGCCTCATCACGAAACGCATCGAAGATGGCAAACGTCGTGGGCCCGAGCCGCAGCGCGAACCACAGCGGCGTCGTCGTCTCCTGGCGGGCAAGCGCAAGGCCCTGCATCAGGAACGCGGCGAGTTCCGTCTCCTTCCCAGGCTTGGCCTCCAGGCGGGCAAATAGACTCAGCGTCAACATGTCAGCATCCCCTTGTGAGCCGATCGGTGGCCCAGTCCGAGCCTAAGGCTCAGTGCGCCCTCTGGATAGAGGCAAGAACGCCACATTTGGTATCATCGTTGCCATGCGCGTGGATGTCCTGGTGCTCGACGGCGTCTTTGACCTCGGTCTGTCCGCGGTGCTCGATGCCTTTCAGACGGCCAACGAACTGGTGGAGATGTCCGGGCTCGCCGTGCCCCGATTCGAGGTGCGGATGGTGGGCGTGCGAAAGGCCGTCAAGACCGCCCAGGGTCTCAGCGTCCCGATTCATGCCATTGGCACGCGAACGCCAGACTGTGTCGTCGTCCCGGCCATCGGATTCAAGATGCCTGGCCCGCTGCAAGCCGCTCTGGCGAGGCCAGACGTCCGCGATGCCGGTGCGGCGCTGCGACACTGGGCTTCCCGCGGCGCCACCATGACCGCGGCCTGCATCGGCACGTTTGTGATGGCCGAGTCCGGGCTGCTCGATCACCAGCAGGCCACCACCACCTGGTGGTTGGCGCCGTTGTTTCGTCAGCGCTATCCCGAGGTGCGGCTGGACGAATCGAACATGATCGTGAAATCCGGTCGCGTCGTCACGGCCGGAGCGGCTCTCAGTCACATGGATCTGGCGCTGTGGCTGGTGCGAGGCGTGAGTCCACAGCTCGCGTCGCTCACTGCGAAATACCTCATCGTCGATTCGAGGCCGGCGCAGTCTGCGTATGCGTTGACCGATCATCTGATTCACTCCGACGCCATCGTTCAGCGCTTCGAACGCTGGGCGCGTCAGCGGCTTGCGAGTGGATTCTCACTCGATGAAGCCGCAAGGGCCGTCGGGGCCAGCAAGAGAACCCTTGCGCGCCGCATGGAGAGCGTGCTCGGAAAGACGCCGCTCTCCTACGTTCAGAGCCTGCGTGTGGAGCGCGCGGTGCACCTGCTGAAAACCGGCACGGCGAGCGTCGAGGAGGTTGCCGCGCGGGTCGGATACGCCGACGGCGCGACGCTGCGGGCGCTGCTGCGGCGCCGGCTCAACCTGGGCGTCAAGGAGATCCGGAGAACGCCCTGACGCGCGGCTCGGTCGCTGATTGGCGCAGACGGGGAAGACGATGCGGGACACAGCGGGCGAACGGACGTTACTGGTCCCGCAGGGCCACGATCGGATCTACCCTCCTCGCGCGACGGGCCGGGATGTTGCACGCCAGGCCGGCTACGCCGACGAGCGACGCCGCCGCTGAATCTCGTCGTCGTGCTCAACTGGGCTCACCAACTGAAGGCGTTGATGGCGCAGAAATAGTATGGCGCCCATGCCTGGCGCCCGCTTCGGCTCCTACAAGATCCTTTCTGCCCTTGGCGCCGGCGCGCGATGGCGTTCGCACGCCGATCACCCTGGTCGTGAACGGGACGGCGGGGCTGAAGCCATGATGAGCGAAGCACTGGCGTGAACGGCCCGCGTCGTGGGTTATCATCGACACATGTCAGACGAGTGGTCGTCGGCAGCCGAGGCCGCGAGGCCTTTGTCGGAACGCGAACGCGCCTGGCTGGTTCAGAGCGAGGCCGTGTGGCGCGAAGCGCACGCGATCGCGGCCGCGAATCCTGGCCTGGACACTGGAGACATTTATCACGCGCTTCGTTGTCTGGACGTCTCTCCCACAGAGCGCTTACGTCGAGGTCTGACCCGTGTTCGACATCGTCCTCACACCGGATGAGCGCGCGCTGTTCGAGGCGCTGGCGGCCCTTGATGTCCGTTGCCTCATCGTCGGAATGGGTGCCGCGCTGATTGAAGGCGCGCCGGGCACGACCCAGGATCTGGACTTATGGTTTGGCTCGATCGACCCCGAACAGTTGCGTGAAGCCGCACGCCGGGCCGGCGGCTTTTACACGGCCGGATTCGGGGTGCAGCCGCCAGCTCTCGGAGGCGAAGGCCTCGATCGGGTCGATGTGGTGCCGACGGCTTCGGGACTCGACTCCTTCGATACGGAATTCGCGGGCGCGCGTGACTACGATCTCGATGGCGTTCGCGTGAAGGTCCTGCCCCTCGAGCGCATCATTGTCAGCAAGCGCGCGGCGAAGCGCCCGAAGGACACGGCCCAAATTCCGATGCTGGAAGCCGCCCTCGCCGCGCAGAAGGCGCGAGAGCGCCATAAGCAATAGCGCGATTCAATCGCACCTGTCCCGGCCGCACTCAACCTTCAACGCAGCTATACTGCAGCATCCCGCTGTCTCCCGGCACCCGCCTTGGTCCCTACGAAATCCTCTCCGCCCTTGGCGCGGGTGGCATGGGTGAGGTCTATCGCGCGCGCGATCCCAAACTGAATCGCGACGTCGCGATCAAGGTATTGCTGCCCGCG
>JBDTMB010000676.1:0-2736 GCA_039934485.1 Vicinamibacterales bacterium
CGGGCCATCGGCACGTCCGGCACCGTCTGGAAGAGCGCGGCCGTGCCGCGCACACCCGCGATCATGACCGGAACGGTGATCGGATACAACAGCACCGCGAGCAGGGTGTCGCGGCTGCGGATCCGCACCAGCATCGCCGCGAACAGGGTGCCGACGGCGGCAAATCCCAATGTTCCGGAGGCCAGGAGGGCGGCAAGCAGGAGGGGCTGGTCGAAGATCGGGGCCGCAAACAGCAGCCCAATGAGCGGCACGAGCAGTAGCTCGACCAGCGCCAGGAGCGCCAGCATGCCGAACAGCTTGCCGGCGTAGATCGCCGGCCGATCGCACGGCGCCAGCATCAGCGCGCGCAGGGTGTCGTTGTAGCGCTCGCGTTCGAAGGTCCGGCCGAGGGCGAGCGTGCCGGAAAAGGCGATCGCGATCCACAGGATGCCCGCCGCCACGTCGTCGGGCGGCCGCCCTTCCTTGACCAGGGCAAAGGAAAACACCAGGACCACGGAGACCGCGAAGAACAGCGTGGTATAGAGGACCTCGCGGCTGCGGACTTCGACCGTGATGTCCTTGCGCATCACGTGCCACGCCACGCGAAAGAAGGCGCCCATCAGTCGGCGCTCATGACTTGACGGTAGCGATCGCTCAAGGCAGCGGGCAAACCTGAAGGTTTGCCCCCACCTGACAGATCGGTGGCGATCATCCGGCCGTTGCGAAGGAAGACGGCGCGCGTGATTAGTCCATCGGCCACATCGAGATCATGCGTCGCGAGCACCACGAGGCAGCCCGCCGCCTGCTGCTGGCGGAGGCGTTCCACCAGGGCCTTGGTCGAGGCCTGATCGAGACCGGTGAAGGGTTCATCCAGCAGGACCAGCCGCGGGTCGTGCAGCAGCGCCCGGGCGAGGGCCACGCGCTGCCGCATGCCGCGCGAGAAGCCCGCGACGAGGTCGTCTCCGCGCGCGGCGAGGCCCGACCGCTCCAGCGCGCGATCGACGACCGCGGGCACCCCGGCGAGGCCGTAGAGATCGGCGAAGAACGACAGGTTCTCGCGCGCGGTCAGCTCCGGATACAGGAAGAGATCGTGCCCGAGCATGCCGATGCGGGCGCGGATGTCGGCGCCGCCCTGGTCGGCCGTGCGATCGCCGTACTCGACGCGTCCGGCCGAGGGCAGCACCAGCGTCGCCAGGATGGAGAGGAGCGTGGACTTGCCGGCGCCATTCGGGCCCAGCAGCCCGATAATCTCGCCGCTCTCGCACGTGAAGTTGATTTGAGAAAGCGCCTTGCGCCGGCCGAAGTGCCTCGCGACATCGATGACGGCCAGGCGCCGGAAGTCCTCATTCAAGCAGCGAGGCCCTCGTCTCCAGGCCCTGGCGTGTGATCGAGTCCGGCCAGCACGCGTTCGAGATCGGCGATGAGTTTCACCCGTCGCGCCTCGTCCGCCGCTGGGAGCGGCTTGGCGCTCCGCCGCCGCTCGAGCGACACCAGCTCACGCATCAGGCGTTCGCGCCGCTCGGTCAGCTTGGCGGCCTCGGATGACTCGGGCCCCGCCGGCTTCAAGCCGAACCACAGGCCGACGGCGACGATCACCAACGCCAGGCCGATCACCGCATAGCGCGGATTCGGGCTTCGCGCCGGCAGGCCCGTGAGATGGAGCACCATCGTGTCGCCGGCGTTGAGGCGCGGGCCGGTGCCCATGATGTAGGTCTGCCCTTCCGCGTTGGTGTCGCGCGTGTCCTTGAGCTGCGGCGACGACAGTTGCATCGGCCCGATCTTCTCGATCGCCACGAAGACCTGGTCGAGGGCCGCCGGCCATTTCTGGATGAAGTCGTAATCGGCGCCCGCGTTGGGCAGGGCGAAGCCGATTTGCACCGAGGTCTTGCCCGGCGCGAACGGCCCGGTGATGGTGACCCGCTCGCCGCGCACGCTGGCCTGCGGCGATGACCCTTCGAGCACGGCACCGCCCGACGCCCCTTGCGGCAGGTCGATCTGCAGCGGCCCGCCGACGTCGATCGGCGTGCGGGCATTGTTCAGGATGTCGAGGATGTAGAACACCTGCAGCGTGTCGTTCTGGTATTCGAGGATGACGCGCGAATCGCCGCCGAACTCGACGACGCCGGATCGCGCCGGCTCCTTGGCGGCGGCGTCAGCCGCGGCCTTTTCCGCCGCCGCCGCCTTCGTGGCGCCCGCGACCAGGGCAACACGAACGCCGCCCTTGGCGGGGACCGGAAAGGCCTGCGACGTCAGCTTCTCGCCATCGACCACCGCCTCCGCCGTCACCGTGGTGCCCGCGGCGAAGTCCGCGAACTGGGCGCGGCCCTGCGCGTCGGTCACCGCCGACTTGGTGAGTCCCGCACCAGAGAGCGTGACGGCCTGGCCGCTGATGTTGTTGCCCATCCGCTCGCGCACCACGCGCACCGACACCGTGGCATTCGGGAGATCGCCGGCCGGCAACGGCACGCCCGACATCTGGCCCGCGTCGGGCATGGCCACTTGCGCCATCACCGGTGCGGCGATCGCGAGCGCGAGCAGGAGGACTAGAGCCTGGTTCCGCATGATTTACAAAAGCGCGCGTCGGGGTCGTTGGCCGTACCGCAGGAGCTGCAGGCCGCGTCCTGGACGGCGAGGGCTTCAGCCGTTTGGAGGGCGACGGCTTCAGCCGTCGCCGTCTGGCGAGGGCTTAAGCCCTCGGCCACCACGGACTTGAGCCGCTTCTCGACTTCCTTCTCAATCTGTTCGCGGTAGCCGCCG
>JBDTMB010000677.1:0-2733 GCA_039934485.1 Vicinamibacterales bacterium
AACTGGCGAGGTCGAGGCTGTTGCGCACCAGATGGACGATGCAGGTCTGGAGCGTCGTCGCGGGAAATGCGGCGCCCAGCGCCTCGCTCATGCCTTTCAGACCGTCGGTGACGGCGATCACAATATCCTGGCAGCCGCGCCCCTTGAGATCCGTAAACACCTTGAGCCAGAACGTCGCCCCTTCGGTCTGCTCGATCCAGAGGCCCAGGATGTCGCGCGTGCCGTCCGGCAACACCGCCAACGCCAGATCGACCGCCTTGCTGCGGACCACCCCCTCGTCGCGGATCTTGACGCGGAGCGCATCAAAGAACACGACCGGATACATCGGCTCCAGCGGCCGCGCCTGCCACGCCGTGACCTCCGCGACCACCGCCTCGGTCACCGGGCTGATCAAATCCGGCGAGACGTCGACGGCAGACATCTCTTTGAGGAAGGCTTGGATCTCGCGCACCGTCAACCCGCGCGCCTACAGCGCCACGATCTTGTCGTCGAACCCCGTGACGCGCCTTTCGTGTTTGGGAATGAGCTGGGGCTCGAAGGTCCCGTGGCGATCACGCGGCACCTCCAGCGCGATCGGCCCATCATCGGTGAGCACGGTCTTGCCGCTCGTGCCATTGCGGTGATTGGTCAATTCGCTCGCTCTTCGGTGTCCGGGGCATACAGACTCCTCATCCTAATGCCCCACACACAAAATTTCTGACACCCTCGTAGGTGCCAACCTTGTACGCAATCCATCTCCGGCCATCAGGGTGAAACTGAACACCCAGCCTCTGGCTGGCGCCCGCGAAGACACGAGCGCCGAGAAGGGGTAAGAGTCCGAACCCAGGTCAGTACCCGCATTTACCCGAGGTCCAAAGCCGCTCGCCATGATCGACGCCGCGACAAGAACTGTCGCTGTTGAATTGACCCGCGTCATCTGCGGCCCTGAATTCCGCTTGGCGTCATCTGCGCCCTCTGCGGCCCTGGATTCCACTTGGCGGCATCTGCGTCATCTGCGGCCCTGGATTCCACTTGGCGGCATCGGCGTCATCTGCGGCCGTGGCCTGTGATCAGATCGTATCTGTGTTTATCTGTGGCCCATCTGCGTTTATCTGTGGCCCATCTGTGGCCTAGCTGTGGCTCCAGCGCGCGTCGGCCATGACGACAGACTCTTCAATCTGGCGCTCCGGAACCCTCCAATAGCGGCGCAACAATTCCGCCTTGCGGTCCTCGGGCACGAGCTGAAAGCCGCGGCCTTGATAGAACTTCACGGCCCACGTCGCCGCCTTCCACGTGCCCAGGAGCAGTGGCCGATCCGCCCGGCTCTTCAAGTGTTCGAGCAACGCGCCACCGAGGCCGGCGCCCTGGTTCGCCGTGCGCGTGTAGGCATGCCGAATCAGCGCGACGTCGCCCACCTCCTGGAGGCCCATCACCGCCACCAGGCGCTCGCCTTCGAAGCAGCCCCAAAACCGTACGCCGTCGTCGATCTCCTGGCGCAACTCGTCCGCGGACATGTACGGATCATTCCAACGGTCCGCCGCGATCACGCCGCGGTATGCAGTGGCCCCGTCGTTGACCACCGCCAGGATCTCGTCCGTCTCAGCCGGGGAACAGGGGCGAATCATCGATGTTCACCTCTAGCGGGGCCTTTAAACGCCGAGCTGCCTTGCGAGATCGTTGAAGTCCTTCGCGGAAACATCGACCGACGCATCGGGCTTCAGATCAGGTTTTCCGGCTGGTCCAAATTCCAGCGGCCTGGTGACGAAGGCGGTCCGCAGCCCAACCGCCTTGGCGGCACGCAGATCGCCCAGGTGTGCGGCCACCATCATCACGCCGGCAGGGGCGAGGTCGAGGAAATCCGCGGCAGATTGGTAGACCTCGCGGTCCGGCTTGTAGTGACGGACCAGTTCGGCTCCGAGGACGCAGTCCCACGGCAGTCCTGAATGTTTCGCCAGGTCCGTCATCAGCGAGATGTTGCCGTTCGACAGTGGCGCGATGATGAACTCCTTCTTCAGCCGCGTCAGACCGGCGACGGCGTCAGGCCAGGGGCGAAGGCGATGCCACGCCAGGTTCAACGAGCTCTTCTCGGCCTCCGACAGCCCGTCAATCCTGAACTCCGTCAGGATGCGGTCGAGCGGCATGCGGTGCAGCGTGTCGAGCTTCGTCCACGGCAGGTCGCCGCTGCGCACCCGGTTCATGCTCGGGCCGTAGCCCGCGCGCCAGGCGTCTGCGAACTTCACGGCGTCGACCGAGAGGCCTTTCTGTACCGCCAGCGCCGCGACTTCCGCCGCCACGGACGTCCGCCAGTCCACAACCGTGCCGAATGTGTCGAAGACCAGGGCCTTGACGCCGGTTGTCGCCGCGGTCTGTGCGTGTGCCTTCATGGTAACGGCTGCCATGGCGCTCAGGTGAAGCAGCTCGCGGCGCGTCATTTGCGATAATCGAGCGCGGGCTTGCGGTCCGCGAGCCGCGTTTTGTACACGAAGCCCGGTCCGCGCTTCTGATCGAACTCGGCCTTCGCCTTCTGGATGTGCTTGGCATCGGTGAAAAGGTCGACGGTGGTGAGCGCCATCGACTTCGCAGCCACCATCATGCCCTTCACGCCAATCGTGCTGCCGGCACACGCGGTCGCCTGCCAGCTGTGCGCCGGCACGCCGGGCGCGAAGGCCGCGCCGGTCATCGATACCGCCGGGACGTTCCAGCTGATGTCCGCGTAGTCGGTCGAGGAGCTGTTGACCGCTCCGCTTCGCATCG
>JBDTMB010000678.1:0-2730 GCA_039934485.1 Vicinamibacterales bacterium
CGCGGGCCGGTGGCGAGTACGTGTACCTGAATGCCGCGTATGGACCGATGGCCGCCTTCCTCACCGGCTGGACGTCGTTCATCGCCGGCTTCTCCGGCGCCATCGCCGCCAGCGCGGTGGTCGTGACGTTCTATATCGATCGCTTCGTGCCCGGCACGGCGAGCTCGACGCCGATTTTTTCCATCCCTCTTCCGTTCGTGCCGCTGGTGGTGTCGCCGCAAAGCCTCACCGCCATCGCCGCGATCTGGCTGATGTCGGCGATTCACATCCGCGGCGTTGGACCGGGCCGGCTGGTGGGGAACATCCTGGCCGCGCTCAAGGTCTCCGCCTTGCTGCTCTTCATCGCGCTGGGCATCGTGTTCGGCGCCGGCGCGATCGGCAACCTGTCGCAAGCGGCTGGGGCGGTGACACCCGGCAACTGGCTGTTTGCGCTGATCCCCGTGATGTTCACGTATTCGGGATGGAACGCCGCGGCGTACGTGGCGGAGGAGATCCGCGATCCTGGACGCAACGTGCCGAAGGCGCTGGCGATCGGGACCATCGCGGTGATCGCCATCTACGTGCTCCTGAACGCGTTGTATCTCTACGTCTTCCCGGTGGCGGAACTGGCGAAGATCCAGGGCAGCGTGCTCGATGTCGTGGCCGAGCGCCTGCTCGGTGCCGGTGCCGGCAACACGATGGGCGTGGTGTCGATCATCAGCCTGATGGCCAGCATCAGCGCGATGACCTTCGCGGGCCCGCGCGTGTATTACGCGATGGCGCGCGACGGCGTATTCTTCAAGGCCGCCGCCCGGGTCCATCCGACCTGCCGGACGCCGGCCGTGGCGATCGTCGCGCAGTCGGCATGGAGCACCGTGCTCGTCCTCACCGGCAGCGCGAATACGCTGACCACGTACACCGGGTTTGCGGTCGTGTTGTTCTCGGGTCTCGCGGTGGCCGGGTTATTCGTGCTGCGGTACCGCGAGCCGAATGCGGAGCGCCCGTTCAGCGCCCTGGGGTATCCGGTGGTGCCCGGCATCTTCGCGATGGCGAGCTTCTTCATCCTGGCCAACGCGCTGTGGACCGACCTGGTGAAGCCGATCAGCGCCGGCACGCCGGTCGGCCCATCGGCGTGGGGCTTCCTCGTGATCGGGCTCGGATTGCCGCTCTACTGGTGGTTCTCACGAGCGCGAGCGTGAGCCTCTTCGACTTCTCCTTCAGCAGGCCGATTGGTAGCTATTCGAAGGTGCAGGGCCTCGTGTCGAAGTGGAAGCGGAACCAGCCGTCTCAGTTGCGGTCGCCGCGTGTCGCCGGGAAGGAGTACCTGGACCTGGGATGCGGACCCAACACGCATCCAGGCTTCATCAATCTCGACTATGACTGGCAGCCTGGCGTCGATCTGTGTTGGGACCTGGCGCGAGGCCTGGCGCTGCCGGATGGCTCCATGAAGGGAGTGTTTTCCGAACACTGCCTCGAGCATTTTTCACTGCCCACGGTACGTTTCCTGCTCGCGGAGATCCGGCGTGTGCTTCGGCCTGGTGGTGTGGTCCGCATCGTGGTGCCCGACGCCGGCCTGTACCTCGACCTCTACGCGCGCCGGAGGGCGGGGGAGGCGACCGCAGACTTTCCCTATGAAGACGCCGTCCGGTCCGCCGGATTGACGTCGCCGCTAGCGAGCGTGAACCGGGTCTTCTATGTCGATCGTGACTCCCCAGCCGGGCATCGCTGCATGTTCGACGCCGACCTGATGACGGAGCTGCTCGGGCTTTCGGGGTTCGAGCACGTGCGCCGGGAGCAGTTCCGCACCGGCCGCGATCCGAAGCTGCTGATTGACGCTGAACACCGCAACGTCGAGTCGCTCTACATGGAGGCGTCGGCCGGCTGAAGCGCGGAGGTAATCTCACCCTTTGCCGTCGATAGGCGCTAAAATGCCATTCGGCTTCCATGTCCTCCCCCATGATTGACACCATCAGCGCTGACGGCGAGACGATCGCGATGATCATCTATCGCGACTTTCGGGTGGATGGGATCAAGTTTCTCTCACCCAACCACTTTTCGCTCCAGGTCGGGCACATGACGCGGCCGGCGGGGTACGAGGTCGTGCCCCACACCCACAACCCGGTGCAGCGCAACACCGTGGGCACGCAGGAAGTGCTGTTCATCAAGAGCGGCCGGATCCGGGTGGACCTCTACGCGCACGATCACCGTTTCATCGAGAGCCGCGAACTGAACGCCGGCGACCTGATCCTGCTGGCGGGCGCCGGCCATGGCATCGAAGTCCTCGAGGAAGCCACCATTGTCGAGGTGAAGAACGGGCCGTACATCGAGGGCGCCGACAAGGGCCGATTCGAGGGTAAGCGGACCCGTTCATGATTCCGGTCAACGAGCCGTTGCTCAACGGGCGCGAGAAACAACTGCTCGCCGAATGCATCGACACCGGCTGGGTGTCGTCCGACGGCCCGTTCGTGAAGATGTTCGAGCGGAACTTCGCCGCTTACATCGGCGCCAGGCACGGCATTGCGGTGTGCAACGGCACGGCGGCGCTCGAGACGGCGCTCTATGCCGCCGGGGTCGGCACGGGCGACGAAGTGATCATGCCGACGTTCACGATCGTGTCGTGCCTGGTCGCGGCGTTGCGGCTCGGCGCGGTCCCGGTCCTGGTCGACGTCGAGGCCGACACCTGGGGCATGGACGTGAGCCAGATCGCCGCGCGCATCACGCCGCGCACCAAGGCGATCATGCCGGTGCACA
>JBDTMB010000679.1:0-2729 GCA_039934485.1 Vicinamibacterales bacterium
TCAGCCTGGTCAGCGACTTCAACTTCAACTGGATGACGACCTACGTCTACAACGATGACGCGGCGCCGCTCCTGCCGAAGGGGACGATCCTGAAGGTCACCGCGTGGCACGACAATACGGTGAACAAGAAGACCAACCCCGATCCGAATCAGTGGGTGGGCTGGGGCGATCGCACCGTCGATGAAATGGCCCACGCCTGGATCAACATCGTCTACATGAAGGACGAGGACTTCAAGGCGGAGCAGGAGAAGCGGCGCGCCGCGACGACCACTGCCGCCGCGGTGTCGCAGCAGCAATAGCGCGAGAATCATCTACCGTGCGTCACCCGGCTCACGCCACGAGCGAACTGATCGATGTCGTGAACCTGGTGACGCAGGCTTTCTGGGTGGAACTGCGGCGATCGGGCCCGACGATCGAAATGTCGCAGTGGTCCACGTTGCGCCGCATCGGGAGCAGCCCCTGCACGATGAGCGAGCTGGCGCGCCATAAGGGCGTCGGGTTGCCCACCATTTCGAAGTCCGTGGACATGCTGGTGCGCCGCGGCTGGGTGGAGCGCTGGGTCGACAAGTCCGATCGGCGGCTGACGATGGTTCGTCTCACCGCGTCGGGCCGCCGCACACTCGTCGATTGCCGCCGCGCCCTCGAAGACTTTCTCGATCAGCGTCTTGCCAACCTCTCGGCGGCGGAACGCAACGCCGTCGATGCCAGCCTTCAACTCGTGCGCCAGGTCCTCACCGTCGAAGACTGATCACGCGCGCAGACCACGTCCGCCGTGGCGCAGCTCCTGCCCCAGCAGTCGGCAGGTTCCGGCACATCAATTGCTATAGGGGACTTCAGGCACTGGGACGGCTCCCCCGAGCGCCGAGTGATGAGGCCTTATGCGTTGCACGAACTGCGGATCGCCAACCGAGGGTTCCGAACGTTTTTGTCCGATGTGTGCCAATTCTGTCGTTAGCCCATCGGCGACGCCTCCGCCTGGGCGAAACATCCCTTCCATTGCGCTCACCGCGGGCCTGCTCCTCGTCGTTGGCGGGCTCGTGGTGCTGTCGCTCGGCTCTCCCGCCGACGCCACCATCGTCGCGCCGCCGGCCGCACCGGCGGAATTAGACACCGCAGCGCTGGTGGCCGCGAAGGAGACGGCACCGCCGGCGATCGACAACGCAGCGCCCGCCGTGGTGATCGCAAAGGACGCCGCGATCCCAGTCGCCAGGAAGAGCAGCCCGAAAGTTGCGGTCGAAAAGAAGGCTCCGGTTGCGGCAACGCCGCACGTCTCCAACACGGAGCGCGAGACCGTGACGCCGGCCGCGGCCCCGGCCCGCCTGAGCTACGAGGGTCGCGTGGCCGCAACCACGTCGCTTGCCGCCGATGAACCAGATCGCGCGCTTGCCGCGCTCCAGCAACTCGCCGCCGACCAACCCGGCCGCCCCGAGGCATACGAAGCGATGGCCGGCATCCGGTTGCGCCAGCGGGAATTTGGGCTTGCCCGCGAGTTGCTCACCACCTCACTCGCCAACGGCGGGAAGGCGACCTTCACCGTCGTTCACGACCACACCAGCGGCAATTTCGACAGCCGCGATCCGGATGCGATCTGTGTCGGCGAGCTGACCATCCTGGGCAGCGCGGTGAGGTTCGACCCGCCTGGAGGCCGCGATCACTTTGCCGCGAGCTGGACGGAAGTTCGCGAGACCGGCTCGAACAAGTTTTTTGGATCGGGCATCGGCGGCTTCCACGTGACCTTCACCGCCGACGGCAAGCGACGGAACTTCAACCTGGCGCCGCAGTCGAAGGACAAGGCGGAAGGCAAGCTGATCCTCGACCTGCTGTCGGCCAACCAGCGCCGATCCCGTAACGGCAGGTAAGGTCGCGTTCCCCGGGGCACCTGCCCATGGCCTGCTGTGGCGCGGATGCTAGAATGGCCTCGTGGATTCGCGCCAGAACCTGATCGCGGCGCTGACCGCCGACGCCGACGTGCAGCTAGCCGTAATCTTTGGCTCTGAGGCACGCGACTCCAGCCATCGACAGAGCGATCTCGATATCGGAGTCAGCGGTGTCGCCCGCGATCGATTGGCGGCGCTGGCCGTGACCCTGGCACGTCTCGCGGGGCGCGAGGTGGACCTGATCTCGCTCGACACTGCACCGCCCCTGCTCCGTTTCGAAATCGCGCGCGACGGTTCGGTGCTGCTGGCGCGCGCGCCCCACCTGTGGCCGGAGTTTCAGGCGCGAGCGATGGTGGAGTGGTGGGAGTGGGCGCCGCTGGCCCGCCGGTTCGCCGCGGCGGCGATGGTGCGCCTTGATGCCGATCATGGTCAGGCCTGACATCGCCAGCGCCCGGATCGGCCGCGCCACGGCGCGACTCCAAGACGCCGAGGCCATCTTCAATCGCGATGCCGCGGCGTTTCTCGCCGCGATCAAGGACCGCGATCTGGCGATCTTCTATCTCTTCCTCGCGCTGCAGGAGTGCATCGACCTGGCGGCGCATTGGGTGGCTGATGCTGGATGGGGCGTTCCAGATGACGCGGGATCGACCTTCGACGTGCTGGCCGATCGCGGTGTGATCGACCGTCCCGTCGCGGATCGGTTGCGTGAGGGCGTCGGCCTGCGCAACCGCATCGCGCACGGCTACGCGCTCCTCGACTACGACCGGGTACGGTCCGAAGCGCACATCGGGATACCGGCGATGCGCGCGTTTCTGGCCGCGGTCGGGCGCGAAGCCGGGTTGTAACCGGCGG
>JBDTMB010000680.1:0-2691 GCA_039934485.1 Vicinamibacterales bacterium
GAGAGCACGGAGGACACGGAGTAGCAAATCAAGACTGCGGTCTTGAAGAAATTGATCCGTGACCTCCGTGGCCGACGTACGTCCGCCGCATTTTCGGGCATCCGCCTTAGAGTAGCGCGCGTGAAATTGTGCTGATTCTGCAAATCTGAAGCTGCATTTTGCAGCCCCGGCTGCAAAATGCTCCAAACCAATGGGTTCAATATTGCAAAGTGATACATTTTTTGTGCATACTTGCGTATTCCGCTAAACAAAACGGTCGCGTCCGTGGCGACCGCTCTTTTCATAAGGGGTTCGGGACATGGGATCCGCAGCACTCGGCGAGGCAATCAAGGGCATCAGGGACTGGGCGATGCACGAAGGGCGCAAGACGCACACGCCCGCTCAGGTCAAGGACATCTTCGGCGCGCGCGTCTTCAACGACAAGGTCCAGCAGGCCCGCTTGCCCAAGCCCGCTTACAAAGCGCTGCGCGACACCATCACCCGCGGGGAGCCGCTCGACAACGCCACCGCCGATGCCGTGGCCTCGGCGCTCAAGGACTGGGCCATTGAGAACGGGGCGTCGCACTTCACGCACTGGTTCTTCCCGCTCACCGGCATCACGGCGGAAAAGCACGACGCCTTTTACAACCCGACGGCGACCGGCGGCACCCTCGCCGAGTTCAGCGGCAAGGAACTGGTCCGCGGCGAGCCCGATGCTTCGAGCTTCCCGTCGGGCGGCATGCGCAGCACCTTCGAGGCGCGCGGCTACACGGCGTGGGATCCGACCAGCCCGCCCTGGCTGCTGGTCAACAACAACAGCGTGACGCTGGTCATCCCGACCGCGTTTGTCAGCTGGACCGGCGAGGCGCTCGACAAGAAGACGCCGCTCCTGCGCTCGATGGAAGCGCTCTCGGCGCAGGCCGTGCGGGTGCTGAAGCTGTTCGGCTCCACGGCCACCCGCGTCACCGCGACCTTCGGGCCCGAGCAGGAATACTTCCTCATCGACAGCAGTTTCTATTTCACCCGGCCCGATCTGATTAACGCCGGCCGCACGCTGTTTGGCGCCCGGCCGCCCAAGGGCCAGGAGATGGAGGACCAGTACTTCGGCGCGATTCCCGAACGCGTGATCGCGTGCATGGCGGAGTGCGAAGCCGAACTCTACAAGGTCGGCGTGCCGATCAAGACCCGTCACAACGAAGTGGCGCCGTCCCAGTACGAAGTGGCGCCGATCTTCGAGAGCGCCAACGTCGCCACCGATCACCAGATGATGACGATGGAGACGATGCGGCGCGTCGCGCCGAAATACGGGCTGGCGTGCCTGTTCCACGAGAAGCCGTTTGCCGGCGTCAACGGCTCCGGCAAGCACCTCAACTGGAGCATCGGCGACGACCTCGGCAACAACCTGCTCAATCCCGGCGACACCCCGCATTCGAACATGCAGTTCCTGTTCTTCTGCACGGCCGTGATTCGCGCCGTGGACGTGTGGCAGGGCCTGTTGCGCTTCAGCATCGCCCACGCCGGCAACGACCACCGCCTCGGCGCCAACGAGGCGCCGCCGGCGATTCTCTCGGTGTTCCTCGGCGACATGCTCACCGACATCTTCGACCAGGTCGAATCGGGCGGCGCCAAGACCACCAAGCACGGCGGCTATCTCGACATCGGCGCCTCGGTGCTGCCCAAGCTGCCGCGCGACGCCGGCGATCGCAACCGCACCTCGCCGTTCGCGTTCACCGGCAACAAGTTCGAGTTCCGCGCTGTCGGCTCGACGCAAAACGTCGCCCTGCCCGGCACCTGCCTCAACGTGGCGGTGGCCGAGTCGCTCGACAGCATGGCCGCCGAACTCGAGGCCCGCATCCACAAGGGCGAAAGCCTTGAAGACGCCGTCGGCGCGCTGCTCAAGAAGACGATCAAGGCGCACAAGCGAATCATCTTCAACGGCAACGGCTATTCCGACGACTGGCAGAAGGAAGCCAGGAAGCGCGGCCTCCTGAACCACAAGAACACCGTCGATGCCCTGCCCGAAGGCGTCAAGCCTCCGGTCGTGAAGGCATTCGAGAAGTTCAAGGTCCTCAACGAACGCGAACTCCACGCCCGCTACGAAGTGGCGCTCGAGTCCTACAACAAGACCATCAACATCGAAGGCCAGCTGATGGTCCTGATGGCCAACCGCTACATCCTGCCGGCGGCGCTCGACTACCAAAAGCAGGTCGGCCAGAGCGTGGCCGCGGCCAAGGCCGGCGGCGTGCCGAGCCGGGAAGGCAAGAAGGTGCTGACGCAAATCGTCAAGCTCGTCGACGCCTTCCGCGCGCAGACCGAACGCCTCGCCGCCGCCCTCGAACACGGCGGCGGCTCGGCCGACAAGCACGCCAAGTACATGCGCGACACGATCGTGCCGGCCATGGTCAAGCTTCGCGACCTGGGCGATCAGATCGAGGTGATCGTCCCGCACGAAGTCTGGCCGTTACCGACGTATCGGGAAATGCTTTTTGTGAAGTAACACATTTCGCGATTTGGTGATCTTGTGATTTGGAATTTGGTGATTTAATGACGCGGTGACCCCAAAGTCACCAGATCGCCAAATCACCACATCACAAGATTCACCCGCCTGGCCGTTCTGGCTGGTCTTGGCGTGCGCGCTGGCGTTACGGCTGGTTCACGTCTTCCAGCTAAGGCCCTCCCCTTTCTTCGACGTCCTGCTCGGCGACGCGCGCG
>JBDTMB010000681.1:0-2686 GCA_039934485.1 Vicinamibacterales bacterium
CGTGCTTCATCGCCTACGCGTCGTTCCTGGGCCGGCCGTCGGACGGCACGGTGTGGACCTTCTATCTGTTCGGCGATCTGTTCAGCACGCTCATGGTCGCGACCTTCTTCGCGTTTCTCAACGACAGCGTGTCGCCGGATGCCGCCAAGCGCCTGTACGGCATTGTCGGACTGGGTGGCGTCGTCGGTGGCGTGGTCGGCAGCACGTTTGTGAGTGTCTGGGTCGACGCGGTGACGCCCGCGGCCTGGCTGTGGATCTGCGTCGGCGCCACCCTGGGCATCATGCTCGCGGCGGAGGTGGCGGCCCGCTTCGCGCCGCGCCTTGATCACGTTCGTGTGGCCGCACCGGCCGCGGGCGCCACGTCCTCATCCGGCGGTGCCGCCCTCGAGGGGGCCCGAGTGGTGTTCCGCTCAAAATACCTCCTCTCGATTGTGGCGATCGTCGGGCTGTACGAACTGGCCTCGACCATTACCGATTTCATGTTTACGACCACGATCACTCACTACCTGAGCGGCCCGGACATCGGCCGTCAGTTTTCGCGCGTGTTCGCGCTGACGAACTGGGTCTCGATGTTCGTGCAGTTCTTTCTCACCAGCCTGGTCATGACGCGATTCGGGATGGCCACCGCACTGATGGTGCTGCCGGTGGCGCTGCTGACCGGCTCGGCCGCGTTTCTCGTGGTCCCATTCCTATGGACCGGCAGCCTGCTGAACACCGCCGACAACGGCTTCAGCTATTCGATCAACCAGTCCGCCAAGGAGGCCCTCTACGTGCCGGTGGCTCGCGGCGAGAAATACCAGGCCAAGGCCTTTATCGACATGTTCGTGCAACGCGCCGCCAAGGCGGTGGCGGTGTTGGTCAGCCTGGGCGTCTCATCGATGCTGACCGACTTCGCCAGCGTCCGCTGGCTCGCCCTCATCAATGCGGTGATCGTCATCGTCTGGATCGGGGCGGCACGGTATGCCGGCCGGGCGTTTCAACCCAAATGCGACGGGGCGGCGGTATGAGGCGCGCACTGGCCGTCGTGTCGGCGTGGGTGTGCCTTGGCGTCGGGTTGTGGGCCCAGACCCCGGCCGGTGGCGAGCTGCCGCCGGCTGAAACCCGCGCCGCGCTGATCGAGGCGGAACGACGAGCCAAGGCTGACGCATTGACCCCCGAGGTCGTGTCCACCTGGGAGCGCCGAATGCTCGCGCTCGAAGCGCGGAACTTTCCGCAGAGCCTGTTTGCCGGCGAGTACAACGGCATACGAACGCTCATTGGTGGCATGCCCTCGGGCTCCGGCTTTGTCGGCGGCGTCGGCTACATGCGTGGGGCCACCGGCGACCGGCTGCGATTTAACGCCAGTGCGCGGATTTCGACCGAGAACTACCGGCAGCTCGACGCCGAGGCGCTCTTTCCGACGACTCGGAGCGGGCGCCCGTTTCAGGTCCGGATCCACAGTCGCTACGCCGATTACCGCGCCCTGGATCTTTACGGGTTGGGACAGGATTCGTCGCCCGACGCGCGGGGCACGTATCGATTTGAAAGCCGTACGGTCGCCGTGAGTGCCTCCAGTCGCGCCGGACGATTGATCAGCGTTGGTGCCGAGGGCGGGCTGCTCGATGGGTCGGTGCGATCATTCGACGGCGGCGGTGATCGGTTTCCCAATCTCCCGGGTGCCAGCCTCCAGCCGACGTTCGTGTTTGGCGGCGGTCATGTGGCGCTTACCTTGCGAGACCACGCATTGAGGTTCGCCGGCGTGCGCCTGAGTCTCGATGCGACGCGATGGGTGGATGTCGACACCGATCTCTTCGACTTCACGCGCCTGATTGGGGAGCTGCAGGCCCACCTGCCGCTGGGCGCGCGCAACCGGATGCTGGCCTTCCACGTCCGCACGTCGTACTCGACGGCCGACAGCGGGGCGCGAGTGCCCTTCTATCTCATGGAGACCATCGGCGGGGCGAAGAGCATCAGGGGATTCGACGAGTATCGGTTCCGCGACACCCGCAATGTGGTGGCGAACGCGGAGTATCGGTGGGAAATCTGGAACTACGCCGATGTGGCGATTTTCGGCGATGTTGGTAGGGTGTTCTCCGATGCCGACGACTTCACCTGGTCCGGATTTGCCGCCGGCTACGGCATCGGACTCCGCTCGGTGTTGCCGGGCGGGGGCGGGTTTCGGATCGACCTGGCCCGAGGACGGGAAGGCTTCCGCTTGCACATCGGTGGGGGGCCGTCGTTCTGATGAGACACCACGACGCGAAGCGATCGGCGCGCCGGCGCCCATGGCTCGCCTGGATCATCGCGCTCGCCGCACTGGCAGCGACGATCCCCCTTGTGGCGCAGTCGCACCAGCGTCGCTTTTTCGCGGACGACCCGCTGCCGATGGACCGCGATCGTCGTGACGTGCCCGCCGCGCCCGCGTCGATCGAATTGAGCGACTTGTACGATCGGTTCCGACACATCATTTCCATGCCGGGCTCTCGGGAATGGGGGGAGGCTCGCAACGTCAACACGCTGGACGAGGTTCCCGACAGCTCCTGGTATCAGAACCGGCATGCCACGACGCGGATGTCGATCGCCGAGCTCGTCAAGGGGCCCGACACAACCGGCGGACCTGACATGACCCGGCCGTGGCGCGTCGTGCGTGGCAAGAGCCAGGGCCTGACCCCAGGCTTCGACATCATCGATGCGCGCGGTGATCGGT
>JBDTMB010000682.1:0-2684 GCA_039934485.1 Vicinamibacterales bacterium
CACCCAGCCGATCGCGTGGTTGGTCGCCGAGCCGACACCGTTGGAAATTACCAGCGGGATCATCCCGGCCACAAACGCCAGCGTCGTCATCAGGATCGGCCGCAACCGATCGCGGCTCGCCTGCACCACGGCATCGTGCGTGTTCATGCCGGTATCGCGCAACTGGTTGGCGTGATCGATCTGCAGAATGGAGTTTTTCTTCACCACGCCGAACAGCACCAGCAGGCCCAGCCCGGAGAAGATGTTCAACGACTGCTGGAAGATGAGGAGGGAAAGCAGCGCGAACGGCAGCGTGAGCGGGAGCGAGATCAGGATCGTCACTGGATGCAGCCACGATTCAAACTGCGCGGCCAGGATCAGGTACATGAAGATGAACGACAGCGCGATCGCGGTGAGGAACGCCGTCGCCGTGCGATTGAGCTCACGCGAGCGGCCGACGAAGTCGGCGCGATACTCGGGGGTGAAGTTGAGCCCGGCCGCGATCTCCGCAATCTGCTGCTGCGCCGTCCCCTGCGAGGTGCCCGGCAGCATGTTGGCCGAGATCGTCACCTGCCGCTGGCGGCCCATGCGGCTGATGGTCGCCGGCGAGTCGCTGCGCGTGAACGAAGCGATATTGTCGAGGCTGACGATACCAAGCCGCGAGGATGGCACGGGCAGCCCGCCGATCGCGTCGGTGGAGCTGCGGTTGATTTCCTCGGCGCGCAGGTGGACCTCGTATTGCTCGCCGGCATCGTTGAACGTGGTCACCTGATCGCCGGCGACCAGCAGGCGGATGGCATCCGCGGCATCGGCCACCGACACGCCAAGGTCGGCCGCCTTCGGCCGATCGAGCACCACCGACATTTCCGGCTTGCCGGCATTGAGCGAGGTGTCGACGTCAACCAGCCCGGGAATGGCCAGCGCCTTCTCGCGCAGCGCCTCGCTGTATTTTTCGAGTTGCTTCAGGTCCGGGCCCTGGACCATGAACTGGATCCCGCCGCCGCCGCCGCCGGGACCGCCGCCCTGTTGCACCGCGGTCCTGATTCCGGCCTTGGCATAAGGTGGCAGGATCTGTTCGCGAACCTGCGCCATCACCGCGAACTGGTCGCGTCGCCGGTCCTCGATCGGCTGCAGGCGCACCAGCATGCTGGCGGTGTTCAAGGTGCCGGCGGCGTCGCCGGCCACGGTGACCAGCGTGAACTCGACCTCGGGAATCGCCCGCACCGCGGTGCTCACGCGGTTGGCCAGCACCTCCATCGAGGCCAGGCTCGTGCCCTCGGGCGCGCGCATGGTGACGTCGAACTGGGATTGATCGTCTTCCGGCGTGAAATTGACCGCCGTGATCCGGAACAGCGGGATGCTCGAGAGCAGCACCAGCACCGCACCCGCGGCCACCAGCGCGCGGTGGGCCATCGCCCACTCGAGCAGGCGCGTGTAGTTGCGATCGAGCGGATCGAACAGCCGGTTGTGCTTGGAGTCCTTGTGGTTGGTGTCCTTCGGCTGCGGCTTCAGCCAGTGCGCCGACATCATCGGGGTGAGGGTGAAGCTGACAAACAGCGACACGATCACCGCGAACGCCATCGTCAGGCCGAAGCTCTGCATGAAGCGGCCCACCATGCCGCTCATGAATCCCACCGGGGCAAAGATCGCGACCAGCGAGAAGGTGGTGGCCATCACCGCCAGGCCGATTTCCTTCGTCGCCTCGACGGCCGCCTCCATCGGCGGCATGCCCTTCTCTTCGATGAAGCGATAGATGTTCTCGAGCACGACGATCGCATCGTCGATCACGATGCCCACCGACAAGGTCAGCGCCAGCATCGTCAGCATGTTGAGCGTGAAGCCCATGTACCAGACCAGCGCGAAGGTGGCGACGATCGACGTCGGGATCGCGATCGCCGCGATCATCGTCGAGCGGAGGTTGCCGAGGAACAACCACACCACGAACGCCGCCAGGATGGAGCCGACGATGAGGTGTTCCTGCACGCTCTTGATCGAGGCTTCGATGAACTGGGCCTCGTCGCGGACGATGCGGAGCTGGTAGCCGGCGGGCAGGATGGCCTCGAGGTCCTTCAGCCGCTGCTTGACGTTGTTGGCGACTTCGACCGTGTTGGTGCCCGACTGCTTCCGGATCTGCAGCAGGACGGTCGGCTCGCCGTTGACGCTGGCCTGCGTGCGCGGCTCGGCCATGCCGTCCTCGACGCGGGCGACATCGCGGAGGCGAATCGGGTGGCCCGCCACTTCGCGCAGCACCACGTCGTTGAAGCCGTCGATCGATTCGATCCGGCCGCGGGTCCGCAGCGTCACCGACTGCGCGCCCTGGTCCATGCGCCCGCCGGGGATGTCGGCGTTCTGCGACTGCAGCGCGCGGGCGATGTCGTTGACCGACAGCTTCTGCGCGCGCAGCAGCGCCGTGTCGAGCCAGATGTTCAACTGGCGGCTGCGCCCGCCGATCACCACCACCTGGCCGACGCCGTCGGAACTTTCCAGCCGCCGGCGCAGCACGCGGTCGGCGAATTCGGTGATGTCGCGAACCGGCTTGTCGGCCGTCACCGCCACGGTGATCACCGGCGCCGCCGTGAAGTCGAGCTTCTCCACCGTCGGCTGCAGCACCGTGCGCGGCAGCTGTGGGATCACGCGGTTGATGCGATCGCGCACTTCCTGCGCCGCGATGTCGGCGTTCTTCTCGAGCTTGAACGACACCACGA
>JBDTMB010000683.1:0-2661 GCA_039934485.1 Vicinamibacterales bacterium
CGGCTACGCCGCCATGATGCTGCGCCAGGGTGAGTGCGACGTGATCCTGAGCGGCGGCACGGACGGGTGCGTGCTGCCCGGCATGATCTTCGGGTTTTCGCGGATGCGCGCGGTCTCCACGCACTACAACGATCGGCCGGCCGAGGCGTCGCGGCCGTTCGACAAGGGCCGCGACGGCTTCGTGCTGGGGGAGGGCGCCTGGATGCTGAGCCTGGAACTTGAATCGCGCGCGCGGGCGCGCGGCGCGCGGATCTACGCCGCGATCGAGGGTTATGGCTCGACCTGCGACGCCTATCACCGCGTGCAGATGGATCCGGACGGGGCGCAGATCATCCGCTGCATGAACCTCGCGCTCGAACGGTCGGGCCGCGCCCGGGAAGAGCTCGGCTACGTCAATTACCACGGCACCTCGACGCAGTTGAACGACGCGATCGAATCGCGCTGCACGCGCGCCTTCCTCGGCGCGATGGCCGAACGCGTGCCCGGCTCGTCCACCAAGTCGATGATCGGCCACCCGCAGGGCGCCAGCGGCGCCGCCGGCGTGGTGGCCGCGGCGCTGGCGCTGTCGCGCGGGTTCCTGCCGCCGACGATCAACCTCCGCGATGCCGATCCGGCCTGCGATCTCGATTTCATTCCCAACCAGGGACGCGCCGCCCAGGCCGAAGCGGCGCTCTGCAACTGCCTCGGCTTCGGTTCAAAGAACAGCGCCTTGATCCTCGGCCGCGCCGATGACTGACGTGGTGATTGCGGGAGGCGGGCCGGCCGGCGCGTTGACGGCGCTGCTGCTGGCGCGCGGCGGCGCGCGGGTCCAGGTGTTCGAGCGCGCCACCTTCCCCCGTCACAAGCTGTGCGGCGACACGCTCAACCCCGGCGCCGTGGCCGTGCTGGCGCGGCATCTCGATCTCGCGCCGCTGATGGCGCAGAGCGATCCAATCGATGGGATGTTGATCACCGGGCCGCGCGGGGTGCGCGTGCAGGGCCGCTATCCAAGCGGATTAGCGGGGCGGGCCGTGACCCGCCGGGTCCTCGACCACTGGCTGCTGTCGCAGGCCGCACAGGCGGGCGCGCGCATCGACGAGGGCGCCACCGTGAAGAGCGTGACGTTCGAGGCCGGCGCGATCGACGGCGTGATGGTGCTCCGGCGAAACGGCGGGCCCGCCATCGAACACGCGCGCCTCGTCGTCGCCGCCGACGGGCGTCGATCGGCGCTGGCCTTTGGCCGCGGCTTGTCCCGGCAACCCGCCAGGCCGCGCCGCTGGGCGATCGGCGCCTACTTCACGGATGTCGAGGGCATGACCAGCTCGGGAGAGATGCACATCCGTGATGGCCACTACATCGGCGTGGCGCCGGTGCCCGGTGGCCTGGCCAACGTGTGCCTGGTCGTCCCGCATCAGCCGGGCAGCGGTTCGCTGCTGGCGCCGCGGGAACTGGTCGCACGATTGTTCGCGGACCCGGAACTGGCCGCGCGCTTCTCGCGGGCCCGCCTCGTCGATTCGCCGGTGATGCTGGGGCCGATGGCGGTCGACAGCGACGCGGCGGGGGAGCCGGGCCTGTTGCTGGCGGGGGATGCCGCCGGCTTCATCGATCCGATGACCGGCGATGGTTTGCGGCTCGCGTTGGCGAGCGCCGAAATGGCGGCGCGCGTGGCGCTCGAGGTGCTCGCGGGACGGCTGTCGCCGGTGCGCGCGCATCACGAGTTGCTGGCGGAACGCCAGTCGGCCTTCGGCCCCAAGTGGCGCTTCAATCGCACGCTGCGTTCGCTGGTCGCCTCACCGCGCGGGGTGGTCGGCGCGGCGGCGGCGGCGCGCGTGGTGCCGTCGCTCTTCGAGTGGATGGTGCGATACGCCGGCGACTGTCACGCCACGACGGAAGCCTTCGTATGATCGGATCGGGCGGCGTCGGCTTGGTGTCAGCCGGCCTGGCGGTGGCCGTCCTGACGTTGGTCGCGGTGCTGTTGATCATGGGCGGGGAGGCCCTGCTCTCGGCGTTCAACGAGCGGTCACTGCGCAAGCGTGGCGCCGTCGAGCCGGAAGGCGATGTCTATCGCCTCATGCGGTGGGCGTATCCCGCAGCGTTTGCCGTGATGGCGTTCGAGGGCGCCATTTCGGGTCCAGCGCCGGCGCCGATCCTGCTCGCCGGCCTCCTGATCTTCGGACTGGCCAAAGGCTTGAAGGCCTGGGCCATCGCGACGCTCGGGCCGCGATGGACGTTCCGCGTGCTGGTGCTCCGCGACGCGCCGCTCGTCGCCGCCGGTCCGTATCGATGGATCAGCCATCCCAACTACGTCGCGGTCATTGGGGAACTGATTGGTGTGGCGGCCACGGTCTGGGCGCCGGTCACCGGCGTGATCGTCACCATCGGCTTCGGGTGGTTGTTGCGCGCCCGCATTGGCGTGGAAGATCGAGCGCTTGGCCGGTAGCCCGCCGTCCCCGCAGCCTGAAGTCCGCAGCCCCCGCAGCCTGAAGTCCGGAGCCTGTAGCCTACAATAGCCCCGTGAAGTTGCCGAAGTGGGCCGTGGCCCTCGACCTGGTGGCCATTGTCGCCGCGCTCCTGGCGATTTCGGTCGTGGTCTTCGGTGGTTTTCGCACCTGGGTTTTCGGCAGCCGCCTCTCGGTGATGGAGTGGATGCGCCCGGCGCTGCTGAGCGCGATCGCGCTCACG
>JBDTMB010000684.1:0-2650 GCA_039934485.1 Vicinamibacterales bacterium
GCTTCGAGATGTCGCCGCCCGGCGTCTGCACTTCGACCGGCACCGAAATCGCGTAACCGTTGTCTTCCACCAGGTAGAGCACCGGCACGCACCGCGTGCAGGCGGTGTTCAGCGACTCCCAGAATTCGCCTTCGCTGGTGGCGCCGTCGCCAATCGAGACATAGGTGATCTCGTCGGCGTGAAACAGCGACTCGCGATCGGCGATCGCGGTGATGCGTTCGTACATCATCCCGGCTTCGCCGGCGCCCACCGCGTGGAGGCACTGCGTGCCGGTGGGGCTGCCCTGCGACGGGATGTTGAGGCGCCGGTGTCCCCAGTGCGAAGGCATCTGACGGCCGCCCGACAGCGGGTCGTCCTTGGCGCCGACGGCGCTCAACATCATGTCGAGCGGCGTCATCCCGAGCTGGAGGCACAGCGCGCGATCGCGATAGTAGGGATAGAACCAGTCCGAACCGGGGCGCAGGTGCATCGCCGCCGCCACCAGCACCGCCTCGTGGCCGGCGCCGCTGATCTGGAAATAGATCAGGCTCTGGTTCTTGAGTTGTATCTCCTTGTCGTCGATGCGCCGCGAGAGCAGCATCGTGCGATAGGCCTGCACCATGTCCTCTCGCGAGAGCCCGTCCCAGCGTGTGGCGGTGGTCGCGGACGCGGTCCGCGGCTCCGAGGAGGTGGCCAGCGTAGAAGCCTTCATGTCGGTCAAAATTATACCACCCGGGGCGGATGCTATAATCCGCGCCAATCCATCATGACTGCACCCGCTGTCCGCCTCTATCGCTGGGACGAAATCGCGCTCGAAAAAGTCACCGAGATGATCTCCCGCAAGATCATCACCGGCGAGCGGGAAATGGTCACGCAAATTTACCTGAAGCGCGGCGCGATCGTGCCCCTGCACTCGCACGAGAGCGAGCAGATGACGTATGTGCTGCAGGGCGGGCTGCGCTTCCTGATCGCCGGCGAGGAGATCACGGTGCGCGAAGGCGAGGTGCTGCACATCCCGTCGTGGCTGCCGCACCAGGCCGAGGCGATCGACGACACCTTCGAGATGGACATCTTCAGCCCCATCCGCCAGGACTGGCTGGATGGCACCGACAAGTACTTTCACGACAAGGTCAAGACATGAGCGTCCTCGTCACTCTCGCCATCGTCGTCGGGCTCGCGGTGTGGGCGATGAGCGTCTACAACCGCCTGATCGGCCTGCGCAACCAGGTGACCAACGGCTGGAAACAGATCGACGTCCAGCTCAAGCGCCGGCACGATCTGATTCCCAACCTCGTGAACACCGTGAAAGGGGCGATGGAGTTCGAGAAAGGCACGCTCGAAGCGGTGATCGCGGCGCGCAACCGCGCGGCGAGCGCGAGCGGCCCGGCGGACGCCGGCCGGAAGGAAGGCGAGCTGACGCAGGCGCTGGGGCGATTCTTCGCGCTGGCCGAGAGCTACCCGCAATTGACGGCCAACACCAACGTGCGCGCGTTGCAGGAGGAGCTGACCGGCACTGAAAACAAGATCGGCTTCGCCCGGCAGTTCTACAACGACATCGCCACCAAGTACAACACCGCCACCCAGGTGATCCCCGGCAACCTGATCGCCGGCTTTGCCGGTTTCAAGCCCGCCGAGATGTTCGAGATCACCGAGCCCGCCGAGCGCGCCGTCCCGACCGTCGACCTCTCCATGAAGCCGTGATGCGATAGGGTCGTGAACCTTTACGAGCACCAGGCCGCCAACCGACGCCGAACGTGGCTGGTGATGATCCTGTTCATCGGCCTCGTGCTGTTCCTGGGGGTGGGTTTCGACACCGCCACGTTTTCTGCCGAAGGCGCGTTCGTGCCCATCGGCACGGTGGCGGCCCTCCTCTACGGCGGCGGCACCGCCGCCTACAGTTTCTTCAACGGCGACCGCGCCGTCCTCGCCTCGAGCAAGGCGATCGATCTCGAGACCGCCATGGCCGGGGCGCCGGATCGCGTCGAGCTGCGCCAGTTCCAGAACGTGGTTGACGAGATGGCGATCGCCTCGGGGCTGCCGCGCCCCAGGGCCTACGTGGTGGCCGATCCCGACGCCAACGCGTTTGCCACCGGCCGTGATCCGGAGCATGCCTCGATCGCGGTCACCGAAGGGTTGCTGAAGACGCTCAACCGCGAACAACTGCAAGGCGTCGTGGCGCACGAGCTGTCGCACATCCGCAACTACGACATCCGGTTGATGACGCTCGTCGCCGCGCTGGTCGGCGCGGTGGCGCTGCTGTCCGACTGGGCGGCGCGCGGCTGGCGTTACGGGCTGTTCAGCGGCCGCGGCTCGAGCGGCGGCTCCTCACGCAGCGGCGGCAAGAAGAACGGCGGCGCCGTGGTCCTGATCGCGCTGGTGGTGTGGGTGGTGGCGATCGTGGTGGCGCCCCTGGTGGCGCGGCTCCTGGCCACCACCGTCTCGCGAAAACGGGAGTTTCTCGCCGACGCCACGGCCGCCGAACTGACGCGCAACCCGGGCGCGCTGGCCGACGCGCTCGCAATCATCGACGCGCAAGCCACGCCCACCATCGCCGTCAAGCAGGGCAGCGCGCACCTGTGCATCGCCGATCCGCTCGGCCGGCCGATCAACGAAAAGAGCGGGTTCTGGTCGGACCTGTTCGCGACGCATCCGCCGATGCACGAACGCATCG
>JBDTMB010000685.1:0-2642 GCA_039934485.1 Vicinamibacterales bacterium
CTGGTGTCATCTGCGTCATCTGCGGCCCTGGTGTCATCTGCGTCATCTGCGGCCCTGGTGTCATCTGCGTCATCTGCGGCCCTGGTGTCATCTGCGTCATCTGCGGCCCGGGCAGCCATTTCCATGACCGGCAAGTCAAAGCCGATGAGCAGGCGGGTGGCTTCCGGCAGCGCCATCAATTTCGTCGCCACCACCTCCGCGGTTTCGCGGACCACTTCCTGGCCGCACTTCCGGCAGATGGTGCGGCCCACGCGCGCGTAGAGCAGGCGCAGGTAGTCGTGGATTTCGGTGACGGTGCCCACCGTGGACCGCGGATTGCGGACACTGTTTTTCTGGCGAATGGCGATGGACGGACAAATGCCCTCGATCCGATCGACGTCCGGCTTCTCCATCCGCTCGAGAAACTGCCGGGCGTAGGCCGAGAGCGACTCGACGTACCGCCGCTGGCCTTCGGCATAGATGGTGTCGAAGGCCAACGACGACTTGCCCGAGCCGCTGACCCCGGTGAACACGATCAATTGCCCGGCGGGCAGCGTCAGATCGACGTTCTTGAGGTTGTGCGTGCGGGCACCGCGAATCACGAGGTCGGCAGCGTGCGAAGATGGCGAAGGCATTGTTCAGAATGAAGAGAAGGCCATAGGCGCGGATTTCGGAGACACCTGTAACCTTCCATACTACTCTGGAGCCGAGGACGCTTCAACTGCCGGCCGGCCCGCGGGCCTCGAGACTGCCCTTACAGAAGTGTTGGCGACTGGACTGTGCTGTAGCAGTTCGGCGTCAGCCTAATTGGCGGAATCCGCGCCGTTGCACTGGAATCTCACCAGTCTGGATCGGCATGAGAGTTGCTAAAGCAAAATGCACTCGAAAGGAAGGCTGCTGTACGCCCCTATGCCTCGCCAGATTCTGTTAGTTGATTCGGTCGTGCAGGAGTTGGCGGTGATCGAGCGGATCCTGACCCGCGCCGGTCATTGCGTGACGTCGGTGACCTCCTTCGAGGCCGCCTCGCTGCAAGCCTCCCTCAGCAAGCCCGACATCCTGATCACCGCCGTGCGCCTGGGCCGGTTCAACGGCGTCCACCTCGCGCTTCGATTCAAGGTGGATTACCCGGGCCTGCCGCTGATTGTGATGGGCGAGGAGAGCGAAGTCAGCTTGGCGGCAGATGCAATGCAGACCGGGGCGCGATTCTTGCCAAAGGCGACCCCTCCCGAGCAGTTCGTCGAGTTTGTGGCTGCCTTGCTGGCGGGCCGCGTGCCACGGGACTTGGTGAGCACCCGCCGATGGCCGCGCCGGGGTGTGGAGTTGCCGGCCAAACTCTCGGAACGGACCGCCCGGGTGGTCGATGTCAGCTACGGAGGCTTGCGCCTGGAGTGCGACACCGCTCCGGTCAACGGCGACAGCCACGTCAACATCGAAATGCCGACGGTGGGGATGGTGTTGACCGGCGCCGTTTTCCGCTGGTCGAAACCCGCCAAGAACAAGCCGGTGTGGTCGTGCGGAGTTGAGCTGGGCAGCGTCAGCGCGCCGGCCAAGCAGGCATGGCGCCGGGTCGTCGACTCCGTTAAGTAATCCCCCGGGACTAGATCGGAATGACGAGCGCCAGGCCACGCCTGGCGCTCGTTGTCATTTGGATCACTTGCCCTTGCCTTTGGGCTTGGCGACTTCCCACTCGAACGTCTCCGTATCCTGCAACTGACCGTCGGAGACGGTGACCCTCACCTTGTAGTCTCCCGCCGCGCCCTTCGCGATGGTCCCGCGAATCACGCCGGCCGAGCTCATCGTGACGCCCGGCGGCAGGCCGGTCGCCGACACAAAGGTCAGCGAGTCGCCGTCCGGATCGGAAGCGCGGACGGTGAACTGCACCGTCGCCCCCTCGGTGGACGACCGTTCATCCAGCTCGCTGATCGAGGGCGCGCGGTTCTTGCGCGGCAGCACTTCCCAATCGAACCGTTCGGAGTCCTGGACCTGGCCATCGGACACGGTGACGGTGACGTGATAAGTCCGCGCACTGCCGCCGATGGTGCCGGAGATCACGCCGGCGTTACTGATCGTGAGCCCCGCTGGCAATTCCGTGGCCGAGAACGTCAGCCTGTCGCCGTCCGGATCCCGGGCGTCCAGCTGGAGTCGGACCGACGCGCCGAGACGAGACGACTGATCGTGAATCTCGTCGAGCGTGGGTTTCCGGTTCTTCTTCAGGATGGTCCACGCGAAGGTCTGCGAGACCGACTCGCCGTCATCCCGCAGCGTGACGGTCACCTCATGGGGGCCGGACTCATCACGGTCAACTCGGCCGCTAATCAGGCCGTTGTCGTTGATGTACAGCCCGTCGGGCAAATTCCGTGCGGAGAACCGTGTGTTCCGGTGGTGGTGACGGCGCCTCCACATCTTGATCTCGACATCTTCCGCATTCGAGTCGAGCTGCAGGCGAACCTCGTCCCCAGCCGAGTTGGTCTGCGCACCCGGATTCGCCAGCGTCAAGGCCTCAGTCGCTGCGGCCTGGATGACCCAGGTAAACATCTTGGTCGTTGTGGTCACGCCATCCGAGACCGACACCGTGGGCTGGTACGTCGCAGGCTGGGTCGGCGTCCCGGAAATCACATTGGTCCCCGGAGCGAGCGTCAGCCCGGGCGGCAATCCCGACGCGG
>JBDTMB010000686.1:0-2612 GCA_039934485.1 Vicinamibacterales bacterium
GTTCGACGCCGTCCCGCGGAATACGTTGTAGCCAGTGGCGCCGGACACCGGCATCCACGTGAGCGTCACCTGGTGATCGCTCGCGGTGGCCGTCACTCCCGACGGAGGCAATGGCGGCGCCACCGGCGTGGCCACGACCGCGTCGGACGCGGGACCATCACCACCGGGGTTACGGGCCAACACTTTGTAGGAATACGCCGTGCCGTTGACGAGTCCGGTGTTCTTGAAGGTCGGCAGCGTGACGGTCGCCAGCGGTTTCGGATCCCAGGCGCCGGTCGTGGTCCTGAACACTCGATAGCTCGTGGCCGCAGCCACCGGATCCCACGTCAGCGTGACGCGAGCGTTGCCCGGCTTGGCCACCAGGTTCGCCGGGGCCGTTGCGGGCGGCGGCGGTTGTGGTGTCGCCGACACCGTCGCCGAGAGCGCGCTCACACCACCAGCGGCAATCGCGCGAACCTTGTAGTAGTACTTCGTGCCGTTGGTGAGCCCGGTATCCACGAACGTGAGGCCGGCAATATCCGCGGCCAGCGGCGTGAACGTGGCGCTGGTTGACGACAGGCTCCGGTACACCGTGTAGGACGCCGCACCGGCCGCGGCCTCCCAACCGAGCGTGACTTGCCGATCGCCACGGGTGGCCACCACTCCGGTGGGCGTGCCCATCGGCGTGGCGCTCGCGATGGACGACAGCGGGCCGCTGCCGCCCTTGTTGTAGGCCGACACGCGATAGGTGTAGGGCGTGCCGTTGGTCAGGCCGGTGTTGGTGAAGCGCGTGCTCGTCACACGAACCAGCGGCGCTGGGTCCCACACGCCCGTGGTGCTGCGGAAGACGTTGTAGCCGGTCGCACCGGCGACTGGCGTCCACTCGATCACCACTCGTCCGCTGCTGGCATTGGCGGCCACGATGGCCGGCGCCGACGCTGGTGGCAGTGGTGGCGGCAGCGCCGCCGCCGACAATGCGACCGGCATCGCGACGCTTGCAAGAACGGCCAACCAGGTACGTTTCAGTCGCGTCACGCAGGTCCCCCTTCGCACACACACGCGTGTCGAGTTCAGGCCGACAGCAAAGTTTGTTCCGATTGAAAAGCCGGCCATTTCCACCGAACCTCCTCGAGTTGCTTGCGGATCCGGTAACAGTTTTGCTCGCCCGATCACAAAAATGAGACGCTCGGAACCCGCGCTATACTTCCCTGCTACCAGTCTGTCTTCCACTCTCGAGGTTGGTTCAATGACACGTTCGACCCTGCTTCGCGCGCTCTGCGTGCTTTCACTGATCGGGTTTCTCTCCACCACCGGCTCGCATGCGCGGCTGCAGGCCGAGGGCGACTTGTCCACCGAAGCGCAGCGCGCGGAGGTGGACGCGAATCAAATCGTTCCGGTCAACGCCTACAAGGACCTGAAATATCGCAGCGTCGGCGCCACCCGCGGCGGCCGCGTCACGGCGTACTCGGGCGTGCGCCAGCAGCCGCACACGTTCTATTTCGGCGGCGTCGGCGGCGGCGTGTGGAAGACCGACGATGCGGGGATCACGTGGACGCCGATCAGTGACGGACAGATCGCGACCGGCTCGATCGGCTCGATCGACGTGGCGCCCTCCAATCCCAATCACGTCTGGGTGGGCACGGGCAGCGCGGCGATCCGGTCGAATGTGATCATCGGACGGGGCGTTTACAAGTCCACCGACGCCGGCAAGACCTGGCAGTTCTCCGGCCTCCGGGACTCCGGACAGATCGGCGCCATCAAGGTCCACCCCTTCAACACCAACATCGTCTGGCTGGCGGCACTCGGCTCGCCGTTCGGCGCCAACGAGGAACGCGGCATCTTCAAGACCACCGACGCCGGCAAGACATGGAAGAAGACGCTGTTCGTCAACAACGAGACCGGCGGCCGCGACGTGGAAGTGGACCACGACAATCCGGACATCGTCTATGCGGCGATGTACAAGGGCATCCGCAAGGGCTGGGACATCGTCAGCGGCGGCCCGGCCAATGAAGGCGGCATCTACAAGTCCACCGACGGCGGCGACACCTGGAAGCACATCACGAGCGGCCTGCCCAAGGACTTAATCGGCAAGATTGACATCGACATCTCGCGCAGCAATTCGAAGGTGGTCTACGCCATGATCGAAGCCCTCGGCGACCAGGGTGGACTCTTCCGCTCGAACGACGCCGGAGAAACCTGGGCGCTCGTCAACAGCAGCCAGCGCCTCCGCGCACGGCCGTTCTATTTCAACTACGTCAACGTCAACCCGAAGGACGAGAACGACCTCTGGGTGAGCGAGCTCGGGCTGCACCACTCGCTCGACGGCGGCAAGACCTTCACCGACGTCAACACGCCGCACGGCGACGACCATGGCGTGTGGATCAACCCGGACAATCCGCAGATCCTCCTGCAGGTCAGCGACGGCGGCGCCAACGTCAGCCTGAACGGCGGCAAGAGCTGGTCGTCGATCCTGAACCAGCCCACGGGCGAGTACTACATGGTGGCGGTGGACGAGCAGTACCCGTATCGCATGTACGTGCCACAGCAGGACAACACGACGCTGATCATCCCGAGCAACCCGCCGGTGTCGTGGGGCTTCGACCATCCGTCGCAGGCGTGGCAGCAGGCCTCGG
>JBDTMB010000687.1:0-2606 GCA_039934485.1 Vicinamibacterales bacterium
CACGCCGCCAATCGTCACGGTAACCGTGCCGTGCAGCACAGAGAACAGGATCTGGTCCTCGCGGTTCGTGCCGTGCGTCACGCTCACGTCCGCCGATTCGCCGGGATCCAGTTCGAACGACCCGACCGGGAACTCATTTCCCTCATCGTCGATCTGCAGCAGGGTCACGGCGATCGGTCCGATGTTGTCCGGCGAGGCGGTCACCGGGCTTCCGGTGGACGCAGTTTGTCCATCCCCCAGGGAGACCCGGTAGGAGTAGTAGTACGAGACCGGCGTCGGCGACGACGAGCAGAACCCGGCGTGGCGGAACGCCATCGGCAGAAACAGGCACCGCATCTGCGCGAACGCGATCGCCTCAGGTGTCATCTTGTACAGCTCGATCACGCCCGCCGTGTGGGCGGTGACCGTAATGGTCCCCGTGCTGCCACACGACACGTCGGCGCTCTCGCCCTGGGCGTCCAACAGGACGTACTTGATATTGCCGGTGCAGACGGAGACCTGCGCGCTCCCCGCGCTCGCCAGGCCCACGCGGACGGCGGCACCGCTCCGGACCGCCGTGACCTTCGCGTTGCTCAACCGGCTGATGCTCCCCGCCGTCGTGCCGTCGTTGAACTCCGACGAGTAGACGTTGCCCTGGTCCGCGCCGGTCGTGCGGCCGCGATCGATGGCACCCTCGATGCCGTCATTGTCGACGATCACTGTCATCGTGCCGGTGTGGCCGGCCAGGTCGGTGGTGGTCGCCGCGATGGTGAGCGGGACGCCGGCTGCCGCGGACAGGTTCGTCCGCCAGAGCGTGCCCTGCGCCGTGAGGCCCATCGGCGACGCATCAACGCCGTTGATCTTCACGCCAGACACCCCGACGGCTTCGATGACCTCCACGTCCACGACGACCATGGCCGGCGAGGTGGGAATCAGATCATCGGGCTGGGGCGTCACCAGGCGCACGACCGGGCTCATGGTGTCCGCCACGGTGAGGGTGAACAGATTGCCGTCGGTGTCGTTCGACGAGGTCGTCGCCAGGCAGCCCACGGTGGTCACGCCCAGGGCGAACACCCCACCAGGCGCAACGGGGGCGCCGATCTGCGCGTCGCCGTTCACGAAGCCGGTGATGACGAAACACTGCACCGGCAGAGCGCCGTCGAGGAAAGACGACGCGGTCACCGTGAACGGCACCGCAGCGCCTGCGGCACTCGTGGCTTCGGCGGTGATGTTCGACGGCACGACGACCACCGGTCGATCGGTCACCGAGACGGTGAACGCCCTGGTCGGACTCAGGTTGTTGTGTGCATCAGTCGCCAGGCACGTCACGGTCGTGGACCCGATCGGGAACATCGAGCCAGAAGCAGGCGTGCACGACGGCGTGAGGGACCCGTCGACGCTGTCGAACGCCGACACGGCCGATCCGAAGGTGACCGTTGCGCCGGACGCGCTGGTCGCTGGCGCCTTGAACGGCTGCGACGGCACGTTGAGGAAGGGCGCGTTGGTGTCCTGCACCATGATCGTGAAGGTGCGCGTCGCGGTGTTGCCGTGCGTATCGGACGCCGAACATGTCACGACGGTCGGCCCGAACGGAAACTGCGCGCCCGACGGCGGGGTGCACGTCACCGGCCGCGAACCGTCCACGCTGTCGCTGGCGGTCGCGCTAAAGGTGACCAACGCTCCCGCGGGGCTCGTCGCCTGGCGAGTCTGGGTGCCGGTTGGCGTGCTCATGAATGGCGGGTTCGTGTCCTGCACCGTAATCGTGAAGGTGCCGGTGGCCATGTTGCCGCTCGTGTCCGACGCCGAACACGTGACGGTGGTCGAGCCGAAGGGAAACGTCGAACCGGACGCCGGGCCGCACGTCACCGGCCGCTGCCCGTCGATGCTGTCGTTGGCCGAGGCGAAGAAGGTGACCGTCGCGCCCGACGGGCTGGTCGCCTGCTGCGTCATGTTGTTCGGAAGACCGAGGAACGGCGGCATCGTGTCGACCACGGTCAGCGTGGCGCACGCGTTGGCGGTCGTGCACGACATGCCATTCGAGGCCGTCGCCACGATCGACGTCTGACCGGGAGCGTTTGCGTGCGCGCTTCCGCTGCCATCCACTCCGGCGGCCGACGGATTCGTGCTCTGCCACTGCACGGTCGGCAGCGAGCTCGGGCCGCCGCCATTGCCACCGCCGCCGCCCATCAAGGACCCGGGTGGCGCGTAGGTGTCGACCGGCGGCGTGCTGAGCGCCTCGTTCGCCGCCAGTTCGACCGTCGGACTGGCGCCGGGGACCATGCCGCCGATCACGTAGATCACGTCGTTCACGACCGCCGCCGCGGCTTCCGAGCGCGCCGTCAGCATCGATCCCACCCTCGACCAGCCCTCCACACGCGTGTTGGTCGCCGGGTAGAAGACCCAGGTGTCGTAGGCAGCCTGGCCGTTCACGGTTCCGCCGCTCAGGTACAGCCCGCCATTGGCGACACCGGCTGCCGCCAACGAGCGGCCTGCAGGCATCGGCGAGCCCGCGCGCCACGAATTGCCCGGGATGTCGTACACGTCGGTGGCGCTCGAGTTCGCGTTCCCGCTGCCGGCCACGATGATGGCGTTGCCGAGGACACCCGCGGCGATGAAGCTGCCCGGCG
>JBDTMB010000688.1:0-2602 GCA_039934485.1 Vicinamibacterales bacterium
AATGAGGATGCCGAGCTCGTCGGACGTGCGCTCGCGGATCGTCGTCAGCCGCCAGCTGTGCACCAGCTCCTGGCCGCGAAACACGCCGATGACGATGTTGGTGTTGCCAACATCAATGGCTAAGAGCATTTGGTTATTCTAAATTTGTTATTCGTTATTTTAGAGAGCCCAGCGCAATTCACCAGCGATGATGCGCTCGATTCCATGGTTGGTCTTGACCAGCAGCGCGCCGGCATCGTCGATGCCGGCCGTGACGCCGTGCCTGCCGTCCCACTCGACGCGCGTGCCCACTGCGGACGGTGACGCGGCCCGCCATGCCTGCAGGATATCACCGGGGCCCGTGCCGAGATCGCCAAGCCGGTCGACCAAGCCCTCGATGACCGCGCCGGTGACGACGCCCCGCTCGACGCCGCGGCCGAGTTCGCCCTCGATGGAGGTGGCACGGGCGGCGACCTCCGGAGGATACGCCGCCGACATCAGGTTGACGCCCACGCCGAGAATCACCACCTGATCGGGGCTGCCGATGGCGACGCCTTCGGCCAACAGCCCGGCCACCTTCCGCTTTCCCACCAGCAGGTCGTTCGGCCACTTGACGTCGGGCACCAGCCCGGTGGCCTTCCGAATGCCTTCGCGAACGCCAAGGCCAGCCGCCAGCGTCATCAGCGGGAGCGTCGTGAGGCTCGGCTGTCGCCAGACCAGGGACATGTAGAGCCCGGCGCCGGCGGGCGACTGCCAACTGTGGCCGCGACGGCCGCGGCCCGCGGTCTGTTCGTCGGCGATCACCACCGGCAGCGCCAGGGCGGCGTCGGTGGCAAGCCGCGCGGCTTCGTCCATCGTGGAGGCGAGCCGCTCGTGCCAATGGACGCTCAAGCCCAGATCCGGGCGCCTCGCCTGCAGGGCCGCCAGCGCCACCGCCAGTTCAGCGGGCATCATCTCAGGTCGGTTCGAGCTCGAAGCTGAGATCGGCTGACGGCGCGGAGTGCGTCAGCGCGCCGACCGACACGTACTTGGCGCCGGTGGTGGCGAGTTCCGGGATGCGCTCGAGCGTGACGCCGCCGGAGATCTCGATCTCGGCGCGGCCGGCGACGCGCGCCACGGCCTCGCGGATGTCGTAGGTCGTGAAGTTGTCGAGCAGGATGCGCGGGGCGCCGCTGGCGATCGCCGCATCGAGCTCGCCGAGCGTCTCGACCTCCACTTCCACGGGGAGGCCCGACGACGATCGCGCCGCCATCGCCGCGGCGCGGCCGACATCACCGGCCAGCCGCTTGTGGTTGTCCTTGATCAGGATGCCCGCGTCGAGGCCCTGCCGATGATTGGTGCCGCCGCCCGTACGCACGGCGTATTTCTCGAGCGCACGGAAGGTGGGAGTCGTCTTGCGGGTGTCGAGGATGATGATCCCGCCGCGAGCGGCGTCGACGTATTTCGATGTCAACGTCGCAATCCCGCAGAGCCGTTGCAGGAAGTTGAGCGCGGTGCGCTCGGCGGCCAGCAGCGCCCGCGCGTCGCCGGTAATCACGGCCACCGTCTCGCCCGCCTGCACGTGCGATCCGTCGCCCCAGCGCACCTCGAAGACGGCGCCGGGGTCAGCCTGGCGAAAGACTTCCGCGGCGACGTCGAGGCCCGCCACGACGAGCGGTGTCTTCGCGACGATCGTGCCCTGCGCGCGGCGGCCCGCTTCAACGGTGGCGTGGCTCGTGACGTCGCCGGCGCCGAGGTCCTCGGCGAGGGCGCGACGGACGAGATCGCGGTAAGCCTCAACAGGTAGCATCAGGCTTCGGCAGGCTTGAGCGTGATCGACGCGCCCGGCTCGCCCGCCTGGATCGTCAGCGAATCGGTGCGCACCGCGGCCTTGAGGTCGCGTTCAACCAGCGTCAGGTGCCGCACGGCCTCCCCGCTGGCCGTGTACACCACGGCCAGCACCGGCGTGCCGACGGACACCTTGCTGTCGGTCTTCTGCTTTCGAATCGCGCCCAGCGCTTCGGTCAAATAGGAACTGGCCTTCTGCGCGGTATCGTCCTGCCCCGAGAGGGCGATCACTTCGCCAGGCGTGGGCCACGCCGCGCGATGAATCGAGCCCAGGTGCCACCACGACCACACTTCTTCGCACGCAAACGAGAGGTACGGCGCCAGCAACCGCAGCATCACCGACAGCGCCATGCGCATCGCGGTGGACGCCGAGGCCGCGCCGTCGGCGCCGAAGTCGCCGTAGCGCCGCGACTTCGCGGCTTCGATGTAGTTGTCGCAAAAATCCCAGAAGAAGGATTCGATCTTGGCGAGGGCCTTGGCATACTCGTACTGCTCGAGCTCGGCGGTCGCCTCATTGACGAGCGCCGCGAGGTTCATCAACATCCCGCGATCGAGCGTGTCGGTCACGGGCCCTTCGGCCTGATCGCCGGCGAGGATGAACTTCGAGACGTTGAGCAGCTTCATCGCCAGCTTGCGGCCGATCTTCATCTGGCCGACGTCGAACGCGGTGTCCACGCCGGGGCCGCCGCGCGCGGCCCAGTAGCGCACGCCGTCGGAGCCGTACTCCTGCAACAAGCCGAGCGGCGTCACCACGTTGCCCTTCGACTTCGACATCTTCTTGCGATCGGGATCGAGC
>JBDTMB010000689.1:0-2601 GCA_039934485.1 Vicinamibacterales bacterium
CCATCGGCGTGTTCCAGGTCGAGTCGCGCGCGCAGATGGCGACGCTGCCGCGGCTCAAGCCGGAAAAATTCTACGATCTCGTCGTCGAAGTGGCGATCATCCGTCCCGGCCCGATCGTCGGGCAGATGGTGCATCCCTACCTGAATCGCCGCGCCGGGATCGAGCCGGTGACCTACGCGCATCCCTCGCTCGAGCCGATCCTCAAGCGCACGCTGGGCGTGCCGCTGTTCCAGGAGCAGCTGCTCCGCATGGCGATGGTGGTGGCCGACTTCACCGGCGGGCAGGCGGAAGAATTGCGCCGCGCGATGGGTTTCAAGCGATCCCAGAAGCGCATGCAGCAGATCGAAACGCAGCTGCGCGAGGGCATGGCCAGCAACGGGATCACGGCCGACGATGCCGATCGCATCGTGTTGTCGATCACCTCGTTTGCGCTCTATGGATTTCCCGAATCGCATGCGGCGAGCTTTGCGCTGCTGGCCTATGCCAGCGCGTATTTCAAGGCGCACTATCCCGCCGCGTTTTATACGGCGCTGCTCAACAACCAGCCGATGGGGTTTTACCATCCCGCGACGCTGGTGAAGGACGCGCAGCGGCGCGGCGTGCGCTTCAACCCCATTGACGTGCAGGTCTCGGACTGGGACTGCACGGTCGAGGCGGACGGTTCGATTCGTCTCGGCCTGCGCTACGTGCGCGGGCTGCGCGCTGAGGCGGGGCAGGCCATTGCCTCGGCGAAGTTAAAAGTCAGAAGTGAGAAGTCAGAAACAGACTCGCGATGTCCGAAATGTGGATGCGACGATCCGTCGATGATAGAGATTGTGTCGGGAGCCAGGAGCCGGGAACCGGGAACCGGGTTTTGCAACGTGTGCTCACACCAGTGGACGATCACTGCCGAGGGACCGAGCCAGCGTTTCCGTTCGATCGATGAATTAATCCGCCGCACCGGATTGCGGCGCGATGAAATGGCCGTGCTCGCCGAGATCGGCGCGCTCAACTCGCTGGGACACGATCGCCGCTCGGCGTTGTGGCAGATCGAGCGTGTGGTCCGCCCAGCGGGTGAACTGTTTGCAAATGCAGAAGGCACATGGCCGCAGGCAGAAGAAGAGCTGAGCCCGTTACCAGAAATGACCACTCCTGAGCGCCTGATCGCTGATTACTCAGGAACCGGCCTGACGGTGGGGCCGCATCCGATGACCTTCCGCCGCCACGACCTGTCGATGCGCGGCGTGCTGCCCGCGCTCGAGTTGCCGAAGGCGCGCGCAGGGCGCCGGGTGCGGACGGCGGGGATGGTGATCACCCGCCAGCGTCCCGGCACGGCCAAGGGGTTTGTGTTTCTCACCCTCGAAGACGAGACCGGCATCGCCAACATCATCGTCCGGCCCGATCTCTACGCGAGCCAGCGGCTCACGATTGTCGAATCGTCGTTCTTGCTGGTGGAAGGCGTGTTGCAGAACCAGGACGGCGTGACGTCGATCAAGGCCGAACGGGTGTCGAAACTCGACGGGCTATCGGATCTGTCCGCCGTCGAGTCGCACGACTTTCGTTGATCCCGCCGGCGCGGCGGCCGGGCCGCTGATCGCGCCACTCCGCATGAGGCGGCGTGGGTCGGCGGCGGAGGCTTTCATCGCGCGGCCCAACACCTGGAGCGCCTGCTTGGGTGAATCGGTCACCAGGCTGGTATTGAGGATCACGACGTAGAAGACTTCACCCGAGACGCTCTCGATTTCAAACGTCTTGTGCAGGCGCTTGCTCGCCGCGATCCGCTTGGTATCGGCAATCGCCAGTTGCCAGCCCCTGAGGCCGTTCAACGATCGGAAGGAGAGGACGCCGTCCTCCAGGCTCAGCTTGCCGAAGGCGTGCCCGCTTTGGGTTGCCCGCTGATCGACCGCGGCCATCCACACGGACCTGGTCTGCTCCAGTACACCGGCGGCGCGCGCCAGCGACGGGGCCGCCGCAAAGAGGAATGCCATGAACACAACGGCAAAGCGTGTGGTTCTGGTCATACCCCTGCCGAAAGCAAATCCTCCGCCACCATCGCTCAGGCAATCGCCTGAGGTCTTGGACGTATTTCGAGACGACTCTGTGTTCTGAAGTTACAAAATGGAGCAAAAACTAACGCTTTTGTGGGGAAGCGACCCTAAGCCGGCCAAAGGCCCTAAACCCAGCTAAAGATCAGAAACAGGCCCAGGATCAGGGCAAAGATCATCGTCAGGATCCGCAGGCTCCGGTACAGCCGGCGAAGCGCCAGCTTTCTCGCCCGGTTCTTCAGGCACAGGCTATAGACCTGGACCGCCAGCTCCGCATTGAGCTGCGTCACCGTGACGTCCTTCCACGCCCTCCAGTGCGCTTCGACGTCGCGTTCGACGACATCCTCGAAGTAGCGCACGCCCTTGGGAAAATCTTCGCGTTCCGGCGGCCAGTGCGTGAGCCGTGGCCGAAAGTGTCCAGGCCGCAGCGCGTCGATGGCCTGCAGCAGGAAGCCGAGCGCCAGGAAGGCATAGACACCGAGGGCCGCGCCTTCAATCGCGCGTTCCATCGGCGACAGCGAAGCGCCGAAGTCGGAGCGGGACGCGGCCAGGGCCAGGGCCGCGTTGAGGCCGCCCA
>JBDTMB010000690.1:0-2593 GCA_039934485.1 Vicinamibacterales bacterium
GGGCGAGTGGTGGCCGATCTGGGCGTTCTGGGGGCTCACCGCGAACCGGCTCGCCGGCGTCATGTTTGGCCCGGAGCCAGACCAGGGCGCGCGACAGGCGATGCTCACGGCCTGGGCGCGATCCTGCGTCTTCTACCTGTTCTGGGTGATCGGCACCACCTTCATCTTCTGGCTGCCGCGCTTCGGCATCACCGCCGGCGTCGCCGCGGCCGCGGGCATCAGCGGCACCGGGCTCTGGGTGGAGCAGCCGCATCGACTGATCGTCGCCGGTGCGGGTTACTTCCTGTGTCAGGCGTATGCGGAGATCACGAACAACAAATTCGGCATCGCGAAACTGTGAGGCTGGTGGTTCGTCGAAGATCAGCGGGAAGGCGTCGTCAGGCCGGCTTCCCCCAGCGCGTTGACGCCGCCGGTGAGGGCGCGTGCGCCGACCCAGCCCTCGCGCCGTAACTCGAGCGCCACCCGGGCGCTCGTGGCTTCGTTCTGTCACGCACAGAACACCACCAGCGTCGCGGTCTTCGGAATCTTCAAGCGGCCGGCGTCCGCGATCGGCCGCTCCGGATGCACGCGCACGGCATCGGGCGCGTCGGCGTCCCGATCGTTGTAGGTGCGCTCGGACCGGCTGTCGACGAGCACGACTTCCTTGCCCGACTGCTTCAACTTCAGGTACTCGGGCACCGTGATCAGCTCGGCGCTGCCATGCACGGCGATCACTTGCTTGAGCGGGATTCGCCTGGCCGGCTGGTGATCGGGTGGTTCCCCCGGCTTTGCCAGGTCCAGCGACGTCGTCGAGGCGGTGGTTTCCCGTTGGACCAGCACCATCGGCGTGAGCCCGTGCAGCACCACCGAGACGAGCACCACCAGGCAGCAGACCTGCAGCAGGAACGCCGAGCCGTCGATGTTGGCGAACACCGCCAGCATCACCAGCAGCAACGAGCTGAGGCCGCGCGGGCCGAACCAGGCAATCAACGCGCGGTTCTTCCAGGTCAGCTTCGCCGGGATGAGCGCCGGGAGGAAGGCGAGCGGACGCAGCAGCAAGGCGGCCACCGTGAACATGACCGTGGCCGCGGTCGCTTCCGAGACGCCGGTCCAGATGATCGAGGTGCCGAACAGCACGAACGTGAAGAGCAGCGCCATCTCCGCCGTGGTCTCGCCGTATTCGAGGAAGCAGTCGCAAAGCTCGGCGTCGATCGCCGCCACGGTCAGTCCCGCGGCGAAGGCGGACAGCAATCCGCTGCCGTGCACGGATTCCGCCGCGGCATAGGCGGCGAACGCGAGGCCGAGGGAATAGAGCGATTCATAGTCGCGGCGCACCCCCGAGCGCTTGCGCATCAACTCCAGCGCCGAGACGCCGACCAGGCCAACGGCCACGCCGGCCGCGGGGCTCAGCAGCAGCATGCTGATCGCGATGCGGCCCCACTGGTGATCCTCGCCGCCCGCCGAGGGCGTCAGGACCTGCATCGCGACCAGCAGGATGGGCAGCAGCACCGCGTCATTCAGCCCGCTTTCGAGCCGCAACGCGTGGCGCACGGTGGCGTCGAGCGCGGGCCGGCGCAGCAGGCCGCGCAGCAACACCGGATCGGTGGACGCCAGCGCCGCGCCGAGAATGGCCGCCAGGGGCAGCGACAGCTTGAGGAGCCACATCGCCGCGCCGGCGATGAACACCGCGGACAGCAGGGTCCCCGGCCCCAACACCAGCGAGGCCAGGAGCTTCTGCTTGCGGATCGCCTTCAGATCCAGCGAGACCGCATCGGTGAAAAGGACCAGCACGAGCGACAACGTCGCGACGACACGAAGCATCGGCGAGTCGGGCGTGGCATCGAGCAGGCCAAGGCCATAGGGCCCAATCAGCGCCCCCAATGCGAGGAATACCGCCACCTGCGGCACGCCGGTGCGGTCGATCCAGCCGGAGAGCAGCGCCGAGACGACGATGACGGCCCCGATCAGGGCGAGCATGGGAAGGAAGGCTTCCACGGGATGAGATTACTGGATCTTCTTCACCAGGGCCGCAGATGACGCAGAGATCGTTGGGTTACTCTACGGGCATGGAGACGGTTTACTACACGCGAATCGACGACAGCCCGGTCGGGCCGCTTCTGCTTGCCGGCAATCGCGATGGCCTTCAGGTCCTGTCCTTCGGTGTCGGGTCGCGCCCGCGCGAGATCGACTCGTCGTGGGTGTTGGACACCAAGGGCGAGCTGAAGGGTGTCCGCCAGGAACTGGACCAATACTTTGCCGGCCGGTTGCGGAAGTTCTCCACGCCGCTGGCGTTTGCGGGCACGCCGTTTCAGAACCAGGTCTGGCGGCAACTGTGCCGCATTCCGTACGGCGAGACCCTCAGCTATCTCGAACTGGCGAAGCGCATTGAGAATCCCAGGGCGGTGAGGGCGGTCGGCATGGCTAACGGTGCGAACCCGATTGCGATTATCGTTCCGTGTCATCGCGTGATCGGATCGAATGGCTCGCTCACCGGCTTTGGTGGCGGCCTGCCGGTGAAGAAAGCGCTGCTCGCGCTCGAACGGGGTGAGCGGTCGTTGCTCTAATAACCAATAACCAATAACCAATAACCAATAACCAATAACCAATAACCAAT
>JBDTMB010000691.1:0-2585 GCA_039934485.1 Vicinamibacterales bacterium
CACTCGGCACGATTTCGATGGCACCTGAGACCGCGTCCCTCCAGGAGGCCGCACCCGGCAATTCAAGTGGTGTTCGGGACTGACGCCTAGTGGCGGGCCTCGGCGGCTACCGATCCCGTTCGGCCGGGAGCGGTTGACGATTGCCGGTTCCTGAGCCAGAGTGATGCCGAATGGAAATCCGATCGAACCTTGCACAGAAGTACGCCGACGTCCTGACCGCGGAGGCGCTGGCCGCCCTCACGGCGCTCGCGCCACTTGATGCCGAGCGCAAGGCGGTGATGCGATCCCGCATCGCGCGGCGCCAGGAGCGGGCGCGGCGCCACCAGCGCATCGCCTTCCTCGATCCCGCCGCGACCATCGGCGGCACCTCGATCACGGTGCAGGACGCGCGCGACGGCAAATTCACCGGCGGCACCATCCCGGAGGATCTCCATCGCCAATGGATTCAGGGCACCGGCCCGGCCGCCCGGCCCGGCGCGCCGATCGAGGCGAGCTTGCGCAACGTGGCCTACGCCCTGCTCTCCGGCGCCGATGGCTGGATGTTCGACGGCGAAGACGCGCTCGGCCAGGTCTCGACGATGTCGCTCGACAACCAGCGCAGCCTCAAGCTGGCGATCCATCGCGATCCGGTGTTCATGAAGGTCGCCGAGCAGGTGGCGACGGAGATGAACACGTGGGCGCAGGGCTTCCTCGGCCGCGCGATCATCAGCGACTGGCGCAAGCAACTCGACTTCACCACCAAGCTGTTCCGCGCCCGCGGCCTGCACCTCGACGATCGGCACATCCGTCACGACGATGGCTCGGGCTTCTCGGCCTCGATCGTCGATGCGGCGCTGTACCTGGTGAACAACCAGCAGCGGCTGCGCCAGGCGGGTTCATCGCTGGCGCTCTACCTGCCGAAGATCCAGACGGCGGAAGAAGCCGCGGTATGGAACCGGATCCTGTCCACGCTCGAACAGCAGCTCGGCCTGGCGGTGGGCACCGTCAAGGTGTACGTCCTGGTTGAACAGGTCGAAGCGTGTTACCAGTTGATGGAGATTCGGGCCGCGCTTGGCCAGCACTTCATCGGCTTCAACACCGGCCGGTGGGATTACATCAACAGCGTCTCGGACGCGTTCGCGTGGGACGAGGCGTTCATCAATCCCAACATCGATGCAATCACGATGACCTACGGCTACATGCGCGTCTACGAGGACCGCGTCCGACGCGCCGTGAATACCCCCGACCAACACGGGCACCACGCGCTGTGGCAGGGCGGCATGGAGCCCAACATCCCCGTCGGCTCTGAGACCGGCGTGACGGCCGGGATGGCGCGCGCCACGGCCGGCGCCGCCCGCGAAGAGCGCGAGGGCGCCAGCGGCAAGTGGGTCGCCCACTGGAAGATGGTCCACATCGTCCGGCCGGTGTGGGAAAAGGCCGGCGCCCCGAATCAACTGGGGCGGCCGTTCCCGCCGCTGACCTACACCGACGCCGACGCCGATGGGCTCACGCTGCTCGAGCCGGCGCCGCGGACCATCCGCGGCGCGCGCGACCTGATGAGCGTGGCCTTGCAGTACGGCAATGCGTTCGGCCAGGGATTGCAGGCCGCGGCGCTCAAGCCGGCGGACTTCTTCGGCAATGACGATGTGCTGTACCTGATGGAAGACATGGCGACCGGTGAAATCCGGCTGAGCATCCTGTGGGAATGGCTGCACAAGAAGGCCAAGCTCACCGCGGATGATCCCGAAACCGGGACCTCCGCCGGCGATACCTTCACCCCCGCGCTCTGCAAGCGCATCCTCGCCGAAGAGTACGAGAAGTTGCTCAAGGCGGGCGACCGCGACGTCTACGATCGTTCAAAGACGACGACGCTGCCGATCGCGCGCGAGATCGTCGAGACCTACGTGATGGATGCGGCCAAGCTGCCGTGGTACATCGACCTGCTGAACATCACGCTCGACAATCACGATCTCGATGAAGCGAAGCGCCGCATCAAGCTGCTGGCCGACGCGTTCCATCGCGATGGCACGAGGCTGACCGAGAACCTGGACTTCGGCCGCAGATGACGCAGATGGCGCAAAACTGACCAGTGCATCAGTGCGATTCGGCGTGACCGCGGCGACCAGTCACGGCGACCCGCTTAATCACTACGGCAGCACCTTGGCGGACCACGCTGCTGGAAGCGGCGGGACCCGGAACTTGTTCCCAGTGGACGAATACGCGCGCCTTCATCCGGCGCAACGGCGTCGACACGGTCCTGACCGACATGAATCTGAACCCCGGGACATTTGCCTGGTATCGGGTGGCGGCCTCGGGATGGTCCGCGACCGACGCCATCGAAATCGGCGTCACCGGCGGCGACAACGCCAACAACAGCCTGGCTGCCGTCGCGCTATTGGTCGAGCACGACACGCCGGAGCCGGCGCCGCTCACCAACACCAGTGCACGGGTGGTCACCGTCAACTACACCGGGAACGGCGGGGCACAGACCATCGACTTCGGGGTCAACTTGATGCCGACCGTCCTGTTGGTGTTACCGGCGAACGGCGTCAACAGCGTCGAGCCGCTGTGGTGGTGGGACTCCCGACTCGGGGCGTCGTCGTTCA
>JBDTMB010000692.1:0-2579 GCA_039934485.1 Vicinamibacterales bacterium
GGCGCCGGTGTCGGCGGCGCCTTCGAACTGCGGCCGCACGGTCACCGGGACCAGGGTGGTCGGCAAGACGAAGGGCGTGCCGGCGTTCGGCGGTTGTCCTTCACGCGACAGCGGCGCCGCGGCGACGATGGCGCCGACGTGACGGCCGCCCGCGGCCGCATCAACCAGCGGCCGGACGCGAACCAGTTGAAGGCCCTGTGAACTCGGGGCGAGAAAGAGCGGGTCCGGGCCCGTCAACCGGGCGCCGGGCACGTCTTCGGCGCGTCCCGCCCACGCCACGGGCTGGTTGGATGACCCGTAGACAGTGATGGCCAGATCCGAGCCGTCGGCGACGTTCACGCCGGCCGTCACCTGATCGAAGATCGCCCGCGTGGCGGCCATGTCTCCCTGCTCGGCCGACCGCACGGTGGTGGCGTCAGCGGTGATCGATCGCACCGCCACGTCGAGGCGGCTGCCGAGTGTCGCAAACTGGGCGTTGACCTCGCCGGCGAGGCGCGCCCGGGTGGCGGTGAGGTCGGCGCCGAAGCGTGACCGTTCCAGCGCCAGGCCCGCCAGCCAGATCGCCGACGCCGCGACGAGGCCGCCGACGAGCAGCCGGCGCATCGCGCGAACAACAAGTGAGGGGACAGCCATCCGCTCCCGTCATTGTAGCGGGGTGTTATAGTGGCGTCAGTCAAACCGGCAATGATCGTTCCCGGCTCGCTGAAGCTCTCACTGAAACGCGGCGCGCTCGTCTCCGCCGCAAACTGGCAAGTCGTCTTCGTCCAGTTCATCGCCGATACGCTATTCAAGACCCTGTTGGCCGTGCCCGTCGTGGGCGGCGTGATGCTCGTCGTGCTGCTCGTCGGCGGCGAACCATCCGAGCTCCTCCGGCTCGAGCCGAGCCAGATCATCCCGACGATGGTGGGGGTGTTGCTGGCGCAGCCGGCGGCGCTGGTCGCGTTCCTCGGCGCCCTCGGCCTGGTGCTGATCAGCGGCTCCGTGCTGATGTTCGCCGTCAAGGCCGGCACCGTGACGGTCCTCGTCGCGGCCGATGCGGCCGCCGGTCCGATCGAAGACGGCCCGCTCCGCATGTCGTCGTTCGATGCTGCGCGGCTGTGGTCCCTCGAACTCTTTACCGGCGGCGTCCGCGTCCTGTTCGATCGCTACCTGCGCCTGGGGATCGGGCTCACGGTTGCCTACCTGGTGATCGCCGGCGGCTACCTGGTGCTGGTCTTCGGACCGCCGATCGCGTCCTTCCTCGACGGCCCGCTGGTCGTGGCCATCGCCACGCTCGTCCTGATTGTGACGATCACGCTCGTCAATTTCGTTTACCTGTTGCTGCAAATCGTCGTCGCCGCCGAAGATTGCGCCGTCTACCAATCCGTGCCCCACGTGGTTCGCCTGCTGAAGCACCGCACGCGGGATCTGCTGGAGGCGCTGGCCGCGATCCTGGCGTTGATGGCGCTGTCGACCGCGGCGTCGATCCTGGCGACGGCGGCGCTGGGGCTCATTGCCTTCGTCCCATTCGTCGGCCTGGCCGCCCTGCCACTGCAGCTCTGTGCGTGGCTCGTGCGCGGCGTGGTGTTCCAGTTCGTCGGCCTCACCGGTGTCGCGACCTACGTGCGCATGCATCGAGCGCTGCGGGCGCGGACCGCCGAAGCCGAGCTCGGCGGCGATCTCCATCCAGTCCGGACGTCATGACCAACCTCGATCGTCATCTCTCCCGCGCCGCGCAGGCCTACCAGGAATCGGAGATTCGCCGCACCGGTGCGATCGGCGCCACCGTGCCGGGCCTGATCTCGCTGGCGGCCGGCGTGCCCGCCGCCGAGATGTTTCCGTGGGACGACTTGCAGTCGATCACCGCCGACCTGTTGTCGCGTCACGACGGCAACACCCTGCAGTACGGCGCGACGCGCGGCTACCGGCCGTTGATCGATCACCTGGTGTCCACGCACCTCGCCAACCGCGGCCTGGCCGCGCGTTTCGAAGAGATCGTGATCACCACGGGTTCCCAGCAGGGTCTCGACCTGGCCGGCCGGGTCCTGATCGATCCCGGCGACGTGGTGCTCGTGGAGCTGCCCACCTACAGCGGCGCGATCGCGGCATTTCACAACCTCCAGGCGTTGCTCCTCGGCGTGCAGCAGGACGCGGAAGGCATCAGCATCGAGGCGCTCGACGCGGCGGTGGCCGGCCTCAAGGCGCAGGGCCGGCGGGCGAAGTTCGTCTACGTGACGCCGAACTTCCAGAACCCGGCCGGCCTGCTGATGAGCCTGGGGCGGCGGCAGGCGCTCCTCGACGCCGCGGCCCGTCACGACCTGCTGATCCTCGAAGACGACCCCTACGGGACGATCTACTTCGAAGACGCGGCGCGCGCCGAGGACACCCGGCCGATCAAGGCGGACGACGAAGACGGGCGGGTGATCTATCTCGGCAGCATGTCGAAGACGCTGGTCCCGGGATTCCGGGTGGCGTGGCTCGTGGCCCCGCTCCCGATCGCGCAGAAGGTCGAGCTCTGCAAGCAGGCCGCGGACTTGTGCAGCGGCGTCTTCGATCAACGCGTCGTGCATGCCACGCTGGATCGGGGCGTGGTGCAGCGG
>JBDTMB010000693.1:0-2572 GCA_039934485.1 Vicinamibacterales bacterium
AGCGGCTTTGGTCTTCCCCGCATGGTCTCCGTGCCCTCGGTGTTCTCCGTGGTTAACGTACGCCTTTGGGAGTAGTTGGTCAGCGTGGCTGGGCTCACGAGCATCGTGTAACCGTACGTCAACCACGGAGCGGCACGGAGTGCACAGAGGAGTGTCTGGAAAGGCCAGCGCCACTCAGCGGCTTTGGTCTTCCCCGCATGGTCTCCGTGCCCTCGGTGTTCTCCGTGGTTAACGTACGCCTTTTGGGAGTGAAAAGCAGAGGCGGTCCGCTTTTCACTTTAACTTTTCACTTTCCTTTAGGCGGAATCGCCAGCCAGTCCATCGGTTCTTCGCCGATCGGCGCGCCGGGCGGCGCCGGTGACGGGGGGATCACCTTCTGCTGATCCGCGGCCGGCCGCTCGAGGAAGCGCTTGATGTCGGCCGCGATCAGGGTGTGCAGCGCGAGGTCGGACTCGGTGCGCCCGGCTTCTGCGCGCAGGCGCGTGGCGAGCTTCTGCAGCTTGAGCGACGCAATCGCCCGCACCTGGGCATTGGGCGCCGTGCTCGCCAGGTTCATGACGCGATCGACCAGCACGCGTTCTTCGGCGCGCCGGACTTCCGCCTCGTAGGTTCCCGAGGTGACCTGGTCGAACGTCGCCTTCGTGAGCTTGTCGATGACTTCGCCCAGGCCGGGGAGCGACTGATCGACCGCGTACTGCGCCACCATGCGCGCCGCGCGATCGGGCTGCAGCACGAAGCCGATCGTGACTTCGGCGGCGATGGATGCCGGGTTCACCGGATCGAAGGCTTCACCCGTCGTCCTCGGGAACAGCTCCCGATGCATGCCGTAGCCTGGCGGTCGTGGCGGAATCAGGTCCAGGATCCGCTTCGGAATGGTCAGCTCCGACGGCTTGAGCGTGGCCGCCAGCGCGTCGATCGCCTTGCGCTGTGATTCGCCGGACGCCCATTCCATCGGCGTGCCGTGCTGGTCGTCACGCATCGCGTACTGGAAGTCCTGGCCGCCGAGCATCGAGGCCGCACCTTCGACCGCGTAGCGGTGATACATGTAGATCGGCACCAACGGTTCTTCGATCAACACCGTGGGTGTGCCGGCGCGGATCGTGTGCTCACCGAGGCGATTGAGCGCGGCACGACGAACCCTCATCAACCGGGTCAGCTCGGCTTCCTGGTTGACGCCGTTCGACCACTGCTCGGTGCGGGGATGGATGTCGGTGTCCTGGTTGGTGAAGTAGCGCAGGTCCTGCTTCCACGCATCGTCGATGATCCTGGTGAGCGCCGGGCCCTCGTCGGTCCCTTTCGGGTACTCGCGATAGCCGAAGTTGATCGTCACCTTGTCCCACTCGCCGATGTGCTGCGGATAGGCGTTGGTGATGTCGATGGTGCCGTCTTCCTGCAGCGCCTCGAGCGGGTGCGGATAATCCATCACCGAGATCCAGCCCTTGGTGCTGTCGTAGTAGTTATGGCCGAGGCCAAGCGTGTGGCCAACCTCGTGGGCCGCCAGCTGGCGGATGCGTTTGAGCGCCGTCTCGTAGAGGATCGCCGGTTTCTCGTTGCCCTTTTCATACGGCGACAGCAGGCCCTCGAAAATCATGTAGTCCTGGCGATCGCGCAGCGAACCAAGCGTCACGGTGGCCTTGATGATTTCACCGGTGCGCGGATCCGAGACCGAGCCGCCCGAGCTCCAGCCGCGCGTCGAGCGGTGCACCCAGTTGATCATGTTGTAGCGGATGTCCATCGGGTCGGCGTCTGCCGGCAACACGTCCACCTTGAACGCGTTGCGGAAGCCGGCCGCTTCAAACGCCTGGTTCCACCAGCCCGCGCCTTCGAGCAGCGCCTTCTTCACATCCTCCGGCGCGCCCGAGTCGACCCAGTATTGAATCGGCCTGACCGGTTCGCTCGTCGCGGCATTCGGATCCTTCTTCTCGATCCGGTGGCGGCGGATGTAGCGCATCTGCATCGGTTCGCCGATCGGCACGCTGTAATCGACAAACGACAGTCCGCCGTAGCCGGCGCGCGGGTCGTCGACGCGAGGCGTGTAGTTGTCATCAGGCAATTCCACGAACGACGCATGCTCACGCATCGTGACCGCGTCTGGGGACGGCGTGACGCTGGCGACGGTGCCCGAGAAGAGCCCGCCGCCGAAGCCGCCACCACCACCGCCGCCGCCGGCCGGGCCGATCGGCGCGGGGCCCTGCGTGGGACCGCCGCCGCCGCCACGTCCGCCGCCACCGGCTTCGTTGGTGAAGGTCAACGTCATGTCCACTTCGGTGTTCTTCGGAAAATTGCGCGTGTTGGGAATGTAGAACGCGCTTCGCGTGCGGTCGACGCGGTAGGTACCGGGACGAAGCGACCCGGCCGCGCCCGTGACGTCGCGGAGGTAGAAGTCCGTCGCGTCAACCAGCACCTTCCCCGGTGATTCCGCCGCCACCGCAAAGCCCCAGAGGATGGACTTCGCGAAGGAATCGGCGACCGACTTTCGCTCGAGCGGATTGGCGCTGCTCGATCGGAACGACAGGTTGGCCTGCACCAGCATCACGCGCGGCCCCATCCGCTGGAACTGGACGATCCGGCC
>JBDTMB010000694.1:0-2569 GCA_039934485.1 Vicinamibacterales bacterium
AGGTCATGTGTCGCGTGCTCGGCGTGGCGCCGAGCGGCTACTACGCGTGGCTCAACCAGCCGCTGTCAAGGCACGCGCAAGAGGACGCCCGGCTGTTTCGCTTGATCCAGGCGTCGTTCACGGCCAGTCACGGCATCTATGGCGCCCCTCGCGTCTTTCTGGACCTGCGAGGCCGGAGAGAGCTGCAGCAAGCATCGCGTCACGCGGCTCATGCGCGAGAATCATCTTCGGGCGCTGCATGGCTATCGCATGCGACGCTGGTCCGTCGGAAAGCCGTCGGTCCTGATTCCCAATCTCCTACAACGACAGTTCACCGTGCGCGACCAAACAAAGCGTGGGTGACGGACATCACGTATATCCGGTCGTGGCAGGGCTGGCTCTACCTCGCTGTCGTCCTGGATCTGTTCTCGCGCAAGATCGTGGGCTGGGCCGCAGGCCCGACGATTCGCCGTGAGCTCGTGCTCGACGCCCTCCTCTTGGCCGTCCGGCACCGACGCCCGCGTGGCACGTTGATTCACTCCGATCAAGGCACCCAGTTCGGTAGCGATGCGTGGCGGCGGTTCTGCCGGTCCAACCACTTGGAGCCGAGCATGAGCCGCAAAGCGAATTGCTGGGACAATGCCGTCGCCGAGTCCTTCTTCAGTAGTCTGAAGAAGGAGCGGATCAAGAAGCAAATCTACAAGAATCGTGAACTGGCGATCGCTGACGTCGCTGACTACATCGATACGTTCTACAATCGCCAGCGTCGCCATAGTCATCTGGGTGGCCTGAGTCCCGAGCAGTTTGAAGAAGCTCACAAACCGAGGCGAAAGGCTGTCCACTAAATCCTAGGATCTCCAAAGCGGACCTCGAACGGGTGAGCCCATCAATGTCGCCGAAAGGCGTTGAGCACAGCAAGATCAGAACGAACGTAACGCTTCGGATCGTCGGTGAGCCCATCAATGTCGCCGAAAGGCGTTGAGCACTGGGGGCGGGACGGCGCGGAACCGCCGACGCATGTGTGAGCCCATCAATGTCGCCGAAAGGCGTTGAGCACACCTCCGAGAGGCCTGCCTGCGCACCGACGACGTCGTGAGCCCATCAGTGTCGCCGAAAGGCGTTGAGCACACGTCCTGGTCGATCCGGTTCCCAGGGTTCGTCGTCGTGAGCCCATCAACGTCGCCGAAAGGCGTTGACTCGGACTCTAGCCCCACCACAGACTTGCCACACATTTCCGCGTCTGCCGCGCCAGCCTCTCCGTCTGTCATTTACGACAGATGCGCCGCCTCGCCGAAAGAGTGATCGAGACTGATGCCTGACCGGGACCTGACGACGTTGAGCCGGCGCGAGGCGCTGCGCCTGTTCGGCGCCGCCGGCGCCGCGCTATCGGCGGGCGCCTGCAGCGGCGGGACGCTCACCAGCCCCACCGCCACGACGACCGCCACCACCACGACGGCCACGACCAACGGAACCACCACCACGCCGCCGTCCACCACGACGTGCGCGGTCACGCCGTCGGAAACCGCCGGCCCCTTCCCTTCGATCGCCCTGCCCACCCGCAGCGACGTCCGCGAGGATCGCACCGGCCTGCTGCTCTCCCTCGCCATCGCCGTCGTCAACACCAACGCCGCCTGCGCGCCGGTGATGGGCGCCAGCGTGGAGATCTGGCACTGTGACGCGCGCGGGGACTACTCTGAATACGGGGCCCAGGCTTCGGCCACCTGGCTGCGGGGGCTTCAGCCAGTCGACGCGGCCGGCAAGGCCACCTTCACGACGGTTTACCCGGGCTGGTACCAGGGCCGCGCCACGCGCGCGCGGCGCCAACCCGCCAGAAGAACACCGCCGATATGGTGTTCGCCGACGGCGTCACCGCGGAGTCGCCGCCATGAGCGGGAACACCTCGATCGGATACGCGGCCACCTTCACAGTGGCCATCGCGGTCTAGCAGGCTGCTGAAGAACGCCGCGCAGAAGGCACAAGGCAAAAGGCACAAGGCACAAGTTCGCGGATTCCGTGGAGCAATAGGTTTTGCCTTCTGCATTTTGCCTTCCGCATTCAGCGTGCCGGCTTTTTCAGCAACCTGCTGGCGCCGGACGCGTATACTTCTGCCCTGACCCCCACCACCTACGCGCTCGTCGTCTTGTCGGCGGCGGCGCACGCCTACTGGAACTTTCTCCTCAAGCGCAGCGGCGGCACCCAGATCTTCACCGGCCTCAGCAAGGCCGTCGAGGCCGCCGCCTTCGCCGTGCTGCTGGCCGCCGGCCTGATCGATCGCGCCGGCCTCGCCGGCAATTGGGTGCTGCCGGTGGTGGGCGCCCTGCTCGTCATCGTCAACTACGCGCTGCTCACGCTCGCGTATCGCCACGGCGATCTGTCACTCGTGTATCCGATCTCGCGCGGCGCGGTGCTGGTGTTCCTGCCGCCGCTCGCCTACGCCTTCACCGGCGAGCGCCTCGACGTGCTCGGCTGGTCCGCACTGGCGGTGATCGTCTTTGGCATCGCGTGCGTGCAGTGGCCGGGGATTCGGGGGATGGCACCCCTAAAGGGGTGCCCTACGTACCGCGGGGTGCCCTACGAAAGCGGGGTGCCC
>JBDTMB010000695.1:0-2565 GCA_039934485.1 Vicinamibacterales bacterium
CGAACGCCTCGCGCAGCTGCTCCTCGGTGATGCACAACGGCGGGTTGGTGAAGAAGGTGTTCCAGCGCACGAACGTGTAGAGCCCTTCCTCGCGGAAGAATCTCGCGAGTGCGGTCATCTCAATCGAGCCGCCGTTGTACGGCGCCATCGCTTCCTTCGTCTTGCGGTTGCGGATCAACTCGAACATCCCGAACAGGCCGATGCTGCGGGCCTCGCCGACCGACGGGTGCTTCTTCGTCAGGTCGTCCATCAGCCCGCGCATCACCTTGCCCATTGCCTTGGCGTGGTCGATCAGCTGGTCCTCTTCGTAGACCGCGATCGTCGCCAGCGCCGCGGCGCAGCCGAGCGGGTGGCTGTTGTAGGTGAGGCCGCCGAACAGCACCTTCTGCTGGAAATGGTCGGCGATCGACTGACGGACGCCCACCGCGCCGAGCGCCACGTACGCGCTGGTCAGGCCCTTGGCCATCGTCATGATGTCGGGCACCACCTTCCAGTGATCGACGGCGAACCACGCGCCGGTGCGGCCGAAGCCGGACATCACCTCGTCGGCGATCATCATGATGCCGTGCTTGTCGCACAGCGCGCGCACGCCTTCGAGGTAGCCATCCGGTGGAATCAGGATGCCGTTGGTGCCGGTGACGGTCTCGAGGATGAACCCGGCAATCGTCTGCGGCCCTTCCATCATGATGATCTCTTCGAGGATCGCGAGGGCCTCCGGACCGGTGTCGGAGCCGCGCTCGATACCGTGATACGGATGCGGCACGCGCACCACACCGGGGATGCCGGGCTCGGCGGCCCAGCGCCGCGGATCGCTGGTCAGCGTGAGCGCGCCGGCGGTGCCGCCGTGATACGAGCGATAGCGCGTGAGGATCTTGTGGCGCCCCGTATACATCCGCGCGATGCGGATCGCGTTCTCGGCGGCTTCGGCGCCGCCGTTGGTGAAGAAGAACACGTTGATGTCGCCGGGGCAGAGTTCCGCAAGCTTGGCGCCCAGCCGCGCGCGCGGCTCGGTGGCCATGAACGGATTGGCGTAGGCCAGCTTCGCCGCCTGGTCCTGGATGGCCTTGATGACCCGCGGATCGCCGTGGCCGATGTTGACGCACATCAACTGGCTGTTGAAGTCGATGAAGCGCTTGCCCTCGGGCGTGTAGAAGTAGATCCCCTTGGCGGTCTCCACGGGAATGGGATCGACGGTCGCTTGCGCCGACCACTCGTACAGCGTGTGCTTCTTGGAAAGGGCAACGAGTTCAGGTCCGGTCATTGGTGTCCTCACGGCGCCCCGTTCACGAGGCGCCCAACGTTTGGCGATGATGATGGGAGCGCCCGGCGGCTCACGCGAAGAGCTGATCGAGCGGCAACCGGAAGGCCGGCAGAATTGGCGTCGTCAGGATCGCTCCATCTTCAGCCCTGAATTCTCCAGCACTCGGAAACGCTCCGGCGGCGTCGCGGCGATGAACCACCACGGTGTTCTGGTCCGGATCGACCATCCAGTACTCGCGCACACCGCTTCGTTCAAACAAGCCTCGCTTGATCGTCCGGTCCCGCTTGCGCGTGCCCGGCGAGAGAATCTCCACGACCAGGGCTGGGGCGCCGACGATGTTCTTGTCGGTGAGAATGCCCAGTTGGTCTCCGGTCACGACGAGCAGGTCGGGCTCGACCACGTCCCAATGCGAAAACACCACGTCAAACGGGGCTGCGTACGCCTCGCCTTGTGCCGGGTACGCTCGCAAGTGATCCACTAGAGCCCAGTTGAGGCGCCCCAACAGTTTCTGGTGACGGCGATTCGGTGACGGGGTCACGTAGTGCTCCCCATCGATAAGCTCGTGCCGCATCCCATCGTCCGGGAACAGCAGGAAGTCGTCGTAGGTGAGCCGAACGTCTGGGCGAGCGCTGGATGGCATCGCGTCCTTCCCGTCCATGATGGGATCTTACACCCGGGTTCTGCGACCCAGCCAGAGACGGCCGTCTACTGTAATGCGCCCGTCAGGTCGAGAATCGCCAGCGCCAGTACTTTGGTGGAATTCACCAGGTCATCGGTCCGGCAGTATTCGTCCGGTTGATGCGCCTGCTCCAGCTCGCCGGGGCCGTAGGCGACGCAGTGCGGCACGCCGGCGATCCGCGCCACGTGCTTGTGGTCGTAGGTGCCGGGGCTTGCCACCCGGGTGGCCGGACGGCCGAGCACGCGCGCCACGCCGCGTTCGATCGCCGCGATCACCGGCGAATCGTCCGGTGTGCGCGTGGGATGCACCACCATCAGATCGTGGAGCGAGTAGGCCACCCGCGGCACCCGCGTCCGCACCCGAGCGAGCAGCTCCTCCACTTCGCGCTTGGTGGCCTCGAATCCCTCCTCGATCAGGAATCGCCGATCGAACACCGCGCGGCAGACATCGGCCACGCAGGGCGTCTGGATGCCGTCGACGGGTTGGCCGCCCACCGAGGCGCGGCGTGGCTGGCGCAGACCCAACGCCCCGACGGCGGCTGGGACGAGCCGGTCTTCACTGGAACCGGGTTCCCGGGCGCGTTCTACATCGGCTACCACCACTACCGTCTCGTGTTCCCCGTCAG
>JBDTMB010000696.1:0-2554 GCA_039934485.1 Vicinamibacterales bacterium
GAGGTCCAGGTGGTGTTGGTCATCAGCGCCGCGCCCTGCGCCATCTTGTCGCCGATTTCCCAGAGCTCCTGGATGTGCGGCTGATCGGTCTCCCGGAAGTACCACCAGATGCTGGCATTGCGCGGCACCACGTTGGGCTGGTCGCCGCCGTTGGTGATTACCGAGTGCGAGCGCTGCGAGAGGCGCAGGTGCTCGCGGCGGTACTGCCAGCCATCGCTCATCAGCTCCACGGCATCGAGCGCCGAGCGGCCGCGCCACGGGGCGCCGGCGCTGTGCGCGGTCTCGCCTTCGAAGGTGTATTCGACCGACACCATGCCGTTGCCGCCGCCCTCGCCCCAGCGGACGCCGAGGTTGGCGCCGACGTGCGCAAACAGCACGACATCGACGTCCTTGAAGACGCCGTCACGGACGTACCACGCCTTCGACGCCAGCTGCTCTTCGGCCACGCCCGGCCAGAGCATCAGCGTGCCCGGCAGGTGATCGCGCTCCATGATCTTCTTCACGGCAATGGCGGCGACGATGTTCATCGGCATGCCGGTGTTGTGGCCCTCACCGTGGCCGGGCGCGCCTTCGAGGATCGGATCCTTGAACGCCACTCCCGGCTTCTGCGAGGCCTGCGGAATGCCGTCGATATCGGAGCCGAGCGCAATCACCGGCTTGCCCGAACCATAGGTGGCCACCCAGGAGGTGGGGATGCCGGCCACGCCGCGGGTGACTTTGAACCCGAATTTCTCGAGCTGGGCCGTGAGGTATTTCGAGGTCTCGACCTCCTGCATGCCCAGCTCGCCGAAGCTGAACACCGAGTCCACCATTTCCTGCGCGAGCTTGGCCATCTCGTCCACGCCCTTGACGGCTTCCGTCTTGTAGGCGGCGAGCTTGGCGTCCTGGGCGAAGCCCGGCGCGGCAACTGCCAGGGCCACCGTTGTCATCAATACGAGTCTTGCGCGAATCATCAAGTCCTCCTCAGAACCGCGACCGTTGGGGTGGTAAATTGTAGTCTCACCTTGCCTCCCACGCCTCCACCTTTCAAACCGATGGCTCGCATCGCAGGCGGTCATAAGATGACCCTCTACGCCTGGGCCCGGTCGCGTTATCTGCCGGGCTTGCCCGGGTCCGAAGCGCGCTACTTCGAGGTGGCGCCGGATGCGCGCGTGCTCGCGCACTGCAACTGGCAACCGGACCGGACCACCCAGCCCACCGTGTTGCTGTTGCACGGCCTCGAGAGTTCGAGCGAAGTGCATTACATGCGCGGCATGGCCGAAAAGGCCTTCGTCCGCGGCTTCAACGTCGTCCGCCTCAACCAGCGCAATTGCGGCGGCACCGAGCACCTCTCGCGCGGGCTGTACCACTCGGGGCTGACCGCCGATCCGCTGTCTGTGCTTCGCGAGCTGCGGGATCGCGACGGGCTGACCCGCTTCGGCGTGGCCGGCTACTCACTGGGCGGCAACATCACGATGAAGCTGGCTGGCGAACTGGGCGCGGAGGGCTTCCCGGAGGTGCGGGCCGTCTGCGCGGTGTCGCCCGTGATCGAACTCGAAGCCTGCATGCAGTCGATCGAACGGCGGGAGAATCGCATCTACGAATGGAACTTCTGCCGCAACCTGCAGGCGCGCATGCGGCGGAAGGAACGGACGTTCCCCGGCGCCTTCGATCTCTCCGGCCTCTGGAAGATCTGGTCGATTCGCGCGTTCGACGATCGGTATACCGCGCCCCACCACGGCTACGACGGCGCCACGGACTACTACCGGCGTGCCAGCGCGATGCGCGTGATCGACCGCGTGGCGCGGCCGGCGTTGATCCTGAGCGCGGCTGACGATCCTTTCGTCCCGCCCGAGATCTTCGCGGCGGAAGCCGTGGCCGCCAACCCCCACATCACGACGATTGTCACGCCTCACGGCGGGCACTGCGGGTTCGTGGAGGAGGCCAACGGCGACGACGGCTACTACGCGGAACGCATCGTGGTCGATTTTCTCGCCAGCGCCATCGATACCTCTGGCCACAGATGAACACAGATGCAGGACGTCAGGCGCAGGGAAGCCTTGATATGGCCCAGCCCTTGCACGCCACGCCACTGGAGGCTGTTCATGTGGCGCACGCTGACTCTGCTTAGCCTGTCTTTCGTGGTCGGTTGCGATGAGCTGCCAGCCCGGCCGTCCCCGGCACAACTCTCTGGAGACTGGAGCGGCACGTTTGAATCGTCCAGCACGCAGACCCACGCCGTGACCACCACCGTGACGCAGGCTGGAAGCGATTTCAACGGCCGGTGGGTCACCGACCCCGCAGCATGGGAAGGCACTTACTCAGGTACGGTAGATCGCAACGATCGGATCAGCGGGACCATCACCATCAACATGCCGCAGCTGGTCGGCCGCTGCGACGCCACCGCGGCCTTTGGCGGCGCGGTCTCGCAGAACGACTCGACGATGGACTGGAACCTGTCGAACTTTACGGGCAACTGCAGCGACCCGCCTCAGAACGGGAGAATCACGGTCCAGCGCCGTTGATGAATTCAAGGGCCACAGATAAACGCAGATTAATACCAAGGCCACAGATA
>JBDTMB010000697.1:0-2551 GCA_039934485.1 Vicinamibacterales bacterium
TCGATCCCATCTCCACCGAGAGCGTCGTGCAGTCCTACGGCGACGCGGCCGCGCACGAGTGGCTGATCCGCCTGCAGGATACGGTCGAGGAGCAGGGCGCCAACCTCGACAAGCAGGCGCGTGCCGTCGTGGACGCGCTGAGCAAGGCGAACCTTGGCAAGTTCGAGGTGATCAGCACCGAAATCGTCGGCCCGGTGATCGGCAAGGACCTGCAGCTGAAGGGTATCTACGCCACGGTGGCGTCGCTCTTCGGCATCCTGTTCTACATCTGGCTGCGCTTCCAGTTGAACTTCGGCATCGGTGCCATCGTGGCGACGTTCCACGACATCATCGTGACGATGTCGTTCCTGGTGTTCTTCAACTATGAACTGTCGCTGAACGTCGTCGCGGCGATTCTCACCATCACCGGCTATTCGGTGAACGACACCATCGTCATCTTCGACCGCATCCGCGAGAACATGCGGACCAAGCGGAAGGACAAGATGGAACAGGTCGTCAACGCCAGCGTCAACCAGACGCTGTCGCGCACGGTCATCACCGCGGGCACGACGCTGCTGACGGTGGTCTCGCTCTACATCTTCGGCGGGGAAGTGCTGAAGAGCTTTGCGTTCACGATGATCGTCGGCATCCTGACCGGCACCTATTCGTCGATGTATATCGCGGCGTCGATCGCCATCATCCTGGAAAAGAGCCCGATCAAGGGCCGTTCGCAGGGCGCCCGTAAGGCGTCGTAGTGGCGCGATAGCCGCGTGGATCTGCTGTCAGCGGTCGTCCTGGGTGCGGTCCAGGGACTCACCGAGTTCCTGCCGGTGTCGAGTTCGGGGCACCTGATTCTCGCGCGGGCGTTCTTCGGCTGGGATCCCGGGCGGTTCGGCGTGCCGTTTGACGTGGCGTGCCACGTCGGCACGTTGCTGGCGATCGTCGCGTACTTCTGGCGGGACATCCTCCGGCTGATCGCCGCGGCGCCGGGCGCCCTGGCCGGGCGCGACGGCGAGGACGAGCGGCTTGGCCGGATGATCATCGTCGGCACGATTCCGGTCGTGGTGGTCGGCGGCCTGTTCGCCGATGCCATCGAGACCACCTTTCGGTCTCCGGCGGTGGTCGCGGCGGCACTGGCGATTGGCGCGGTCGGATTGATCATCGCCGACCGCATCGGCACCCAGGGCCGCGAGGCGCGCAGCCTGGGTTACGGCGAGGCGTTGATCATCGGCGTCGCGCAGACGTTCGCGCTGGTGCCGGGGATTTCGCGTTCGGGCTCGACGTTGACGGCGGCGATTGCGATGGACGTCAAGCGCGCATCGGCGGCGCGGTTCGTGTTCCTCCTGAGCCTGCCGGCGGTGCTGGCGGCGGCGATCAAGGAAGGGCTCGTGCTCTACAAGATTGGCATCGAGGCGGTGCCGGTGACGATCTTCGCGGTCGGCTTGATCGTGTCGGGGATCGTCGGCTACGTGACGGTGAAGTTCTTCATCCGTTACCTGGCCGCGCACACGATGATGGTGTTTGCGGTGTATCGTTTGGCGCTCGCGGCGGTGACGGTGGTCTGGCTCTTGAGCAGGTGAAGGTGGGGGCCAACCTTTAGGTTTGCCCTGGTGACAACATGCCGTGGTTGCGCCGAAGTTTTTTGACGGGGCTCGTCGTCACGGTGCCGCTGTTCATCACCGTGGCGGCGCTGGTGTGGACGTTTCGCGTCGTCGACCGCGTGGCGATCCCGCTTTCGACGGCGCTGCTCGGCCGGGAAGTGCCCGGGCTGGGGGTGTTGCTGACGGCAGCGTTCATCCTGGTGGTGGGCGCCATCGCCACCAACGTGATCGGACGCCGCGTGCTGGCGCAGACCGAAAAATGGCTGCTCCACGTGCCGTTGTTCAAGACGGTCTACGCGCCGGTGAAGCAGTTGGTGGCGGCCTTTTCGCCCGACAACGAAGCGGGCTTCAAGAAAGTCGTCATCATCGACGACTCGCGGAAGGGGCTGGTGCTCGGGTTCCTGACGCGCGAGTTCACGATCGAGCGCGGCCAGGGGCCGGAAGCGTTGGTGGCGGTGTATGTGCCCACCAATCACCTGTACCTGGGTGACGTGGTGGTGTACCCGAAGTCTCAGGTGATGTTTCCTGATATTTCGGTGGAAGAAGGCGTGAGGATTTTTTTGACCGGTGGAATGGCGATTCCGTCGGTAATCAGGGGAAAAGGACACGATGGTGATGAGACTTCTGCGTAGGGTGGGAATAGGGTTCGCCGTGGTCCTGGGATGGGCGCTTCTGGTGGGACCGGTCATGCTGTCGGCCCAGGCCGAGCAGCCGGTGGCGGGCGGGCATCGGCCCGGCGGCGAAGTCAACATCCAGATCCCCGACCTCAACCAGGGCGATTTCCTCGGCATGACCGGACATCAGATCCTGCTGTCGGGGCTGGTGGTCTGCGTGCTGGGGCTGCTGTTCGGCTTCTGGACCTACACGGCGGTCAAGAACCTGCCCGTGCACAAGTCGATGTCCGACGTCTCGGCGATCATCTACGAGACCTGCAAGGCCTACCTGATTCAGCAGGGCAAGTTCCTGTTGAT
>JBDTMB010000698.1:0-2530 GCA_039934485.1 Vicinamibacterales bacterium
AAGCACGTAAGTGTTGGTAAACATTAGTCTTAGCTCACACGCTTAATTAAGCCTTGACACGTTACGTGTATAGGCTTTACTGTTAGGCCCGTATGAAATTCACGGGCGTGCAACTTCGCGAGCTGCTCAAGTCTGATGCCGAAGTGACGGGCAATCGCCTCGCGAAGGCGATCGAGATCGCCGAGCTAACGCAGGCGCAACTTGCGGCGGCGATCAACCTTACCCAGCCGTACGTGTCGGATGTCGCCCGCGGGCGTCACGACACGATCACCGTCGATAACGCGCACAAGTTCGCCGAGTTCTTCGGCTGCGACATCAAGGATCTGTTTCCCAAGAGGGCGGCGTAGTCGTCATGGCCCCCATCGTGACTCACCCCGATCGCGCGGCCCTGCTCCAAAGAATGGACGGACGCGCACCGATGGCGAAAGCGGGGCTCCAGAATGTGGACACTGCACACCTCTACACGGTGCTCGGAGGGTGCTTTGACGAGGTGCGCCGCGTCTCCGGGTTGACCCTGGAGGAATTTGCCGTCGCGTTGAAACGCGATACGAGCCAGGTCCACCGGATGATCACCGGCGCCGTCCGCCCGCAAATTGAACTGGTCTTCGCCGTCGATCGCTTCCGTGCGGCGCTCATCATCGCGCTCGCGCGGCTCACGCCGGAGATCGCCATCACGACGCAGTTAACGGTCCGGAGGACGGCGTGAGCGATCGCCTGCTGCGGGAAGCGGAGGTCTGCGCCCGACTAGGGATCAGCAAGAACACCGTCCGCAAACGGATCGACGAGGGCCTGGTCCCGCAGCACTGTGCGACCGGCCCGCGGCGCTGGCGGGAGAGCGAGATCGATCGCTGCATCAAGTCGTGGACGTTGACCAAGGAAGCGGGCGTGCAGCGGCGCCAGTTGCGCGCGGTGGTGGACGTGACCAGGCACGCGTCGCGGACGGCATGAAGGTGATCTGCAGTTGGTGTCAGCGGGTGCTCACGCCGGGACCGCCGGCGCCGGTCAGTCACGGGGTCTGCCCGGTGTGCCTGGCGGTCATGATGCGCCAGCTCGACGCCAGTGACGCGCAAGCCGCCGCCACTGTTCTGAAGGTTCGCTAGGCGGGAAACGGTTAGGTGGAGACCGCGGCAAGCCCGCCGCGGCCTCCGGTGATGACCCGGACGGGGAGAGGAGCCCGTCGAGCCGTGCGCAATTTATTTTACCAAATCTCATCCATACCGCCAGCGTACGCCGCGCCGCTGGTACGCGCCGCCTTGGGGCGAAAGACCCCGACCACTATTAGTAGTGGTGTTTTTGGCGGGGGCTGTTCAAACAACCGTCCGGTTATTTGAAAATGGCTCAGACGCTAGGCTACGTGCGCGTGAGCACGCAAAAACAAGAATTGTCGGTGGAGGCGCAGACGGCGCGAATCCGGGCGATGGTCCTCGTCAAGGGCTGGGACAACCTGGAGATCCTCACCGATCCCGACGAATGGTCCGGCTCGCTCGACCGGCCGGCCATGGCCGACCTGCTCGCGCGCGTGGACGCCGGCACGGTCGCCGCCATCATCGTCACCAAGCTCGACCGCCTGACCCGCGACCTGGGCGATCTCTGCGGGCTGCTCAAGCTCTTCGACCGCCGCGGGGTCTCGCTGGTCAGCCTGTCGGAATCCCTCGATACCCGCTCGGCCTCGGGACTGCTCGTCGTGCATGTGCTCGGGGCGTTCGCCGAATACGAGCGCAAGCAAATCGGCGAGCGCACGCGCGACGGTCTCCACCATAAGCGCGATCGGGGCGAGCGGATCGGGACGCTGCCGTTTGGGTTTCAGCTCATCCCGGGCTCGCAGCGCGTCGAGGCGGATGGGTCCAAGCACGGCGGGCGGCTGGAACCCGCGCCCGTGGAGCAGCGGATCCTCGCGCAGATGCGCCGCGCCCGCGCCGAAGGCCGCACGTACAAGCAGATTGCGGTCGGCTTGACGGCGGGCGGCTTCACCACCAGGCGGGGCACGCCGTGGGGCATTCACACCGTCGCGCATTTGCTGAAGGCGGCGAAGTGATGACGTTGGCGGTGTGGACGGGTGCGCGGTCGTCTGATGTCTTTCAGGTGCCCGCCGCGCGTCTGGCGCGATGGAAGAAGGAGCTGTGATGGGCTGGATCTACGCAATAGGTCCATCCACTGGCGGCGCCGTGAAGATCGGCATGGTGCACAGGGGCACCATCGCTAAGCGGCTTTCCCATCTCCAAATTGGCCATCCACAACAGCTCGTTCTCATCGCCCAGGCCGAGCATCCGAATCCGCAACCTCAGGAAATCAGAATTCACTACGGACTTGGAGCGCACCGAATCCGTTGGGACGAGAACGACTTCCGCCGGCGTGAATGGTTTCTTCGGACGCCAGAAGTTGAGACCTTTATTGAAATTCTTCGCGGCGTTCAAACACCTGAGGACCTGGAGACCTATGTCGAGAGGCTGCTCGGCGAAGTGCGGTGTGACCTCTGTTTGATGGCGATAGACCTTCAAGCACCGATCCGCGCTGCGGGCGGCGTGGGCGA
>JBDTMB010000699.1:0-2516 GCA_039934485.1 Vicinamibacterales bacterium
ACCGCATCGTCATCCTGGTGGGCGAGGGCCTTAGCCCTCGCCGCCCAGCGACGGCTAAAGCCGTCGCGCTCCACCCACCGGCGACATCGAACGCAGCCGCGACACCACCGCCGCCACTTTCACCGCGGCGTAATCCACCTCGTCCTTCGTCGTCGTCCTCCCGAGGCCGAAGCGGAGAGACGCCAGCGCCCGGTCCTTCGCCAGCCCGAGTGCCACGAGCACGTGCGACGGTTCGGCCGCCGTGCACGCCGCGCCCGAGGACACCGCGATGTCGTCGAGGCTCACCAGCAACGCTTCCCCGTCAATCCCTTCGAAGCTCACGTTGAGGTTGCCCGGCAGGCGCGCGTCGAGCGTGCCGTTCACCGTCATCCCGTCCACGCGCGACCTCAAGCCCTCGAGCAGCCGGTCGCGCAAGCCCGACGTGGTCTTCGCCTCTCCCGGCATCGCGGCCCGCGCGATTTCCGCGGCCTTGCCGAAACCGACGATGCCCGGCACGTTCAAGGTGCCGGGCCGCAGGCCGCGTTCCTGCCCGCCGCCCTCCATCAGCGGCGCCACCTCGGCGCGGCGACGGCGGACGTAGAGGGCACCCACCCCCTTGGGCCCGCACAACTTGTGCGCCGTCATCGACACGAGGTCGACGTCGAGCGCCTCGACATCAAAAGGCACCTTCCCCACCGCCTGCACCGCGTCGGTGTGCATCAACGCGCCCCTGGCGTGCGCAATCCTGGCGATCTCGCCGATCGGTTGCAGCACGCCGATCTCGTTGTTGGCCGCCATCACGCTCACGAGCACCGTGCGCTCGGTGACTGCAGCGATGACTTCGCTCAAGTCCACCAGGCCCGCGCGATTCACCGGCAACACCGTGACGCGCCAGCCGTTCTGTTCCAGCCGCCGGCAGGGGTCGAGCACCGCCTTGTGCTCGGTCGCTACCGTGACGATGTGATCCGGCTTCGCCAGGGCGCCGGCGGACACGTCGCGTTTGGCGCGGATCGCTTCGGCGACTCCCATGATCGCGAGGTTGTCCGCCTCGGTGGCGCCGCTCGTGAAGATCACGTCCTTCGGGCCCGCCCCGATGAGCGCCGCCACTTGCTTGCGCGCGCGTTCCACGGCGTCGCTGGCGTCCCAGCCAAACCGGTGGTGCTTGCTCCCCGCGTTGCCAAACCGCTCGGTGAAGAACGGCAGCATCGCCTCGACCACGCGCGGGTCAACCGGAGTCGTCGCGTGATGGTCGAGATAGATCATAAGAACTCATTCGCCAATCGCCGGCACAAACATCATCCGCGAGACGGTCGGCGACTCCGGAGGGGTATCGCCATCCGCAGCCATCTCCGCCACCGTCACCGTGTTCAGCGCGTCGAGGATACGGCTCTTGATCTTCCAGAGCGGGTCCCGGATGCTGCACTTGCTGAACTGATCGCACGTGTGATCGTCGGGGCCGCAGGCGGTCACCGTCACGGGACCATCCACGGCCTGGATCACGTCCGCAACTGTAATAGCCGACGCCGTCCGCCCCAGGCGGTAGCCGCCGCGCGTACCCTGCACCGACACCAGGAGCCGCGATCGCACCAGGCGCTGCAGCACCTTCGCCAGCAGTTCCAGCGGGATGTCATACGACTCGGCGATCTCGCGCGCGCTCGATGAGGCTCCCCCATCCGGGCGCATGGCCAGGTGTTTCATCGCGATCAGTGCGTAGTCCGACTTCTTGGAAAGCCTCAACATATTGGCCGCCTACCCATATACGACCGCAGAAGTCCTATATTAGCCCGGGCATCTCGGACGAAGCAAGTCGGAGATCTCAATACTTCGGCTGGCTCGGATCCACTTGGTCGGACCAGGCCAGGATCCCGCCCGTCAGGTTCCGGACGTTCGAAAAGCCCTTGGACCGCAGGAATACCTGGGCTTTGCCGCTCCGTACGCCGGAGCGGCATTGGGCGACGATGTTCGCGTTCGGGTCCAGTTCGGCGTACCGCGACGGCAGATCGCCGAGCGGAATCAGGATCGAACCCTCGATACGCGCGATCTGGTACTCGTTCGGTTCGCGCACATCGAGAATCACGATGCGGTCACCGCGATCGAGTTCGGCCTTGAGTTCGAGCGCCGTCAGGGCGTCGGCATTGGACACGGGCACATCCTTCGGCGCTTCAGTCGGGGGCGGCACCACGCCGCAGAACTGATCGTAATCGATCAACTGCGTCACGGTCGGATGGGTGCCGCACACCGGGCAGTCGGCGTCCTTGCGGAGCTTCAGTTCCCGGAAACGCATGCGGAGCGCGTCGTAGATGAGGAAGCGGCCGACGAGCGGCTCGCCAATCCCCATGATCAACTTGATGGTCTCGGTGGCCTGGATGACGCCGATGATGCCGGGCAGCACGCCGAGCACGCCGCCCTCGGCGCAGCTCGGCACCAGGCCGGGCGGCGGCGGCTCGGGATAGAGGCAGCGATAGCACGGGCCGTCCTTGGCCGCGAACACCGACGCCTGCCCCTCGAAGCGGAAGATGCTGCCGTAGGCGTTCGGC
>JBDTMB010000700.1:0-2513 GCA_039934485.1 Vicinamibacterales bacterium
GTTGCCAGCCGGCCCTGGCGCTCGACGACGCGGCCCGAACGTCGAGCGGCGTCTGTCCGTTGACGACGCTCGCCAGCAAGACGACGACCAGGCCGATCAAAACGGAAGGGTTCTTGTACATGACTCACCTCTCTGAATAGATTTCCAGACCACCAACAGAACGCAGGCACCCCTAAAGGGGTGCCCTACGGATAGGGGTGCCCTACAGAACGCAGGCACCCCTAAAGGGGTGCCCTACGGATAGGGGTGCCCTACGGATAGGGGTGCCCTACGGATAGGGGTGCCCTACGGATAGGGGTGCCCTACGGATACGGGGGCCCTACGGATAGGGGTGCCCTACGGATAGGGGAGCGTCAGGCTGCGGGTGGAGGTCGGGGCGCCAGAGGTGGGCACGAGAGAACGACGTTCGGCGGATCGGGCGCGAGGGTGGTCTCGCGCATGGACGTTTCCGCCGGTCGATGCAGCGAGGCCGGTGGCGGCGCCGCCAGGCAACCGCTCGAGAACGGTGCGGTCTTATCGGCCTTGACCCGCACGAATTGCGCCGTCGGGTAAGGCGGCGCTGAGAGGACGACCGAGCAGCTGGCGTCACGCGTCGTGGCGTCAATCGTGATCGTCGCGGAGGACGGTGCCGGGACACACAGCACCACCCACAGGAAGATTCCCGGCACGGCGCGAAGGCGCGTGGTGGCTGCCATCGGAATCACTCTAGCATGCGGTCTCGAAATCGGTGTTTTTCCCACTTGTGCGGAATAGTCCCGCCTTCCGCAACCAGCCAGGCCGTATTTGACCGTGTTTGGTTTGGCCCATCACTTGCACCCTGAGGCCTGTGCAGGCGTCCGTTCACGCCAAGCCCGCTGGGCCACAAAGGAGTCGCAATGAAAGGCCAGTTTGGAGTCTGGATCGACCACGAGAAGGCGTTGATCGTGGCCGCTGGGCAAGACACCGTCACGGTCATGCCTTCGCACATGCGCGGTCACCCGCGCTTCAGCGGTGGCGGCGGGTACCCGGGTGGCGACAGTTCGCAGGGCGGCGGGAGCGAGAAGCGCACCGAAGAACATCACCGCAACGAGCTCACGAAGTACTTCGATGAGGTGGCCACGGTGGTCGGTGGCGCGGAGACGGTGTTGATCTTTGGCCCTGGCGAAGCGAGGCATGAGCTGGCACACTGCCTGGAACACATGACAGCGCGGCCCAGGCCCACCATCGTCCTCGAGCCCTCGGACAAGCTCACCGAAGCGCAGGTCGTGGCCAAGGTGACGAACTACTTCGACGCGCATCCGCGAAGCAACGCCCGGCCACACTAGTCCCGAAAACGCGTCCTGCCTCAGGCGATTCGCTCCCAAAGCCGCCGGACGGAGGATCCGCCTCGCTCAGGTCCGCCCCAGGCGTTAAGCTGTGGCGAGGTCACCTATGCCTGGCTCCACGAACAACCTCAGTCGCCGCGAGTTGCTGGCCGGCGCCGGCACCGGCGTGGCAGCGCTCCTCCTCGATCCGGAAGGCCTTCAGGCGCAAGCGCCGCCGAACCCGGCGGTCGTCTTCTCGCACACCACGGTCGTGACCGTCGATCGCGTGCAGAACGACGTGGCGCTCGCGGTGCAAGGCGACAAGATCGCGGCGATCGGGCCAACGGAGGAGATCCTCAAGACCTATCCACGCGCCGACGTCTACGACGGACGCGGCAAGGCGATCTTTCCGGGCCTCATCAACTGCCATGCACACATGGCGGCAGTGCTCCAGCGCGGCTTCAACGAAGACTTCGGGTTCCCGAACTCCGCGAAGCTCGCGATCCAACCCGCCAGCCTGCTCCAGGGTGACGAGGGCACGCTGATGTTCAGCGTCGCCGCGCTGGAGGCGATCCGCACCGGCACGACGACGATTGTCGAGAACAGCGGCGGCATCAGCCGCGCCGCCGCCGCGCTGGCGCAGAGCGGGCTGCGTTGCGTCTTCGCGGAGTCGATCCGCGACAGCGAGAACGTGGCCGGCCCGATGTCGCCGGAGGGGCTCGCCAGGAGCGTTACCCCCATCTTTTCGGCGAAGCTGCGCGACGAAGGCATGCAGCGCATCAACGACCTGTTCACCGCGTGGCACGGCAAGAACCAGGGACGCATCAGCGTGTTCCCCGCCGCCGCGCTCGCCGAAACCTCGTCGCCCGAGTTGCTGCGGGCCGTCCGCGCCTTCGCGGACAAGCACGACCTCGGCTACACGATCCACTTGACGCAAAGCGTGGCCGAGGCCGACTTCATGGTGAAGCACCATGGCCTGCGTCCCGCGCTGTTTCTCGACCAGCACGGCTTCCTCGGCCCGCGCCTCTTCGCCGCGCACTGCCGCTACGTGGACACGGCTGAGATCGCGGCGCTGGGCCGCTCGCGCACGATCGTGACGCACCAGGCGGCGATGGCCGCCAACCGCGGCGTCATCCCGCCGATTCCCGCGCTGCGGGCGGCGGGTTGCCCGATCGCGAACGGCACCGACAACAACACCAACGACGTGTTCGAGGTGATGCGGATTGCGCT
>JBDTMB010000701.1:0-2508 GCA_039934485.1 Vicinamibacterales bacterium
CCGCGGCCGTGCTTGGCCATGAAGTTGACCGCCGCCGGCGTCACCTTGTCCGCCGCCATCGTGAGGTCGCCTTCGTTCTCGCGGTCCTCGTCGTCGACCACGATCACCATCTCACCGCGACGAATCGCCTCGAGGGCCGCGTCGACCGGGGCGAACGGTGCGCGCGGGCGCGCGCCCTTTGCAATCTTGAGCTGTGGCTTCACTGCTGGTTCCTTAGTTCGACCGCGCGGACCACGTACTTGCCGAGCATGTCGCATTCGAGGTTGACCTTGTCGTTCTTGCGCAATCCCTGGAGCGAGGTGTGGCCCCACGTGTAGGGAATGATCATCGCGTCGAACTGCCGCTCGCCGAGCCCGGCCACGGTGAGGCTGATGCCGTCGACGGCGATCGAGCCCTTGCGGATAAAAAACGGCGCCAGCTCGCGCGGGAACTCGATGGTGAGCCAGTGCGAATCGCCCTCAAGGCGAATCTCTTCGACGATGCCCACCCCGTCCACGTGACCGAGGACGAAGTGGCCGTCCAGCCGGCCATCAAACCGCATCGGCCGCTCGAGGTTCACGCCCTGCCCGCGTTGCAGGCCGCCCAGGGTGGTCACTCGCGCCGTCTCGGGTCCGACGTCGGCCAGCACGTGTTCGCCGTCGATCAGGATCGCGGTGAGGCACACGCCATTCACGGCCAGGCTGTCGCCGGGCTTGAGGGACGAAGCGAGCGCGGTGTGAATGTTCACGCGGAAGCCGGCGCCTGCCGTCTTCACCTCCGCCACGGTGCCAACCGCTTCAATAATGCCCGTAAACATCTGCCTCCATCCACGCGTCGGGACCGATCGTTTCCACTCGGACGGGCACCATCTGCGACAGAGGAACCGGCAATCCGGCGAACAGTTTCACGCCCGCCTCGCCGAGGCTGTCCGGCGCGACGATGAGGTGCACACGATCGACGACGCCGGCTTGCCAGGCGGCCGCATGAATCTCCGCGCCGCCCTCGAGCAGGACGCAGGAGATGTCCCACGTCAGCAGCTTCGCCAGGTCGGCGCCAAGCTCCCCTGATCCCCAGGCGATGGTGGCGCCGGCGCCGGCGAGCGCGCGGGCGCGCTCGGCAGCGGCGGGCTCATGACTGTCCGTGGTTAGTATTATGACTGGCCCCCGGTCCAAGGTCGAGAACAGCCGCGCCGTCGTAGGAGTGCGCAGGCGCCGATCGAAAATCACCCGCGGCAGCGGCCGCGCCCGGTAGCACTCCCTCACCGTGAGCAACGGATCATCGGCGAGCACGGTGCCGGAACCGACCGCGATGGCGTCGACGGCGGCGCGAAGCTGCTGGGTCCGCCGGTTCGCCTGGCGCGAGGAAATCTCCGTCCGCACGCCGGGCGCACTGGCGATCCGCGCGTCCAGGCTGGTCGCGGCCTTCACGATTATCATCGGCCGGCCCAGGGTCTGGACGATGACAAACGCCCGGTTCGTCCGCGCTGCCTCCTCCGCGAGCAGGCCCACATCCACCTGGATGCCGGCGGCGCGAAGGTCGGCGAAGCCCAGGCCGTTCATGAGGGGATTGGGGTCGGGCATGGCAGCCACCACGCGCGCGATCCCGGCGTCGATGATCCGGCGCGTGCAGGGACCGGTGCGGCCCTGGTGGCGGCACGGCTCGAGCGTGACGTAGAGGGTGGCGCCGCGCGCGCGCCCCCCCGCCTCGTCGAGCGCGAGCACTTCGGCGTGCGCGGCGCCGGCGCGGGGATGCCGCCCCTGTCCGGCGACCACGCCGTCCGGCGTGACGACGACCGCGCCAACCATCGGGTTGGGTGTGGTCAGCCCCTGTGCCCTCTGTGCGTGAAAGAGCGCACGCTGCATGAAGGCGCGATCGTTCACCACTTCTCCTGGAAGAGCGCGTCCACGTAATCGCGCGGCGTGAACGGCAGCAGATCATCCACCCCTTCGCCAACCCCGATGTAGCGGATTGGGAGCTTCAAGTCGTGCGCGATCGCCACCGCGATGCCGCCCTTGGCGGTGCCGTCAAGCTTGGTGAGCACGATGCCGGTGACGCCGGCCACCGCCAGGAACTCGCGCGCCTGGGCCAGCCCGTTCTGGCCGACGGTGGCATCGAGCACGAGCAGCACTTCATGCGGCGCGCCCGGGACTTCCCGCGCGGCGATCCGCCGGATCTTGTCGAGCTCGTTCATCAGGTTGGTGCGGGTGTGCAGGCGCCCCGCGGTATCCACGAGCACCACATCCCGCCGCCGCGCCTTCCCGGCCGTGATCGCGTCGAAGACCACCGCCGCCGGATCGGCCCCCTCGCGCGCCCGCACGATGTCCACGCCCGCGCGATCCGCCCACACCTGGAGCTGATCGACCGCCGCGGCGCGAAAAGTATCGGCGGCGCAAATCAGCGGGAGGCGGCCTTCGCGCTTGAGTTGATTGGCCAGCTTGCCAATCGTCGTGGTCTTGCCGACACCGTTCACGCCGACGACGAGAATGACTTCCGGTTTACCCACCGTAGCGGCGGCGGATTGTGCCGCGA
>JBDTMB010000702.1:0-2482 GCA_039934485.1 Vicinamibacterales bacterium
GGAACCCTCGTCGACTTCCGGCGCCTTGGGCGTGCACCTCATGCTTGTCGCGTTTGGCATCGAAAACCTTCTCAAGGCTGCGCTCGTCCGTGCCCGGTCGTCCGATCTGGCGAACCAACTTGAGCCCAGTAGTGGACTTCCGCGCGAACTCAAGACGCACGACCTGACGAAGCTTGCACGCCTGCTGTCCTTCGATCTGGATCTCGATGAGGAGGGGCTGCTTCGCAGATTGGCGCGCGCCGCGACTTGGGGTGGAAGGTATCCCATTCCTGTCGGGGTCGAAGCTCGTTCGACGACCGAAGTGTTCTCCGATGGTTCACGATGGGCGGTCGCGTACAACTGGCCTGGGGACATCGATCGGTTCAAAGCACTGGTCAGCCGAGTTCGGTCGCAACTCCAAGTGTGAGCCGCCTAACAAAGTTTTGCAGCCGACAGCGGCTGGTGAAATCATGAGCCGCTGCGGCTGAAAACTGGCCGTTAAGCGGACTGTCTATCCATGCCATACCAGATCAAGTTCGCGAAGGCCCCTGCGGGCTACGTTTTGGAGAACGCGGCGGCTGGTGCTCCGGTCAAGATTGCGGTCCGTGAGTTCACGTCATCGGAAGACGGTGCTGTGTTCGTATCGAGGCTGGAGGGGTTTCCACTGGAAATCCTCGAGCGGATCGGTATTCCTGACAAGGTATCGCCATCCACTATCGACCACATGGTCGCTGTCATCGGTGCCGACGGGCAGACCCAGGTCTACGTCAACGAGTGCCCGATATTCGTTCGGATTCGGGCCGCGCGAACCCTCCAAGCAGGTCAGACAGTCCGCGAAGACGACATCGTCGACGTTGCGGGTCTGCGGTTTGAAGGGGTCGACTGTCCTCCGACGGCCGGAATCGTGTGCGTCTTTTCGTCAGGATGGCGGAAGGGCCTGTTTTTTGACCTGACTCCCATCGGACCAGACCGACCAAAGCGAGCGTACGACTTGGAAAGCGTCCTTGGTTCGCACTTCGCCTACTTGATGAATCAGTCTATCTTCCAACTTAGTGAGGAGCAGTGGCGACTGTTGTTCGCTCAGCGCTGGTTTCCGTTTGTCTCCCTCCCGAAACGCCTGGTGCGCGCCATGGTTACAACCGTGCGCGGAAAACACCAGGTAGATCAGCACCTGCCCGAGATTGGTGATGTCCTCAATCAGATGCTTCCTGAGTTGCGAACTCGGTGGGCTGGAGTCGACCTCTTAGCGCCGCATTTGTCACTGTTGTTGCACGCACTCGACAGGTACGCGGAGCGGGACTACATCAGTGCCACGGCACTGCTGTACCCCAGGATCGAAGGCGTATTGCGATCCATTCATGCCGCATTCGACAGCGCCGCGAAGGCTACGGTCAAGCGACTCAGTAGTGCCGCGGTATCAGCTGGTGAGGCGACGCATGAATACAGCTGGCTACTGCCTGCCAAGTTCTCCCAGTTCCTCGAAGAAGTCTATTTCGCCAATTTTCAGCCCGGCCAAACGGCTCCATTGTCGCGTCATTCGCTGAGTCACGGAGTAGCATCAGCTGCTGACTTCGATCTCAAGAGTGCTTCGATCGGTGTCTTGATCGTCGACCAGCTTCGGTTCATGATGCCCGCAAAGCCGCCTAACAATGCGCTGGAGCCGGCAGCGCGAACGGATGATGATTAAGTCCGCGCTGCGGCTCAGCGCGAAACGTTATGCGGACGAAGCTAAGACGAGGGAGGCCGACATGAGTGAGAAGAAGAAGCACCTCCTTTCTCTGCTCGGCGTGGTGCTCAGTATTGTCGCCTTCTGCGTCAGCAACGCTTCATCCCTACCCTTTCTTCAAAGCCTCCTGTCGCCTTCGTACGTCAGCGCCAAGCGCGCGATCGAAAGAATCCAGAGAGACGGCGTCCTTCAAAGTGGCCAGCCGGACTTCGCGGCTCTCTCCGAAGTCGTGGAGGCTAGAATCGCGGCACAGAACCCGTTGGCCCCACGTTCTGCCATCGTCCTTGAAAGGCTTGAGGCGACAGGCGGCGGCATCGCCTTTGGCGCCGCAGCGTCTAAGCAAGTCGTCGGTTTGAAAGTGACGCTTCGCGGACAGGCTCAGCCTCTGCAGTGGGATCTACTCGAACTTGCGGAGGTAGTTGAGGAGACCTGGACGAGCAAGAGCTTTCGATGGGCGGCTTGGCTCTTCGCGCTTGGAATTGTGCAAACCGTATGGCCTCTCTGGCTCGATCTGAAACCAACGAAGCCGACTGGGTTATCGGCTAACGTAGCTCCAGCGGACGCCAGTGGGCCAGATCTTTCCGATGAGAAAGGTGGGGCCGCATAACACCTATCAGCCCGCCCCACGTCAAGTACGTAAACCTTCGCCGTCCGGTCGTGCTCGCAAGAAGAAGCATGACCGCTGAATGAGAAGCCTGGTCGCGTTCACCATCGCTGCGGTCTTCGTTTCCAGATCTGGTGCGCGGTTAATGACGCGACACCCAACACCTATTGAGG
>JBDTMB010000703.1:0-2475 GCA_039934485.1 Vicinamibacterales bacterium
CGCTTGCGGCGGGCAAGTCGGGCGGGACGCAGATGACGGTCACCGATCCGCGCCTCATCCGCTTCGCGCCCGATTCGTACTGGCGCGGCGAAACCCACCGCTTCACGGACCGTCCGGCCTGCATCGGCCGGCTGCTCGAAGAAGCGGCCGCCGCCGGCGCGGAACAAGTGGTGGTGATTTCGGCCGCCTCGAATCCGCCCGGCCCTCACGAATTGCGCCGGTCGCGCCGCGATGGCTTTGGCAAGATCGGCGAGCAATTCGCGTCCGCCGAATCCGCGGCGCTCGCCGACGCGGTCCGCCACCTGCACCACCGCTTCCAGGGTGTCTACTTGATTCGCCCCGCGCACAATCCCATCCGCGCGCTCGATCTGACCGGCGCCTACGACGAGCGCTCCGACCGCGTCCAGACCCTGGACGAGTTGATGGAGCGCGGCTACGAAGACGCCTACCGGCAGTTCATCGAACCCGTGCTGGGCGCCTCGGGCGACCGGATGACGCAAGTGAATCGCGACGACGTGTAATCGGGGAGCACCTCATGAGACCTGCCACAGAACTGATCCACACCGGCGAGCGGACCGATGCGGGCGCCACCAAGTCGCTGACCGTCCCGATCTACGAGACCAGCACGTTCATCTTCGACTCGGTCGCCGACGTCATCAAGTACCAGGACGGCAAGCTCAACGCGTATCTCTATTCGCGTTACGAGAACCCGACCATCGTCGCGGTGGAGCAGAAGCTGGCGGCGGTGGATGGCGCGGAGGCGGGCCTGCTGTTCAGCTCCGGCATGGCGGCGATCTCGACGGCGCTCTTCGCCCTGCTCAAGGCCGGTGACGAGGTGCTCTGCAGCGCCGCCATCTACGGCGGCACCTTCCACATCATCGCCGACCTGCTGCCGCGCTTCGGCATCACCCATCGATTCATCACGCTGGCGGATCTGGCCGACCCGGCGCGCGTGATTGGGCCGAAGACGAAGATGCTCTGGTTCGAGTCGCCGATCAATCCGACGCTCCGCTGCGTCGACGTGCGCACCGTCGCGGCCGCCTGCCGGAAGGCCGGCATCATTTCGGTGGTGGACAACACGTTCGCCAGCGCGATCAACCAGCCGGTGCTGTCGATGGGCATCGATCTATCCATGCAGAGCGCCACCAAGTACCTCAACGGCCACAGCGACGTGACCGGCGGCGCGCTCTCCGGCGCCAAGCGCCTGATCGAGCCGCTCGGCAAGATGCGGCGCCTCCTCGGCGGCGTGATGGATCCGATGCCCGCCTTCGCCCTGGGACGCGGCATGAAGACGATGCCGCTCCGCGTGGCGCAGCACAACGCCAACGCGATGGCCGTGGCGCAGGCCCTCGAAGGCCACGCCAATGTCGCGCGCGTGTATTACCCGGGCCTGGCTTCGCATCCCGACCACGCCATTGCCAAGGGCCAGATGAGCGGCTTTGGCGGCGTCGTCACCATTGACGTGAAGGGTGGCCAGGACGGGGCGTTCAAGGCCTTCGATCGCCTCAAGGTGATCAAGCGCGCGGCCAGCCTCGGCGGCGTGGAAAGCCTCTGCAGCCTGCCGATTCTCACGTCGCAGTTCGGCTTGACCGATGACGAACTCGAGAAGGCGGGCGTGACCAAGGGGATGATGCGGCTGTCGATCGGCCTCGAAGATCCGGCGGACCTTATCGACGATCTCGATCAGGCTCTTCGGTAGCCTTCTTGTCCTTGAGTTCATGCAGGAACTCAAGGACCAGCTCCAGCATGCGCTGGTTGATGCGGCTGCCTTCGTAGGTTCCGAACTTCCGCTGGAACGCCTCGAGCGGCACCACCGCCTTGGCCATCGCGCGATGGCCGCCGGCGCTGCCGATGTCCGCGAACCAGCGCTTCACGAAATCGCCGGCGTTGCGTGAGAAGCCGAGGTTGCGCACCGACACCACGAAGGTGTCGTTGACGACGCCGCCGATCACCGTCCAGTGGACATCCTCGAGCTGCATGAAGAAGTCGGCGACATAGGGAACGAAGTCCTCGCGCGGCGGCTCGCCGATGAACGCGCAGAAGACGTGCTCGACCATGCGGCCCTGCTGCCAGGCCTTGATCACATAGTCCAGGCGCTCGCCGGTGATTTCGGCGCCTTCCATCTTGCGGATCATCGCCGCGTCGGCGAGCGGATACAGGTGCGAGAAGGCGTCGAGGTCGGCGCGATTGGCGTGGCGATTGAAGAACAGCGTGTCGGACTTGATCGCGTAGAGCATCGCCGTGGCGGTGCGCTCGGAGATGTCGATGTCGACGGCGCGCAGGTGCTCGGTGAGGATCGTCGAGGTCGAGCCGTAATCCGGACGGATGTCGGTGAAGATGGCGTTGAAGCCGGATTGCAGCGGATGGTGATCGATGACGAGGTCGACGTGCGGCAGTAATCCCGGGAAGTAGTGCGGCTGGACGTCGACGAGCGCGATCTTGTCGAACTCCTTGATCGATTCCGGCGCGATGACC
>JBDTMB010000704.1:0-2473 GCA_039934485.1 Vicinamibacterales bacterium
CGAGGCCGAGCATCAAGCGCTGGAGCGTGCCCATTCAGGGCGCCAACCACGCGCCCATGCGCGTGGCCAGATACGGGAAGAACGGATTCCACGTCACCCGCATCAACACCTCCTGCGGGACCATCAGCACGCCCTTCTCGCCGCGGACCGAGACGCGGCCGAGCGCCACACTCCCCTGCTCGCGGCCCCGGCTCGCGCCGCCGTAGACCGAATCGTCTTCGGGAAACGGAACCCCGACGTGGGACAGGGAGAAGATCTCGGGCGGCCACGACATCGGCAGCGGTTGGTTGGTCATCACCGTGGCCCCGGCCGCCACCGACATGGCCGAGACCTCGCTCGTGCCGGGGTTGGTGTTGGTGATGAGCGTCGCCGTATAACGGCGCGGTCCCCCTTCGAGCAGGCGTGGCAGGATTTCGCCGGGACGCAGGAACGGTTCGATGCCCGACGACGGCGTCATCGCCACCTTGTAGGCGCGGACGCACGATTCCGCAAAATGGCCGAGCGACACCGGCGTGTCGTCCCACTTGATGCAATCGCGCACCATCGAGGCGCAGTCCTGGACGGCGTGCGCCCACTCGACGTCGTTCCGCCGCCACGCCACATCGAGGACGTTGCCGAGGAGGAGGTAGACCGGCACGCGATCGGCGTAGGCGTTGTAGATCGCCATCGAGGCGTGCTGCAGGCCGACGGTGCCGTGCGCCATCACCAGCATCGGCTTGCCTTCGATCTTGGCATAGCCGTGCGCCATCGCCACGGACGACTCCTCGTGCAGGCACGTTAGCAATTCTGGCGCGGCGTTGCCGCCGTAATTGATCAAGGACTCGTGAATGCCCCGGAAGGTCGAACCGGGATTGGCCGCCACGTACTCGAATCCGAGCGACTTGATCACGTAGACCATGAAATCGGAGCCGGGGCGATCCGTCGTGTAGACGTCTTCGGGTGCCGGTGCCGGTGCTGGTGCCAGTGCTGGCGCTGGTGCCTGTGCCACGAGCGGCGTGCCGACAAGGGCCGCGGCGCCGGCGGCCGCGTTCTTCAGGAATCCACGACGACCGAGGGGGCGACGACGGGATTGCGCCATTTGCACCTCTCCACCGGCTCAGCTCATCCCGAGCGGCCCAATGGTAACGCAGACGTGAGAAGATCTCGCGCGTGCCTTTCTTGCGGACGATCTTCGCGGTGGCACTGTTATTGGCGGGATCGGCATGCGCCGCGCCCGAGCAGGCGCCGGCGCCACGCGCACCCGAGCCGCCACTCCCCGAGGCGACACTGGCGGAACTGCGACGGCCCGCGATGGGCGACTTTCCGGCGATGGTCACGCGCGGCCACCTGCGCATCCTCGTCGCCGCCAGCCCGACGAATTATTTCATCAAGGACGGTGTGCAGGGTGGCACCACATACGCAGCCGCCAGGGCATTCGAAGCGTTCCTGAAGAGCACGCCCAATGCGCGGGATCTAAAGGTGGTGATCCTGCCCGTCCCCGCCCCGGACCTGATCACCGCGCTCAACGACGGCCGCGGCGACCTCGTGGCCAACATCCTGATCACGCCGGATCGCGAGGAGCCCACCGTGACGCTGGTCGCGGCGCTCACCAACATCCGCGAGCTGGTCGTCACCGCGCCGGGCCAGCCGCGCCTGCTCAGCATCGAGGACCTCGAGGGCCGCTCGATCTACGTGCGCCGGAGCAGCGCGCACTTCGCCAGCCTGGAGCGGATCAACCAGCGGCTGAAACAGATCAACAAACCCGGCGGCACGACGGTGGCCGCCGACGAATCGCTGTCGGACGAGGCGCTGCTCGCCAAGGTCGATGCGGGCGAGCTGCCGGCGACGCTGGTCGACAGCCACGTGGCCGCGCTGTGGAAGCCAAGGCTGCCGCACGTGTCGATCAACGAGGACGTGGCCATCAGCCAGGACGCGGTGATCGCGTGGGCGATCAGGAAGGATTCACCGGCGTTGCTGGATCGCGTCAACGCCTTCGTGAAGGCGAACGGCGCGCCGGCGCTCTTCGGCTCCCTGGTCGTAGCGCCCGACACGAGTCGCTAGAACGGCAGGGCCGATCGCACCCACGTTTCAATTGCCGTCCAGACCTCCTGGCGAAGCGCGTCGTTATGGCCGGCGCCGGGCACCAGGATCAGCTGCTTGGGTCCGGCCAGCGCCGCAAAGATCCGCTGCGCATGCGCGGGCTGCGTCTCGCGGTCCGCGTCACCTTGGATGATGAGGACCGGCACCGTGATGCGACCGGCGGACCGAACCGGGCTCACCTCGTCGACGACAAAGTGACCGTCCTGCTCGGCGCGCACGAACGCCGCCGCGATCGTGCCGGCAGAGAAGAACGACGGCGCCCGCTCGGTGGCGACGGTCCTGAGATCCGAAAATGAGGACGCCGCGACGACGCCGCGGATGCGCGGGTCGTCGGCGGCCGCCTGCAGCGCCACCGCCGCGCCGAGCGAGTGCCCGATCAGAATCACGTCGGTGG
>JBDTMB010000705.1:0-2466 GCA_039934485.1 Vicinamibacterales bacterium
CGACCTGCCTGGCGTCCTCGTCTTCGACGCTTTCCCGCAGCTTCTCGAGGTCCTTCACCTCTCCACGCCGGATCGCCTTGGCGGCGGCCTCCAACGTGGATGTGCGCAGCAAGGCGTACGCCGCGTCGACGCGATTCTCCGCCGCCAGATCGCCCTGCACTTGCCGGCGGATGCGGGCGGACCAGGCTTCGGGCAGCAACAGGCCCATCGTGCTGTCGAGCAGCTGCATCACCTTCTGCAGCAGCCCGACTTTTTCGGCCGGGGCCTCGGCCAGCGACGCGACCGTCATCATGCCTTCGACCAGTTCCTGGTCGCTCGGCGGCGGCAGCGGCGGCTCTGGCGCGGCCGCCAGCGGCGCGGTGAGCGACAGGCTGAACCGGGTTTGCCCTGCCGCCGTCCTCAACTCCGCGATGATGCCGTCGAGCAGGCCGAGAAATTCCCGGACCTCGGCCACCTTGTAGCCATAGTGGGTATTCGGCCATTCCGCGAGCGCCTGCCGCGCCTTCTCGGCAATCACCAGTCTCGCGGCCGGGTCAGCGGTCGCGGCCACCTCGTTGAGCGTCCGCGCCACCTCGCTGCTCAGGGCAGCGAAGTCGGCGGCGCCGCGCGACGCCGCATAGGCAGCGGCGTGTACGCGGTCGGCATACTGCTGCGTGCGCGCCCAATCGACGCGATTAGCCGGGATCGACACCAATTCGAAGCCGCCTGGCGCCGGGCGCATGCGCGTCGGCATCGAGAACACCACCCGATCGTCCGCACGGGCGTACTCACCGTAGCTCGCCAACGTCCGCCCGTCCGTTAAGAACACGCGAAACAGCGCCGGGTCCAGCGCCTCTTGCGCTCGTAGCGGCAGGCACCACAAGCTGGTGAATAGAAAAGCAGCGGTCAGCCCGCGCGCTCGAAACATGAGTACCAAGCGTAGTTTATCGCCTTGTGGAAATCCTGTGGACGGGCGGTTGAAAAACTGTGGATGAGAGGACAGGAAAAAAAACATTAAGGAAGTTTCTCTGTGATCAAGACGCCGCAATCAGCGAATCGGCCGCTTTCGTGCCGCGCTTCGCTTGATCCTTTCGCTGCAGGGCATACAATCGCTGCTCCTCACTGTGACAGTTCACCACTACGAAGAGTTGATTGCCGGACGCACGTTTCATATCGAGGTTTCCTCGGTGTCGGCGTCGCGATGGCGCGCGCAAATCGCGCACCGGCCCGGGATGCCCGCCTCGATGATGCCGTTTTACGGCACCACACCGGAGGAAGCGGCCCAGGAACTGAGCAAGTGGCTCTCGATGGTCTCGGCCCCCGCTAAGACCTTGCCCGCTAAGACATAATAGGCGGCATGCTGGCTTGGTTTCTCCTTGCGCTAACCCTGCTTGCAGGCACCGCGCCTGCGCAAACCCAACCGTCGGCCGCCGCCCCGCTACCTCGAGTGCACTTTGTCGCCACCGGCGGCACCATCTCCAACAAGACCGGCGGCCGGTTAACGGCGGAGGAGCTGGCGAAGTCGATGCCCGGCGTCGATCGCTACGCGCGGCTGACTTTCGAACAGTTTGCCAATGTCGCCAGCAGCGAGTTGTCGCTGCAACAATGGCTGGGCCTCTCCCGGCGCATCAACGAAATTTTCGCCACCGAGAAGGACGTGGCGGGTGTGGTCGTGACCAGCGGCACCGACACCCTCGAGGAAACCGCCTTCTTCCTGCATCTCACGGTTCGCGATCCGCGGCCGGTGGTGGTCGTGGGCTCGATGCGCAATCCGAGCACGCTCGGCTACGAGGGCGCCGCCAACCTGCTCGAGGGCGTGCGCGTGGCGGCCGACCCCGCGTCGCGCGACAAGGGCGCGCTGATCGTGCTGAACGATGAAATCAGTTCCGCCCGTCACGCCACCAAGACCGACGCACTGCGGCTGCAGACCTTCCGCGGACGCGACTACGGCCAGCTGGGCGTCGTCGATCGCGACCGCGTGGTGTATTTCCAGCAGATCACGCAACGGCACAACGCCGGCGTCGAGTTCGACATCTCGAGGGTCACCGAGTTGCCGCGCGTCGACGTGATCTGGGTGTATCAAGGCGCGCCGGGCGACCTGATCAAGGCCGCGGTGGACAACGGCGCGAAGGGGATCGTCATCGCCGTCGCCGGCGCCGGCGCGACCAGCGGCACGCAGGACGAAGGCCTGGCCTACGCCTACGACAAGGGCGTGTTCGTGGTGCAGTCAACGCGCACCGGCAGCGGCCGCATCGCACCGAGCGCTCCCCTGCCGCCGAACTTCCAGCCGAACGCGGCGCAGTTGCGCCGCCGGCAATTCGCGATCGCCGGTGAAGATCACATCCCCGTCAAGGCCCGCATCCTGCTGATGCTGGCGCTCACCAGGACGACCAACCGCGACGAAATCCAGCGGATGTTTTCGGAGTATTAGTAACAAACGCTAACCACGGAGAAGTCAGAGGACACGGAGCAGGGTTCTGAAAACCA
>JBDTMB010000706.1:0-2463 GCA_039934485.1 Vicinamibacterales bacterium
GCCCTCGCCCTCCATCCGCCTCCTGAGGCCCTCGCCCTCCATCCGCCTCCTGGAGGGCCGGGGCTTTAGCCCCGGCCGGAGCCAGCTTCGCGGCCGCTCCCGCCTCGTCGAGCACATCGATGGCCTTGTCCGGCAGGTGCAGTTCCTTCAGGTGCCGCGTCGACAGCGTGACCGCCGCTTCGATCGCCGCGTCGTCATACGTGACGCCGTGATGTTGCTCGTAGGCACCCTTCAGGCCCTTGAGGATCTCGATCGTCTCGAGCGCCGACGGTTCCAGCACCTCGATCTTCTGGAACCGCCGCGACAGCGCGCGGTCCTTGTCGAACGACTGCTTGACGTCCGCGAACGTCGTCGAGCCGATGCAGCGCAGCGCGCCCGAGGCCAGCGCCGGCTTCAAGAGGTTGCCGGCGTCCATCGTGCCGCCCGACGCCGACCCGGCGCCGACGATGGTGTGGATCTCGTCGATGAAGAGGATGGCGTGATCCTGCTTGGCCAGCGCGTCGAGGACCTGCTTGACGCGTTCCTCGAAGTCGCCGCGATACCGCGTGCCGGCGACGAGCGAACCCATGTCGAGCGAGAACACGCGCGCGTTCTTCAGCGCCTCGGGGACGTCGCCCTGGTGGATGCGCAGCGCCAGGCCTTCGGCCAGCGCCGTCTTGCCGACGCCGGGCTCGCCGATGAGCAGCGGGTTGTTCTTGCGCCGCCGGCACAAGACCTGGATCATGCGCTCGAGTTCGAGTTGGCGGCCGATCAACGGATCGATCGAGCCGGCGGCCGCGCGCGCGATCAGATCGCTGGCGTAGGCCTCCAGCGGATCACGCGGCGTCGAGGGACCGCCATCAGGCGCGCCGCTCGGCGGCCCCTGCGACGGATCCGGATGCGCGATGGCGCGGAGCAGCGTCAGCCGATCGAGCCCCTGCTTGCGAAGGAAGTACGCCGCATGGCTGTCCTCTTCCTGCAGCAGGAACACCAGCAGGGCGCCGCTCTCGACCTGCTGCGCGCTGGACGAGGCGGCATGCACGACGGAACGCTCGACCACGCGGTCGAATCCCAGCGTCGATTCCGGCTTCACCGACTTGCGGCCGGGCACCGGCGTGAACGCTTTGTCCAGCACCTCCTCCAGGTCGCGGCGCAGGATCGTCAGATCGACGCGGCAGCGGGTGAGGATGTCGCGGGCCTGGGGATCTTCCAGCAGCGCGTGCAGGAGGTGCTCGAGACTGACCAGGTCGTGCCGGCGATCGGACGCGGCGCGAAAGGCGCGGCGGATGCTTTCGAGCGTGTCGGGGGCAAATGGTACCGGCGTGCGGCTCATGCGCCCGCCTCCTGGGGTTCCGGCTCGAGCGTGACGAGCAGTGGAAACTCGTGTTGCTCGGCCAATTGGCGGGTGGCCTTGACCTTGGTCTCGGCCACGTCGCGAGTGAAGAGTCCGGCCACGCCGATGCCGGCCTGGTGCACGTGCATCATCACCGCAAACGCCTCGGCATGAGGCATGTGGAACACGGTTTCGAGGATCCACACGACGAACTCCTGCGTCGTGAAGTCGTCGTTGTGCAGCAGGACCCGCCACAGGCGGGGGTTTTCAACCCGCTCGTCGGTGTGCGATTCGGAGAGGGTTCCCTCCCGAAGCTTGGGATCGGCCACCTCCTGATCATAGGGCGCGCCCGCCGATTTGTAAAAAGGGATCGAGCGACCAGATCGCCGGTGTCGGCGCCGCCTGCACCAACGCGGCCACCTCGCGCAGGAACTCCGCGCGCGGCATCGGCACTGCGCCGAGCGAGACCAGGTGCTCGTTTTCGAGCTGGCAATCGATCAACGGGCACTCCCAGCGATCCAGCTGGGCCGCCAGGTACGCCATCGCGATCTTCGAGCCGTCGGTGCGCGCCGAGAACATCGACTCGCCGAAGAACATCCGGCCGAGCGCGACGCCGTAGATGCCGCCGGCGAGGACATCGTCCATCCATACCTCCACGGAGTGCGCGAACCCGGCGCGATGGAGCGCCGCATACGCCCGCCGCATCGCCGGCACGAGCCAGGTGCCCCCGGCGCCGTCGCGCGGCGCGGCGCACGCGTCGAGCACCGCGTCGAACGCGGTGTCGGCCGTCACCGTGAAGCCCGGCTGGCGCAGGCGGCGACGCAGGGATCGGGAGAGGTGCAGACCGCGCGGCCGCAGCACGGTCCGTGGATCGGGCGACCACCACAACACCGGGTCGCCCGCGTTGAACCACGGAAAGATGCCGCGCGAGTAGGCGTCGACAAGCCGCCGCACCGACAAGCCGCCCCCGGCGGCCAGCAGGCCATCGGGCTCGGTGAGCGCGGTTTCAATGGGTGGAAACGGATCGGCGAGGCCAAGAAAGGGGATCATGCTAAAATGTTTTCTTGCCCGACGTGGTGAGTGTAGCTCAGTGGTAGAGCTCCGGATTGTGGATCCGGCTGTCGCGGGTTCGATCCCCGTCACTCACCCCA
>JBDTMB010000707.1:0-2457 GCA_039934485.1 Vicinamibacterales bacterium
CCCAACGGCGCCAGCGACCAGGCCGACGTCTATTTCTCGTCGAAGGGCCACGACGCGCCGGCGCTCTATTCGCTGCTGATTGCCACCGAGCGGCTCGGCTTCGACCTGCTGCCGAAGCTGCGGCAATTGAACGGCCTGCCGGGGCATCCCGACGTCGCCACGCCCTTCATCGCGACGAATACCGGCTCGCTCGGCATGGGGATCTCGAAGGCCTACGGCATGGCCCGCGCCAATCGCTATACCGGGCGCGGCGGCCGCATCGTGGTCATGACCGGCGACGGCGAGTTGCAGGAAGGCCAGATCTGGGAATCGCTGCAGCCGGTGGCCAACGAAGGCCTCGCCGAGATCACGGTGATTGTCGATCACAATAAGCTCCAATCCGATTCCGCCGTCGCCGCGGTCAGTGACCTCGGTCCCATCGAGGAGAAATTCCGCGCCTTTGGCTGGGAAGTGCGGCGCGGCGACGGCCACGACTTCCGCGTCATCGCCGACACCCTGGCGCACTTTGCCACCGTCACCGACCGTCCCAAGGTGTTCATCGCCGACACCATCAAGGGCAAGGGCGTGTCGTTCATGGAGGGCCTGGCGTGCGGTGACCAGACCTATCAATTCCACGCCGGCGCGCCGTCCCTCGAGAACTACGTGGCGGCGACGCGCGAGATGCTGACCCGGGTCAACGATCGCCTGGCCGCGCTCGAGCAGCCGCCGGTCGCGCTGGCCACCTCGCCCCTCCCGGTTCGCATCTCGCCCAAGCGGCCGGAAAAGATCGTGCTCGCCTACGGTGACGAGTTGCTGGCGATGGCCCGCACGCGCCCGGAAATCGTCGTGATGGACGCCGACTTGCTGTCGGACTGCGGCATCGAAGCCTTCAAGGCGGAACTGCCGGAGCGCTTCATCGAGTGCGGCATCGCCGAGATGCACATGGTCTCGGCGGCGGGCGGCATGGCGCTGCGCGGCATGTTGCCGGTGGTCCATTCGTTCGCGTGCTTCCTCTCCACCCGCGCCAACGAGCACATCTACAACAACGCCACCGAGAAGAAGAAGATCATCTACACCGCGACGCTGGCCGGCGTGGTGCCGGGCGGCCCGGGCCACTCGCATCAATCGGTCCGCGATATCTCCGCCATCGGCGCGGTGCCGGGCCTCATCGCCTTCGAGCCGTGCAGCGAGCGCGAAGCGCGGCTCGCGATCAGGTGGGCGGTCGAACAGAACGCCGAGAGCACCTACCTGCGGTTCGTGAACGTGCCGCTGGACCTGCCGTACACGATGCCTGCCGATTACCGGCTGCAGGTGGGGCATGGCGTCATCCTCAAGGCCGGCACGGATGTGGCGCTCGTCGGCTACGGTCCGTTGCTGATGACGCAGGCGTGGAAGGCGGCCGAGGAACTGGCCACGCGCGGCATCTCCGCCGCGGTGATCGACCTGCCCTGGCTCAACCGGATTGACGACGCGTGGGTGACGAGCGTGCTGGCGAAGTTCCCGCGCATCGTGACGCTCGACAATCACTACCTCGAATTCGGCCAGGGCGTGATGGTGGCCGCCGCGCTCGCCCGCAACGGCGTCCGCGCCGAGGTCACGTCGATCGGCCTCAAGGAGATTCCCGCGTGCGGCAACAACGCCGACGTGCTGGCGTATCACGGCCTCGATGGCGCGTCGATTGCGAAAACCGTGGTTGGCGCCGCGGCGTTGCGCGCATAAGTCGGGCCGCAGATGACGCAGATTACGCAGATGCCGGGTTTGCTGGCGGCGCTTCGCGCCGCCGGTCCGACGAACCACTCGCGAAAATGAGTCCCTTGATGTTCTGTAGCGGGGACTCATTTTCGCGAGTGGTTCATCGGACCAAGCGCCGGCCGACCTGTCCTCCGGAGCGCTTTGCGCGAAGGTGGAAGGCCGGCGCCAGCAAACGCCAGTCTGGTTGGCGCTTCCACGCGGCGGCGGCAGGCATTTGAATCTGCGTCATCTGCGTCATCTGCGGCTGCGTCATCTGCGTCATCTGCGGCTGCGTCATCTGCGGCATCTGCGGCCGTCTTTTGGAGGGGCCCGTCAATCTTGCAAGCGAGCAGCATGAGCTACCCACAGCAAGTCCTTCACTGGATCAACGACGCCGAAGTCCCCTCGACCGGCGGCGAATCGTTCGAGAAGCGCTGCCCGATCGACAACCGGATCGTCGCCCACGTCGCGCGCGGCAACGCGGTCGATGTCGCGCGGGCGGTTGACGCGGCGGCCGCGGCGGCCCCGGCGTGGAGCGCGGTGCCGGCCCCCAAGCGCGGCGCGATTCTCGGCCGCGCGGCGCAGTTGCTGCGCGAACGCGAGCAGCTGTTCGGGACGATCGTCCAGGTAGAAACCGGCAAGCCCTGGAAGAACGCGATCGCCGAAGTCTCGTCATCGGCCGACCTCGGCGTGTTCATGGAAGGCGAAGGCAGCCGCTTCTACGGCAAGACGATGCCGAGCCCGATC
>JBDTMB010000708.1:0-2451 GCA_039934485.1 Vicinamibacterales bacterium
GAGAGGTCCACAAGATGCCCCTGCTCGCCGTTGACGGAAATGCGGAGACGGTTCATCGGATACCGGGCGGCCTGCCGGGTGCCCGCCTGATCGAGCGGCCGCGAGGTGGCAAACAGCGCCTCCTCCGGCGACAACGTCGTCTGGGACAGGAGCAGCGGCGCCTTGCCCTCGTCTTCGATGAGGACCCGAATCGCGGTGCCGATCAGGCGCGGTTCTGCCTTGACCCTGGACACCAGCGTGGCGCCGCGCGAGGTGGCCGCGAAGGTCTGGTGAATGGCCAGTACGGTCGGCACGCGCGCCAGGAGGGCGGCCAGGACCTTGAGCGAATCGGCGTCCTCGAACACGAAGACGGGCCAGGCGCCGGCCAGGCACTCCCGGATGGCCTTGACGTGCTCGGCCCGGACGACGACGAACGCGGTTGCGGATTCCACTGGGAGATTGCGCGCTGCCCGGCGACGACCGGCAGCGCGCTCAGGGTCAAGCGTACCCGAATTTCACTCACCCGCGAATCAAGATTTCGCCTGCGGCGTTTCGCCGACGTCCCGCTCCGGGCACCAACATCGGCACCGTGCGCCGGTACGCTTCGTAGGCCGCCCCGTGTTCGGCGACAAGGTCCTTCTCCTCGAACTGGATGGCGAGGACGATGTACGCGGTGGTGGCCGCCGCGAAGACGAAGTGGGCCAGCGTCATCGTGGGCGTCATCCAGAACGCCAGGAGGAAGCCAAAGTAGAGCGGATGCCGGACGTACCGGTATGGGAGCGGCGTGCGGAAGGAGACGCGCGCATAGGGCCGGCCAATGAGCGGCAACCACACCTGCCGCAAACCGAACAGGTCAAAGTGGTTGATGAGGAAGGTCACGGTCAGGACCGTGAGCCAGCCGGCGGCAAAGAGGGTCCACAACACCCCACGGGCGGCGGCGTTCTCCACGGTCCAGACCTCAATCCCGATCGGACGCCACTGCCAGAACAGCAGGAGCAACGCCAGGCTCGCGCACAACACATACGTCGAGCGCTCGATGGTCCACGGCACGATCTGCGTCCAGCGCTCCTTGAACCATCGCCGGGCCATGACGCTGTGCTGGACGGCGAAGATGGTCAGCAGCACGACATCCACCGCGAGCGCGCCGGGCAATGACGTCTGCAGCGGACCGTCGAGGCGGCTGGGCACGGCGAACCCGCCGACGAACGCAATCGCGTAGAGGAACGTGGCGAGGAAGATCAGATACGACGCGACCCCGTAGGCGAAGAACAGCAGTCGTTTGGCCATTGGCATTTCTCCTGTGCAAGAGCATGCGCGGCCCCCGCTGCGGGCACCATCGGCGCTTTGTCCCGGTGGGGTTGGAATTGGGGTCCGGGTGTGAGACAAATGTCCCAATCAGGCCGATGACCAGCTCCATGCGGCTTCGCCAACACGTCCGCTACGTCACCGCCTCGGATGGCACGCGCCTGGCGTGGGCGGAATCCGGCGCCGCGCCGATCGTCGTCAAGGCCGCCAACTGGCTCACCCACCTCGAATACGAATGGGAGAGCCCGGTCTGGAAGCACTGAATCCAGTTCTTCTCCACACATTGCCGGTTCGTGCGCTACGACGAGCGCGGCTGCGGCATGAGCGACTGGCAAGGCGGCGCCCTGACCCTCGATCAGTGGGCGGGGGATCTGCAATTGGTGATCGAGGCGGCGCAACCGGCGGAGCCGGTCACGCTGCTCGGCATTTCGCAGGGTGGGGCCGCGTGCATTCAATACGCCATCCGTCATCCGGAGCGGGTGGCCCGGCTGATCCTGTATGGCGGCTACGCGCACGGCGCCTTCAAGCGCGGCACGCCGGACGCCCGGTCGGCGCACCGGGCGATGATCGAACTGGCCCGCGTCGCGTGGGCCCAGGACAATCCGACATTCCGCCAGGTCTTCACCTCGCGCTTCATTCCCGGCGGCAGCCCCGAGCAACTGGCCTGGTTCAACGACCTCTGCCTGAAGACGACCACCGGCGAGATTGCCGCGCGCCTGCTCGAAGCGCGGAGCAACATGGACATCACGGCACTACTCGGCCAGGTCCGCACCCCGACGCTCGTCCTGCACGCGCGCAACGACGAGGTGGTGCCGGTGGCGGAAGGGCGACTCCTCGCCAGCGGCATTGCCGGCGCGGAGTTTGTCGAGCTCGACTCGCGCAATCACGTCCTGCTCGAGCACGAACCGGCGTGGCAGCGGTTTGGTGAGGCGGTGCTGTCGTTCATGCGGCTGGACGAAGCACCGGCCGGCGCGGCGTTCGCGGCGCTTTCCGCGCGCGAGCGGCAGGTGCTCACGCTGATGGCCGAGGGGTTGGGCAATACCGACATCGCCGATCGGCTGCAGATCAGCGAGAAGACGGTCCGCAATCACGCCTCGAACCTCTTCGACAAATTAGGCGTCTGGTCCCGCGCGCAAGCGATCGTCTTCGCGCGCGACCACGGCTTCC
>JBDTMB010000709.1:0-2435 GCA_039934485.1 Vicinamibacterales bacterium
CATCGACGACAGCTACAAGCGCACGCTGGGCGCGACCTACCAGGGCATCCGCGCCAGCATCATGCGCTACGTCGCGCACAACGAGGCCGCGTGGACGCCAGAATTTGAAGCCTACACGCGGGTGCGCTACGCCTGGACGCTCGGCGCTGACTGGCCAAGGCTCGCGATGGTGCAGACGCTCATCAACCAGGTCATCACCGCCGATCCGGTGATCGACGACTGGGCGCACCTCAAGGCGCCGACGCTGGTGTTTGGCGGTGCCGAGGATCGGCTGCCCGGATCGGCCGCGATGTTCCAGGAACGGATGAAATTCATCGCCGACACCATCCCAAATGGCAACGGCCACCTGCAGCTTCTGCCCGGCCTGGGCCACGTTCCGCACCTGGAAGCACCCGAAAAGACGTTCCCGCCGCTCGTCGCGTTCTTGAAGGCCGGGTTGTAAAGCAACCCACCCGGCCGACAGCGTCTCTGTTATTCTGGCGGAATGGGTTCCGACCCCGACGACCCTCGTGAGCCCGCCCACCCTCCCACGGGTGTTGGCGAGCTGGCCAATGCGCTGACCGACCTCGCCAAGCAGCAACGCGACGTGGCCGAGGATCAACGCGACCTGGCCGAAGGGCGACGCGACGTGGCCGAAGGGCAACGCGACCTGGCCGAAGGGCAGCGTGACCTCGCCGAGGGGCAGCGTGCGTTGGCCGAGAAGGAGCGCGACACGGCCGAGGCCGCGCGGCTCGCGGAAGAGGAACTGCGAATAGCCGGCGAGAAGGCGCGCGACGCGAGCGAGCAGCGCCGGCGGAACGCCGAACATGTCCGACAGTCGGCGGAAGAGTTGCGCAACGCCAGCCCCCGCCTGCGCGAGCCGGGTCCTGGTCCGGCTGCCATTCCACCATCGACGAACGGAAAGGCGACCGGCAACGCGCCGCCGGAAGACGAGAACGAACCGACCTAGCCAGGGCGGTCCGCGCCAGCCAGTTGGCGCCTGTCGCTCACTTCAGCCCCAGCTTGTAAAGCTGCGAGGCGTTGGTTCTCATGACCATGGTGGCGATCTGTTCCGCTCGCGGCCGCGTGACTTCGCCGCCCCGCATCATGCCGGTCAGCGCCGAGGCGAGCGCCGCCCTCGCGTTCTTGGTCGCGACCCACGCCGCGATCTCCCACCCGGTATCGGCACTGATCGCGACGGCATCCGTCCCGAACAGCACTTTTTCCGGATACTGACTGAGCCAGCTTCGCAGGATGCCCGCCAACCTGTCCGGTGGGTACGCCAACGCCATCAGCGAGGTGTCCACGTAGACGTTCGGTTTCCACAACATCGCGCCGGCGTGGTCCGCAAACACGCCGCCACCGTGAACGATCACGAAGGAGGTCTGCCGCAGCGACGGGTCGTTGAACGCGCCCTCGAGGAGCAGCGGATCGGCGTCGGCGGTCCGGAAGTAGTTGCCGGCACCCTCGAACGAGTGGATGTGGACGGCCATCCCCAACCGGCCGGCCTCGCGCGCGATGTAGCGGAACAGGAAATCTTGCAGCAGCCGGTAGTCGGCCGGCGGCGGCTCACCGCCACCGGCGAACTTCGCGTAGATCTGACTCGCCCGATCCTGCGGCGCGTCGCCAAAGTCGAGCGACCGCAGGTAGGCCGCCTCGAACTTGACGGCCACGCAGCCGCCCCGACGCTGCGACTCCAGCGTCGGCGTGACGATGGTCTTCAAGTAGCCATCGAGCGTGGCCGGCCGCATGGAGACGTTGAGCTGGGTGAAATACCGCTGGAGGAGTCTGTCTTCGAGCGGGAACAGTTGCTCGCGGTCCGGCGATGAGGCCGCCTCCAGCTTCGTTGAGAGAGGCAGCATCAAGGCGTCGACATACGAGACCCATCGAAATCGCGGCGCCGCCAGTCCTGGTCCCATGGCGATGCGATTGGCGAGCATCACCTCCACGCCGATTTGATCGAGCACTAACGCCGGGCGCTTGTCGCCTTGCCCGACTGGGACCGCCTCCAACGCCTGGCGAGCAGCCTCCCAGTTCGGGTGTTCGGGTCGCAGGGTGGCCGGCATCTCGAATGGCGCGACGCCGTCGAGAGGCAACGCGTCCGCGTCAGCGTCACCCGGTGTCGTACTGTTGGCGTGGCTATGGTTGTCAACCGCGCGAATCTTGTCGACGAAGGCGGCGATGTCGGGATCGGCCGTTGGTTGCGGCGGGGCGGCGCAGCCGGACAGAAGCAGCAAGGTCGCGATCGACGCGACGTGAAGGCGCATGGGCGCCAACATACACCAGTTGCGCTCTGGCACCCCTGAAGGGGTGCCCTACGACTGGCTACTGCGACTGGCTACTGCGACTGGCTACGAGGAGGAGCCTTCGATCACCGGCAGCGGCACTTCGTTGGGCACGACGCGCGTGAACTGGCCGCGCTGCAGCAGCTCCCGGCCCTTGCCGCCGCGGCCGGT
>JBDTMB010000710.1:0-2430 GCA_039934485.1 Vicinamibacterales bacterium
GCGCCGGTCCGACCGGTGCGCCATGATGCGGGGCACTCGGTGCAATCCTCTGGGTGAGCGAGAGTCGAATGCGCGACGACTCGGGTCGGTGGTCGGCCGCAAACGGGCGGTGTTGCCCCCACACGGCCCACACGATCCGAGCGAGCTTATTCGCCACAGCTACTGCCGCGACATTGCGCCCGCGCCGCTGGTCGGTCTGCACCGCCCACTGTTGCAGCGACGTTGGCCCCGCCGCCGTCTTCGCGTGCCAGACGACCGATCGGGCGCCGTGCGTCAGGAGCATGCGCACATACACATCGCCCCGCTTGCTGATGGCGCCAAGCCGTCGACGCGTCCCGCTGGAGTCTTCCTTCGGCGTCAAGCCGAGAAAGCTGGCGAAATGCCGTCCTGATGGAAAGCGCCGGATGTCGGCGACGAGCGTGACCAGGGCGGTCGCGGTGATCACGCCCACGCCCGGGACGGTTTGCAAGAGCGTCACGTCGGCCATCTCGGCTGCGAGCGCCCCGAGCTGTCGTTGGACGGCCCGCATATTTGTTGCCAGCATCTCAATCTAATCACAGGCCGCCGCGAGGGTCGTGTGCAGCAGCAGTGGCACCGGGGTCGGCTCGACCAGCAATTCCCCGGACGCGGGGGGACGACGTGCTGCGCGCCGACCGGGATGAAGATGCCGAATTCGCGCAGCAGGCGACGGAGGGTATTGAGCCGAGCGGTGCGCGTCGCGAGCCAGGTGGACCGCAGGCGGTGCAATGAAGCAATGGCTTGGTGCTCGATTGTTTTGACGGGGACCGGTGAGTCTCCTCGATCCGATTGGCTTCGAGGAGCCCTTTCGCGTCCGTGCGGTCGGTCTTATTGCGCCGCACGTACGGGCGCACATCAGGCGGGGGTAGCAGCCGTACCGTGTGACCCAATGGTTGGAGTTGGCGGGCCCAGTAGTGAGCCGACCCGCAGGCTTCGAGCACGATCGTCGCCGGCGGACGCTGGGCGAAGAAGGGCAACAGTCGATCGCGTGAGAGCCTTCGTTCTTCGTCGAGATGACCAGGTCGATGCGACACGGCCACCTGGAAGACGGACTTTGCGAGATCGACGGCGATGGTCGTAGCTCCATGGGAACTCCTCCTCGCGTTGGCCTCAAGAGGCCGGTTCACCGTTGGCAACATGATGCCGCACGGTAGGAGGAGTCCATTCCATGGCATGCAGCCGACGGTTTAGTGTCATCCTGTGCCGTCGCGACTAAAGCGGAGGCGTTGAGTCGGACCCAATGGAAATCTCGACAGGCAATTGCGCTCGTGCCGTCGGCGGCTGTCGTTGTCGGGTTCGCGGATCTGCCGTACGGGTACCACACGCTCTTGCGCTTCATGATCTGTGGATTCAGCCTGTTCCTTCGCTTCGGTGACACGCCGTTGGGCATCGTCTGGCATCGATGGGTGACCGGTGCAACTGCGGTGCTCTACAATCCAATCGTTCCCGCTCGCATCGGCGAGAAAAACATTTGGATCGTCCTTAATCTTCTGACTGTCGCCTGGTTCTGGTTCGTTGCGACTCAGCCTTCAACGAAGAATCAGCGGTCGGCGCGATGATGCACTGAAAGATGCCAGCCTGAGCTCCTCTCGATTGGGATACTCTGTGCATATGCAATCGATCGTGCTGGCTTGACAAGTAACAATCCGTCTTTGAACTTGAACTCGTAACTTTGAACTCCTAATGATTCACATCATCGGTGGAGGACTGGCGGGCAGTGAAGCTGCCTGGCAGGCGGCGGAACTCGGTGTCGATGTCACCATTCACGAGATGCGGCCGGTGCGCCCGACCGCGGTGCATCAGACCGACGGCCTGGCGGAACTGGTCTGCAGCAATTCCTTCCGGGCCGACAAGGTCGACAACGCGGTTGGGCTGATCAAGGAAGAAATGCGCCGGCTCGGCTCGCTGGTCATGCGCTGCGCCGACGCCACGCGCGTGCCCGCGGGCGCGGCCCTGGCGGTCGATCGTCACGTGTTCTCGCGTGCGGTCAGCGAGGCCGTGCACGGCCATCCGCGCATCAGCGTGTCGCGCGAAGAGATCACCAGCGTGCCGAGGACCGGGAGCGGCTGGTCGCCGGTGATCATCGCGACCGGCCCGCTGACCTCCGACGCGCTGTCCAGGGACATCCAGGCGATGGTTGGCGACGAGCATCTGTCGTTCTACGACGCCATCAGCCCGATCGTGCTGGCCGAGAGCCTCGATATGTCGAAGGTCTTCCGCGCCTCACGATGGGACCGCAGCCTCGTCGAGGGCGAACCAGAGGGTGATTACCTTAACTGTCCGATGACCAAGGACGAGTACGACGCGTTTTACGCGGCGCTGACGTCGGCGGAATCGGCGACCGTCCACGATTTCGACAAGGAGAAATTCTTCGAAGGGTGCCTGCCGATCGAAGTGATGGCGCATCGCGGC
>JBDTMB010000711.1:0-2426 GCA_039934485.1 Vicinamibacterales bacterium
TTCTGAGCCAGGATCAAACTCTCAAGTTTAATTTCGCTTGAGAGAGCCTTTTGATTGCCTGCTCTTCTCTAACTGTGTTGCTTGTCTTGCTTGTTTTCAACGGCTCTACGTCATCCTCGCTTGCGCTCAGACTCCGCATGCCGCCGACTGACAACTCAAGACGGGTTGGTTTTGCTCCGCTTCCCCAATCCACCCTTGCGGAGGCCGAAACCCCCGCGCCGGAAGGCGCGGAAAAACGAAGCTGTGTGCACGCTCTATCTAGTTTTCAAAGAACCAAGGCGCCTGAAAACCCTTAACAATCAAGGCCTTCCAGCTTTCCCCGCCGACGCGACATCCGCTCTTCTGGATGGTGCCCGGCGCCCTTTAGGGGAACCTTACGAGCTTACGACGGCTTTTCCTCTAGTGTCAACCCTTTTTTCGCCGGTCGCCGAACTTAACCTTCAAGCTCGGAACTTGCGAAGCCGGGAGACTTCCAGGCAGCCACGACGCCCTAGACCGAAGGCGTCGCGTAAAGCATCCGTTGATACTACTAGCTTCCTTGAACGCCTGTCAACTTCACCAGCCGCCGTTCCCGCTGGCCCTTCCGAGCCCTGATGCGACCGTCGATTACGTCTCCCATGGTAACTCGTCCGCGCTCGTCTGTCACGCGCGCGTCGTTCAGGTAAAACCCACCCTGCTTGATGGTGCGCATCGCCTCGCCCTTCGATTGCGCCAGGGCTATCGCCACCATGAAGTCGGTGTGCGCCATGCCGCCGGCCGCAAAGCTCGACGCCGGCAACTCGAGCGCTGCGACCTCGTCATCATCGCCGCCGCCGAACTTGGCCGCCGTCTCCCGCTCCGCGCGCGCCAGCCCGTCCGGCCCGTGCACCATCGACGTCACTTCGCGGGCGAGCGTCCGCTGGGCCTCGCGCGCCGCAGGATTCTCCTGCACCGTGCGCTCGAGCGCCTCGATCGCCGGACGATCGAGCCACGTGAACACCTTCAGGTAATTCACCACATCACGATCGTCGGTGTTCACGAAGAATTGGTAGAACTCGTAGGGCGACGTTCGCTCGGCATCGAGCCAGATCGTGCCATGCTCGGTCTTGCCGAACTTCGTGCCCGCCGCCGTCTTCATCAGCGGCCATACCAGGCCATGGGCCTTCTTTCCGCGCACCTTGCGGATCAGTTCGATGCCGGCGGTGATGTTGCCCCATTGGTCGCTGCCGCCCATCTGCAACACGCACTGGCAGCGATCGAAGAGCTGGAGAAAGTCGTACGCCTGGAGAACCAGGTAGCTGAATTCAGTGTACGAGATGCCGTCCTGGCTCTCGAGCCGGCGGCTGACCGACTCCTTCTGCAGCATGTAGTTGACGGTGAAGTGCTTGCCGACGTCGCGGAGAAACGACAGCACGTCGATCGTGCCGAGCCAGTCGGCGTTGTTGACGATCCTGGCCGCATTGGGGGCCGCGGCAAAGTCGAGAAACCGCTCCAGTTGAACGCGAACGCCTGCGACGTTGCGCTCGATCTGTTCGCTCGACAGGAGCACGCGCTCCTGCGATTTGCCGCTGGGATCGCCGATCATCCCCGTGCCGCCGCCGACGATCGCAATCGGCGTGTGACCGTACCGCTGCAACCGCGCCAGGCCCATCACCGTGAGCAGGTTGCCCACATGGAGGCTCGAAGCGGTCGGGTCGAAGCCGATGTACGCGGTGACTTTCTCGTGCGACAGCGCCTCTCGCACACCCTCGGTCGCCTCAGACACCATCCCGCGCCACTCGAATTCGTCGAAAACGCTCATCGTCGGCAACTAGTATATTCTTCGGCCGTGGCCGTGACGCGCCGCGTTCTCCTGCAATCGCTCGCCGCGACCTCGATCGGCGCGCTCGCCGGTGTTGGCGCGTACGGTGCCGCGTACGGACGCCACCAGATCACCCGCATCATCAGGGACCTTCCGGTCAGGGGACTGCCCGCAGTCCTGGACGGGCTCCGCGTTGGCGTCATCACCGACGTGCATCACAGTTCCACGGTGCCGCCGGACGACGTGGTCCGGGCGGTATCGCTGCTGCGCGAGGCCGCGCCCGATCTCATCGTCCTCGGCGGCGACTACGTCAGCTTCCGCGACCACACCTACGTTGGGCCGGTGGCGGAACTGCTGGCACCGCTCGCGCACGCGCCGCAGGGTTCGTTTGCCGTGCTTGGCAACCACGACGATGACCGCGAGATGCCGGCGGCGCTGGCCGCCCAGGGGTTTACGGTCCTCAAGGATCAGCGCACGGCGCTGACCATTCGAGGCGAACGCGTCGACCTCGCCGGGATTCGTTTCTGGACCAGGACCATCGGCGACATCGCGAAGGTCTTGAAGGGCACCGGCGGCACGACGTTGCTGCTCGCCCACGATCCGCGCCGCCTGCTCGAGGCGGCGTCGCTCGACGTGCAGCTGGTCC
>JBDTMB010000712.1:0-2414 GCA_039934485.1 Vicinamibacterales bacterium
CCAGGTTCTTCATCGAACCAAGACCGGCCGTAGGCCGGGCGCCAGCGAACCGCACCCACCCCGGGCCGCGACGTGTCCGAATCCGTGAAATCCGTGTAATCCGTGGATGCATTTGCGCAGTCGTAGGGCACCGCTTTAGCGGTGCCGCACGCTGAGACGCACGATTTCGATCAATTGACGGGAAGAGGGTCGTCCGTGGTCTTCGGGAGCGGAGTATTGCAGCGCCTTACTGACGGAGATCTTCGTCCTTCGTCTCCTTGGTCGCCAACAACCCAAGCAACGACAGCGTCGCGATGCCCGAGATGTAATAGCCCACGTACGGCAGGCCGTAGTTGGTGGCCAGGTAGGTGGCGGCGTATGGCGCGAGCGACGCGCCGAAGATTCCCGCCACGTTGAACGCGATCGAACTGCCGGTGTAGCGGATGTTCGTGGGGAACAGTTCAGAGAGCACGGTGCCGAGCGGGCCGTAGACCAGCCCCGTCAACGCGAAGCCGACGCACAGCATGATCACCGCGCCGGTGGTGCCCGCGGCGAACAGCGGCGGCATGATGAAGCCGAACGCGATCGCGAGCGCCGTCATCCAGATCATCGCCGTGCGCCGTCCGTGCTCGGCCACCCGGCCGGCGAACGGAATCGTCGCGGCGAAGAAGACGATCCCGACGAGCTGCATCAACAGGAACTGCTGCCGGGTGTAGCCGAGCTTGCTGGTGGCCCACGACAGCGTGAACACCGACATCATGTAGAACAGCATGTAGGCCACCATCGAGATGAGGATGCCCTTCAGGATGGTCAGCGAGTGCGTGCGAAACGCCTCGACCACGGGAATCTTCACCGGCGCCTGGCGGTAGACGGCCTCGGCGAAGATCGGCGTTTCGGTGATGGTCAGCCGGACGTAGAGTCCGGTCAGCACCAGCACGGCGCTGGCCAGGAACGGTATCCGCCATCCGTAATTGAAGAACTGCTCGTCGGTGAGGTATTCCGAGAGGAACAGAAACACGCTGCCCGAAAACAGGAAGCCGATCGGCGCGCCGAGCTGCGGAAACATGCCGTACCAGGCACGCTTGCCGGGGGGCGCATTCTCGGTGGCCAGCAGCACGGCGCCGCCCCATTCACCGCCGAGGCCGATGCCCTGGCCGAAGCGGCAGAGCGCGAGCAGGAGCGGCGCGGCAAAGCCGATGGTGGCGTAGGTCGGCAGCACGCCAATCGTCACCGTGGAGATGCCCATCGTCAGCAGCGCCGCCACCAGCGTGGTCTTGCGGCCGATGCGATCGCCGAAATGCCCGAACAGCACCGACCCGATCGGCCGCGCCACGAAGGCGATCGCAAACGTCGCCAGCGACGCCAGCGTGGCCGTCGCCGGATCGTTGGAGGGGAAGAACAATTTCGGAAACACCAGCACCGCGGCCGTGGCGTAGATGTAGAAGTCGAAGAACTCGATGGTGGTGCCGATCAGGCTGGCAAAGAGCACCTGGCCCGGGGTGTTGATCCGCGGCTTCACGATCATCGAATCCTCGTGACGCGGCTGGTCCAGTCGCCATACATCGGGTTGGGGAGGATGAAGTTGATGGTGCCGAACGAGTCCTGCGTACCGGCGGCGGTGATACCTTCATCGGCGGCGGGGAAGTCGCCCATCTGGTCGCCGATGAACGCCACCGGCGTCATCGGCGCGTTCCAGCTGCAGGCGCCCTTGCCGCCGATCACTTCCGTACGGCGCACCCGCTTGGTCCGTTCGGCCGCTTCCTGCAGGCAGATCCTGTCCTCGTCGTTCCACAGTTTCAGGTGCGCGAGATTGTCGCGCGTCGCCTGATCGGCGGCGAAGGCGCGGTTAGAGATCCACGCCACCCGGCCGCCCGAGCGGCGGACGGCGTCGATGAATTCCACCACGCCGGGCACGGCGCCGGCTTCCCGCCGCAGCGACCAGGAAACGAAGGCGTCGGGTGAGAACGGGATGCCATAGGCCGCCCGTTCAAGCTGGAAAGGCGAGTTGTCGAGCGCCGTCTCGTCGAGGTCGAGGACCACGACCCACGACTTCGGCGCGAGCGCCTTCGCCGACGCGACCACCGCTTGCGTCGCCGCCCGGTAGACCATGCGCGAGAGCATCTGGTATTCCTGGCTGTCGCGGACGTATTTGATTTCAAGCGCGGCCGGCTGCAACGCCGGCGCCTGCGCCGCGAGCGGCACGGTGCCAAGCGCGAGGCCGAGCAAGGCCACACCAATTCTAAAATTCGACATGCGTGGCGTCCTCATCCGCAGACAAATACATAGCCACAGACAAACACAGATAAAAACTGTGGTCTGAAGAAGAGTTCTATCTGTGTCTATCTGTGGCTAACGCATTTATCGGTCTTTATCTGTGGCTCTTATCGCAGCGCTTCGACGCGGCCCTTCATCGTCTGGGCCAGCGCCTTCATGCG
>JBDTMB010000713.1:0-2406 GCA_039934485.1 Vicinamibacterales bacterium
CGACGACCACCACGGCCGCCAGCACGCCAAGCTCGTGATGCCTGATGCGGCGCATTGGCTGGCCCCCTGCTCACGGGCCCGGACGACGGCCGGGTGCCGGCGGCGGCGGCAACCGCAGCGCGTACTGCGGATCGATCGGCCGCAGCCCGTCGATACGGAGGACCTTCGTCGTCCCGTTGGCCTGCGCCGCCGGCGCGTAGCCGATCGCGCCCGGGGCGTTGAAGACGAACCGCATGATCGCGTCCACCGTCCGAATCGCCCGTGGTCCCCAGCCAATCGAACCGCGAAACGTCTGGAGGAGGATGTGCCGGTCGTACTCGGCCTCGGAGATGCCGCAGATCAGCCGAATAACGTCGGCGCGCAGGGGCTGGCCTTTTTCTTCGAGCACCACCGTGATCTTGCGCGCATGCGGCCAGTTCTGGGTTTCCATCATGAAGATCCGGCGCAGTTCGGATCGGGTCAGGTTGTCCACCGGGTTGGACGGATTGACGATGATGGCGATGACGCCGGGCGTGCTGTCCTGCGCGCGCACCACGGTCGGGAAGCCCATGGAGAAGGCAATCGGGCACACTACCGCAGCGATCGTCAGCAACCGTCGCCTGGTCATGCCGACGAGCCTGTCCGTGTGATCTGCGTCATCTGCGTCATCTGCGGCCCGAGAACTTCATCTGCGTCATCTGCGGCCCTAGAATACGAACACCAACTGCGTGCCGACGGAGTCGCCGTCGCGCAGCCGCCCTCGCGTGATGCGTTCGTATTGCGCCTTCAGCGCGACCGAATCATTGAAATCGACCCGCAGGCCGCCGATGTGCGCCGTGGCCGATTCGGCGTCGAAGAAGAACAGGGTGTGCGGGTCGATGGCGAGGTGGTCGAACCGATAGTACGGCCGCCATCGCCCCCAGGCCTTTGACAGCTGCACGTACGACGCGCCGTCTTCCTGATGGCCGGTGAGCTCGCTGTCGTGCGTGAGCCTGAGCCATTCCGCGAGCACTTCGACCGTGGACGTGCGGTACGCGAGATAGGCGTCGCCGATGCGGTGCCGGACCGGTCGGTCCGCGGCGTCGGTCACGATGTCGCGGTAGAACGACGCGCCGATCTCCAACCCGCGCCAGCGATCGGGGCGGAAGGAGATCGCGACGTTGGTCGCCTTGGTGCCGTTCTGGTCGAGCACCTGCGGCGTGACCTCGGCGTCCTGCGACCCGGAAAAATTCCAGCGGCGCCCGTTGCCGACTTCAACCAGGTAACGCAGCGACGACTTGGTCTTCGGAATGATGCCGTTGGCCCGGATCCCCACCTCGTGAATGGGGAGCACGCCCCCCTCGTCCTCGAAGGCGAACACGCGCGGCCGCCCAATCGGCGTTTCGAAGAAACCCCCATGGTGGTACGCCGCGTTGTAGTAGCCGATGCCGGTGTGATATCGACCTGCGCCAAGATTGAGGTAGTCGTTGAAACGGTAGGTCAGCTGGAGCCGCTCCAAATCCGTTTCGACGTGCGTGCTGATGCTGCCTTCGAATACGACTTCCGCCAGGACGCTGAACCGCTCGCTCAGGTTCGAAGTCATGAACAAGTCGAGCTGACCCAGGGTGAACGAATTGGGCACTTCCGGCCGGTCGGTGGCCCCCCAGAGGACCGACCCGAACGCCCGCATCACCATGTTGCTGGCGGGCATCGGCATCTGGCTGTGCGGGTCGTCCTGCGGCTCCGCCGGCGTCACCCCCTGTGCGGCGACCGGCACCGATGCCAAGGCGGTCATGAGTACGCTTGCGGTTAGGGCGGCGGCGAGCGCACGGGATTTGGCGACCCAAAGGGTCACCTCGCGGGCGGGGGGAGGGTGGGGGCTCATGCGGCGTTTGTTGAGGGCGCCACAGTTTACCCCGTCTTCAGGTCCCAGATCCAACCTATGGGTCAGTTTGGGTCATATTGAGTCATTTAAAGTCAGTATTATGCAAGGCCCAGCTTGATAAGGACCCGGACGTGGCCATCATCGCCGTCGACTGCCACCGAGCCCCCGGACATGCGGACGATGTGCGACGCGGTCTGCAGGCGCATCATCCCTGAACGCCCGACGAGATCCGCGTCGAGTTCATCGTGTATCAGGTAGTGCCACGTCGATCGGTTGAAGCCCGGAGTGGCGGCCTCGAGAGCGAGTCCCACCTCACTGGCCGGCTTGGCGGCGCTGTCGAGCGCGGCGCGAAACCAGACCGGCGATCCGGGCCCTCGGTAGCGGACGGCGTGATCGATCACCAGGCGCAGGGCGCGCGTGAGCAGCACCTCGTCTCCGGTCACCCTGATGTCGGACGGCGGGGTGACCACCTGCACCATGCGGCGGTCGAACCGCATCGACAGGTGGCTCATCAACGCCTGGAGATCGGTGGTCGTCTCGGTGGTGGTCCCGCGGAAGGCGTC
>JBDTMB010000714.1:0-2398 GCA_039934485.1 Vicinamibacterales bacterium
GAGGTTCTTGATGAAACGTGCGTTCACGCTCACTCTCGCTCTGCTGACCGTCACCCTCACGCTCGGCGCGCAGGCCCCGCCCCAGGGGCTGGACCTGGCCACCATCGGCCGCATCCGCACCGAGGCGGTCACGCACTCGCAGGCGCTCGACCACGTCTGGTGGCTCTCCGAGGTGCACGGTCCGCGCGCCACCGGCACGCCGGCGTTTAGCCAGGCCAGCGAGTGGGCGATGAAGAAGTTCACCGAGTGGGGCCTCAAGAACGTCCATCAAGAGCGCTTCGCCTTTGGCCAGGGCTGGACGATCGAACGCTTCTCGCTGCACCTCGTCGCGCCGCAAACGCAGACGTTCGTCGGCGCGCCGCGCTGGTATTCACCTCACACCAACGGCCCTGTTCTCGCCGAGGTGGTGCAAGTGCGGGCGGCCAACGACGCCGATCTCGCCAAGTACAAGGGCCTGTTGAAAGGCAAGATCGTCGTGATGCAGGCGCCTCGCGCGGTGCGGATGCTCGACGGACGCATCATCCTGCGAATGGGCGACGAAGAGTGGAAAGAGGCGATGGCCACGCCGCTTGAAGTGGCGCCGGCGGGCGGTGGACCGAGCGAGGCGCAGCGCGCCGCGCAGGCGTTCCAGGGAACAGTCCAGCGCTTCCTCGTCACTGAAGGCGCAGCGGCGCTCCTCGAACGCGGCAGCGACAGCGACACCGCCGCGGGCGGCAGCGACCTGTCGTGGGTGCAGCAGCGCACCGACGGCGGCACGATTTTCCCCGGTAACGGCGGCAACCGCGATCCCAAGGTGCCGCAGCAGGTGCCCTCCGCCACCGTCGCCGTCGAGCACTACAACCGCATCGTCCGCCTCATCGCGCGCGGCATCCCGGTGCAGATGGAAGTGAACATCCAGGTGAAGTTCCATCCCGAGACCGATCCCGCCGGCAACGGCATCAACACCATCGGCGAAATCCCCGGCAGCGACCTCGCCGACGAAGTGGTGATCATGGGCGCGCACATGGATAGCTACCCCTACGCGGGCGGCGCCACCGACAACGCCACCGGCTCGGCGGCGATGATGGAAGCGCTGCGCGTGATCTCGTCGCTCGGCCTCAAGCCGCGCCGCACGATTCGCGTGGCGCTCTGGGCCGGCGAGGAACAAGGCCTCATGGGCTCGCGCGCCTACGTGCAACAGCACTACTTCGACTCGGCCACGCACACGGTGAAGCCCGGCCACGACAAGGTGGCGGCCTACTTCAACCTCGACAACGGCACCGGCCGCATCCGCGGCATCTGGAGCCAGGGCAACCTCGGCGCGATGGCGATCTTCGAGAAGTGGGGCGAATCGGTGAAGGACCTCGGCTGGAAGGCCGCCAGCCCGCGGAGTGTGTCACAAACCGATCACGGGCCGTTCGACGATGCGGGGATCCCGGGGTTTCAGTTCATCCAGGAGCGCCTGGAATACAACGCGCGCACGCACCACTCGAACATGGACACCTTCGACCGGGTGCAGAAGGACGACATCACGCAGCAGGGTGCGATCTCGGCGGTGTTCGCGTGGTACGCGGCGAACTGGCCGGAGAAGCTGCCGCGGAAGGGGATGCCGGTTAGATAGGACCGCCCAAACGGAAATAACAGGAGATAAGAAGAACTACGGACGTTAACCACGGAGGGACACAGAGGCACGGAGACAGATCTTCTAATTACAAATGCTGACTAGCGGCACTGGCGTTTAGAGGTATTGGCTCCGTGTCCTCAGCGTCTCCGCGTTAACGTCCGCGGCCCTTTTCTTATTGCGGGGCCGTCTGCTTAAGGTTGAGCTACCGCGCATTCCGGTCAGGGAAATGATCAAGGTATTGTCTGGCGTTGCTTGTGCTATGCCTGCGATTGCGCGCGATTGCTGCGGTACGACAGACCGAACGGCGTCCCGGCAATCGGCACGTCTTCACCGAGTGTCTGGTTCTGGCATTCGATGATCGATCCGCAACTTGTCTGTGACTTGGCGACTTCCTTGCTCGAGTTGATCACCCGGGGTTCAGGGCCACCCGATGTCAGATTTCTCGCTCGGCCCGCAAAGTTGAAGTCCCATGCTGAAAAGTGCGGAACGCGAACACGCCACACCCTTCGACAGGGTGCAGAAGGACGACATCACGCAGCAGGGCGCGGTCTCGGCCGTGTTCGCGTGGTACGCGGCGAACTGGCCGGAGAAGCTGCCGCGGAAGGCGATGCCGGCCAAAGACGGAACGGCGCAATAGTGGCTTGGGCAAACCTGAAAGGTTTGCCCCCACCTAACGCGGGTTCTGGGGTCCGGCCGGGTGTGGGGGCAAACCTTTAGGTTTGCCCAAGACTCGCTAGGGACCGACGATGTGTCTGACGAGCCGGAGCGACAGGAAGTCGCCGATCAACTGCTTGT
>JBDTMB010000715.1:0-2391 GCA_039934485.1 Vicinamibacterales bacterium
CTGGAGATCGGTCCACACCGTCGGCACCGGCTGGCCCTCGCCAAGCGATGGATCGATCGAGGCCAGCAGGAGCATCGCGCCCGCGGCGTTGATCTCACCTGTGCCCTGGGTCAACACGTTGTAACGCTGACCCGCATCGTCCGACAGCGGAAGCGCGGTGTACTGCAGGAGGGCTTTCGCCAGGTTCGCGGTGAGCCTGGGCTGTTGGGCCTTGAGCAGCGCCACGACGCCGGTGGTGACGCCGGCGGCCATGCTCGTGCCGCTCAGCGTCAGGAAGGCCTTGCCCGGGCCGGCCTTGTTGCGCAGCGAGGGATAGGCAAGGAACAACCCGCTCGTGGGCGACGATTCGGACGTGAGGTAGTGGCCGGGAGCCACGACGTCGGGCTTCGCGTAGCCGTCGTACCACGTTGGACCGCGCGAGCTATACGCCGTGACGCGATCATCTACACGCGTCACCGTGGCCTTGTGATCGGCGGCGCCCACGGTGATGGCCGAGCGCGCGTTGCCGGGCGAGGTGATGCCCCCATAGCCGATTTCGCCCGTTCTAGGATTGACGCCGAAGTTTCCCGCGGAGGCCACCACGATCGCGCCCATCAGGGTCGCGGCGTCAACGGCTTGCACGAGCGGGTCGGTCGCGGCCGGTTCGAAGATCGGGTGGCCCAGCGACAGGTTGATGATGTCGATGCCAAGCGGAGAGCCCGAGCGGTCGGTGTTGGCCGCCGCAAACGCGATGGCGCGCATCACGTCGCTCGTCTTGCCCCTGCCCTGCGCGTCCAGCACCTTGAGGACCACAAACTCCACACCGGGCGCCACGCCCTGGTAGATCTGGTCCTGCTGGGACTCCGCGGCGCCGATCAAGCCAGCGACGTGCGTGCCGTGGCCGTAATCGTCATAGGCCTTCTTCTTGAGTTGCTGCTTTCCATTGGTGAAATCGTAGAAGGCCTTGATGCGGCCGCTGAACGCCTCCGACGGGAACAGGCCCGAATCGATCAAGGCCACGGTCACGCCGGCTCCACCCGCGGTGCTGGGCACCAGTCCGAGCGTCTCCAGCATGGTGTTCACCGCGGGGCCGGCGGACCTCAAGGCGCGCATCCGCGCCGGGGCTGCATGAGCAGACACTTCAGCATCCACGGAACAGCCTTCGACCATCCGACTGCTGCAATAGACATCGAGCTGCTGCGGGGTGAGCTCGGTGGCCAATGCGCCAATGCTGGGCAAGTCGGCGTCGATGAGGTTTCCGCTGTTGAGAAGTGACTGCCGCAACCAACCGGCGTAGCCCGCGCGCGCCTTGAGAATGACGTGCTGCGACTGCCCCGCTCGCTTGCCCTCGCGCAGCGCGCGATCGAGCTTGTCCTGGGCCGTGGCCGTGACGACGGACCCGAAAAGGGCCCCGACAGCAACGAAGGCAGCGACGAAACGATGGACCTTAAGCATTCGCAATCTATTTAGCAAGGCGTGGGCCAACGAGCTGAACGGACTCTTTATACACCAAACAACAACGATATAGAACTTTATATGACAACAAGGTCTAATGAAGCCGCTCTTTCTGGGAGGTTGCTATCTTCAGTGTCCGGCCGAAGCTACCGGAAAACGTCGAGCTATGCCGCTAAGCCGCTGTCTATTAAGGGCTTGCATGAGGTGCTGCGATTTGAAACAGGGTCGCCTAGGCTGTTCCGAATAATAACACAGCGACTTAAGCCTTATTCGACAACTATTTACGCGATAACTCCGGACAGGTTTGCGGTGAGTATAGTACCTTTTCGGGACACGACGACCATTTTGTCATGTCCCTTTGTGCAAATTAGAGACCCCAACGCACGAGTACGGATCCCACGGTAAACCCGGCGCCGACCGAGGTCAGGAGCACGAGATTGCCTTTCTTCAAGCGGCCGCTTTCGACGGCGTCGTTGAGCGCGAGGGGAATGGTCGCCGCGGTGGTGTTGCCAAACCGATCGATGTTGATCACCACTTTCGCTTCCGGCATGCCGATGCGCTCGGCCGCCGACAGGATGATGCGCTTGTTCGCCTGGTGCGACACGAACAGATCGAGATCGTCGCCGGTGAGGTTGTGGCGCTTCAGCAATCGTTCGCAGATCTCGCCGGTGTTTTTCACCGCGAACTTGAAGACCGTCGCGCCATCCTGCTTCACGTAGTGGAGACGCTGGTCGACGGTCTCGTGCGACGCGGGCCGCTTGCTGCCGCCCGCCGGCATGCACAGCGCCGCGCCGCCGCCGCCATCGATGCGGTGTTCGAAATCGAGGATGCCGATGTTCGGATCGGACGAGGGGCCAAGCACCACCGCGCCGGCGCCGTCGCCGAACAGGACGCAAGTGGCGCGATCGGTGTAGTCGATGATGCTGGACATCACGTCGGCGCCGATCACCAGCGCGT
>JBDTMB010000716.1:0-2389 GCA_039934485.1 Vicinamibacterales bacterium
GCGATTCCGCCCGCGGCGGCGGTGGCGATCAACGGATGCATATTGTGCCGCACTGCACCGGCCCTAGCGCCGGCGCTGGCGGCGCGCCTCGTAGAGGAGGAGCGACGCGGCGACGGCGACGTTAAGCGATTCCACCGACGCGCTCATCGGAATGCTGACACGCGCATCGGCGGCCTTCAGCAAGGTCAGCGGCAGCCCGGCGCCTTCGGCGCCCAGTAACAGCGCCATCGGCTTGCTGAAATCCAATTCGTACATCGACGTGCCATGACGCGGCACGGCCGCCACGATCTGCAGGCCGCCAGTGCGGCACGCGTCGAGCGACGCCATGACGTTGGCATGCCGAATCACCGGCACGTGAAAGACGCTGCCCATCGACGCGCGCAACGCCTTCCAGCCCCAGGGATCGGCCGACGCCTCATCCACCATGATGCCGGTGCAGCCGGCGGCCGCGGCGGCGCGGATGATGGCGCCGACGTTGCCGGGATCCTGGACGCCGATCGCGCTCAACACCAGCGCCGGCGACGGCTTCAATGCGACCTTCGCTTCCAGTCTCGGCCGGGCCGCGCGCGCCACGACGCCGGTGGGCGACTTGACCGGCGACATCACGTTCATCACCGCCTCGGCCACGTCGACAACCTGGGTGCCGCTTCGCCGCGCGCGATCGAGGATCGTCTTTTCCGTGGCGGCCACCGGGCCGCATACCGCGAGCGTGTCGATGACGACACCGGCGGCGAGCGCTTCGGCGACGACGTGCCAGCCGTCCAGCAGCATCGCGGGCCCGCCGCCCTTGGCCAGGTCGCGAAACTCTTTGACAAGCGGATGTTGGCGGCTGGTGAGTTCAGGCATGTGTGGGGGAAGCCCCGAGGCTATTGTGCTACACTCCGAAGTTTGAGCGATGAAAGAAAGACTTCTCAAAAGATTTGAAGACGAAGTGAGCGGCCTCGAGCGCGAGCTCAAGATGGAGCTCCCCAAGGAGATCCAGCGCGCCCGCGAGCTCGGCGACTTACGCGAGAACGCTGAGTACCAGGCCGCGAAAGAGCGCCAGACCTATGTCAACGCGCGCATCGCGATGCTCAAGCGGCGCATGAACGAGATTGCGTTGATGAACATGGACCGCATTCCGCACGGCAAGGCGGGCTTCGGCTCGACGGTGACGCTGCGCGAAGGCACGAACCAGTTGGTGTACCAGCTCGTCATGCCCGAAGACGCTGAAGCGGAGAAGGGGACCATTTCCACCTCGTCGCCGATCGGCCGCGCCATCCTCAACAAGGAAGAAGGCGACGAAGTGGTGGTATCCACCCCGAACGGCAAGCGGACGTTCGAAATCATCAAGCTGGTTACCATTCACGACGATTAGTCGTGTCGTCGTGACCGAACCCCGCGACATCTATTCTCCTGAGCGGCGCACCGCGCTGCTGATCACCGGCACCGGCGCCGACGGCGCGTATCATGCCGGCGCGCTGCGCGCCCTTCCCGAAGCCGGCGTCAAGCTCGACATCGTTGGCGGCCGTGGCATTGGCGCGTTTGGCGCGGTGCTCGCCGCCGTGGACGGCGGCGCCCAACTGTGGGAGGCCGGCGGATTCTGGCGCGGCCCGCAGGTGGCGGAACTGTACCGGTGGCGCTGGCCGTTGCGATTGCTGCGGCTCCTCGGCGCCGCGTTCGTCGTGGTCTTCCTGGCGCCCCTCCTCGTCGTCGCGCTGGTGGCGATCGTCTATCCCGTGGCCCTCGTCCTCGGCATGTCGGGCCTCGACGCCGGCGCGCAGGCGATGCAGTCGTTTCTCGGCGGCCTGGCGGCGGCGTTTGCGCCGGGGGCGCTGCCGACCTGGATTCCGCGGGCGATCGCGGTGCTGTCGGGCAGCGCGCTGCTGGTGTTGGCAATTGGCGCCTTGCTGGCTGAATGGCAGGCGCCGTTCCGCCGGCGGAGTGCCGGTGCCTATGGCTGGGCGCTCGTCGGTTCACCGATCGATGCGGGCGTGGCGGTGGGCCGGGCCATTGACGGCCTGTGGCGGCTCCTGAAGGGCGGCGCGGCGCTCAAGACGCCCGAGCCGCAGGACCTGAGCCGCCGGTATGCCGAACTGCTCACGGAAAGCATCGGCCAGCCCGGCTTTCGGGAGCTCCTGATCGTGGTCCACGACCTGGATGCGCAGCGCGACATGGTGTTCGGCCTGGTCCGCGAGCCGTACCGCAAGATGCTGTTTCCGCCACTGGGCGCCGTGTCGAATCGCCGCGCCGAGGCGCACGATCTGTCAACCGGCACGCAGGCGTTCACCGCCGACGTCGTGGCGGCCGCGGTAGTAGATGTGGTCGAGGTGCAACAGCGGAAACCACCCCGGGTACGTGCGCTTGCGCGTGAGGTACTTCGTGAGGTCCACGCTCTCGAGGCGCGACG
>JBDTMB010000717.1:0-2374 GCA_039934485.1 Vicinamibacterales bacterium
ACAGCCAGGTGCGGATGATGTCGTGCGCCTGCGGACGCAGGTCCATCGGGAACGTGTGCGCGAAGATCTCGCCGTCTTCTTCCCACTTCGAGACGATCTGTGGCGACACCGAAGAGGTCGCCCAGGTGTCCATCACGTCCGGATCACCGATAAAGCCGCCGGGCTGGCCGCGCTGCGCCGCGGTGTAGCCGTCGGGAAGGTCGGTCGACGGATCGATCGGCAGGCGCGATTCGCCGGGCACGAGCGGGCTCGAGAAATCCGTCGCGCCGTTGGCGCCGACGCGGTACCACAGCGGAAACGGCACGCCGAAGAACCGCTGGCGGCTGATGCACCAGTCGCCGTTGAGGCCGTTGACCCAGTTCTCGTAGCGCGCCTGCATGTAGTCGGGGTGCCACTTGAGCTGCCGCCCGCGCTCCAGCAGTTCGCCGCGATGATCGATCGTCTTGATGAACCACTGCCGGCTGGTCACGATCTCCAACGGACGATCGCCCTTCTCGTAGAACTTCACGGCGTGGGTGATGGGCTTGGGCTCGCCCTGCAAATCGCCGCTCTCCCTGAGGAGTTCGACAATCTTCGCTTGCGCCTTCTTGGCCGAGAGGCCGGCCAGCTGGTCGTACGCCTGCTGGGCGCGCGCAGCGTCGGCCGACTCCCAGCCAGCCGCGCCAAACGTCACGGGGCCGAGGGTGCCGTTGGTCTGCACGATCGCCCGTACCGGCAGTTTCAACTCGCGCCACCAGGTGACGTCGGTGGTGTCGCCGAAGGTGCAGATCATCGCGATGCCGCTGCCTTTTTCAGGATCGGCGAGCGCGTGCGCCTTCACCGGCACGCGCACGCCAAAGAGCGGCGTCGTCACCTCGGTGCCGAAGAGCGGCTGGTAGCGTTCATCATCCGGGTGCGCGACGAGCGCCACACACGCCGGAATCAGCTCGGGCCGCGTCGTTTCGATGGCCACGGCGCCGCCACCGGGCTTGGCGAAGTGAATCCGGTGATACGCCCCAGGCTGATCGCGATCCTCGAGCTCCGCCTGCGCGACGGCGGTGCGGAAGTCCACGTCCCACAGCGTCGGCGCTTCCACCTGGTAGGCCAGCCCCTTCTTCAGCAGCCGCAGAAACATCTTCTGCGACACGCGCTGCGCCGGCGGCGCGATGGTGGCGTAGGTCATCGACCAGTCCACCGACAGGCCGAGGTATCGCCATAGATGCTCGAAGACCTGTTCGTCCTCGACGGTGAGCCTCACGCACAGCTCGATGAAATTCGGGCGCGACACCGAGATCGGATGTTTCTCCGGCTTCTCCGGCGGGACGAACGACGGGTCGTAGGCGAGCGACGGGTCGCACCTGACGCCGAAGTAGTTCTGCACACGCCGCTCGGTCGGCAGGCCGTTGTCGTCCCATCCCATCGGATAGAACACTTCCTTGCCCCGCATCCGCTGGAAGCGGGCGACGATGTCGGTGTGCGTGTACGAGAAGACGTGGCCGACGTGCAGCGAGCCGCTCACCGTGGGCGGCGGCGTGTCGATCGCATAGACCTCGGCCCGCGGACGGTCGCGATTGAAGCGATACGTACCCTCGCGCTCCCAACGCGCGGCGAGCGCGTCTTCAAGACCCTCCAGGGCTGGCTTTTCGGGGACCGACATATCTTTCTATTATGGAAGGCAAAAGGCACAAGGCAGAAGGCAAAAAAGGCACAAGGCAGAAGGCCAAAAGGCAAAGCGCCCTTTAACGTTCTGCCTTGTGCCTTGTGCCTTACTGCGCGTCGCGCTCGGCCTGCGCCTTGACGCGGGCGATCTCGTCGCGCACCAGCTTCTCCGAGGTCTCGGAAACCACGCTGCGGACGGTGTCGCGCACGGTGCTGGCCATCGCGGCCCGGAAGTGATCGGCAAACAGGCTCCCGTTCAGGCGCTCGGCGACGCGCTCGGCAATCTGGTCGAGCATCGCGTCGGTGATCTCCGGCGCTACGGCCTGGACCATCACCGGCGCCGGTGGTGGTGGCGGTTCTTCGGGCTCCGGGAGGGCCTGCGGCTCTCCCTGCTCGCGCGCCAGCAGGGCGGCGAACGCGTCGGCCACCTGGGGATTCGGCCGCAGCGGCTCGGACGGCGCCGGTAGTGCCGGCGCCGACTCGTGCAAGGCTTCAAACGACGGCATCTCAACCGGGGCCTGGAGCGGAGCGACGGCCACGACCTCCGACATCTCGTCGTGGACGTCGATGGCCGCCGCCTGCGGACGAACATCGGTGTCGAGACCGAAGTCAAAATCGAGATCCTTGGCAGGCGCCGCATGCAGGCCGTCGGTTGCCTCGGGCAGCTCGACATCATGGATACCCATCTCCGCCGCCAGCTGGCGATCGGCGCTGGCACCGTGGGTCTCGGGACGGG
>JBDTMB010000718.1:0-2327 GCA_039934485.1 Vicinamibacterales bacterium
TGAGCGCTCGCGCATCGACAGCCGGGTCTCCGCGCCCCGATCCGTCCGTGCCCGCCACACGCTCGTCAGCAGGTCCTGCAGCCCGGCGTCGCTGACGCCGCCGCGCAGCGGCCCGCGCAGGTCCACGCCGCGCGCCGCGTAAAGGCACATGTACCAGACGCCGTCGGCGGTCAGCCGGCTGCGATCGCACGACTGGCAGAACGGGGCGGTGGTCGAGGCGATAATCCCGAACACGGTGCCGTCCTGCAGGCGGAAGCGATCGGCCGGCGCCGACGTGGTTTCGACGACCGGTGCGATCGGTCCGTAGTGCGCCTCGAGCGCGGCCAGCATCTCGGCGCGCGACATCACCTGGGCGGCGGACCACGTGGTGGCGCCGCCCACATCCATGTATTCGATGAAGCGCACTTCGGCGCGTCGCGCCTTCGCAAACTCCACGAGCGGAATCAGTTCATCGTCGTTGACACCGCGGATGATCACCGAGTCGATCTTGAAGCCGGGGAACACGTCCACCGCCGCGTCGATGCCGGCGAGCACCCGCGGCAGCTCATCGAAACGCGCGAGGCCGATGAAGCGATCGCGCTGCAGCGTGTCGAGGCTGATCGACAGGCGATGCAGGCCCGCGGCCTTCAGGTCGTTCACCGCCGGCGCGAGCAGCACCGCGTTGGTCGTCATGGCCAGGTCGCGGATCGCGGGCTTGGCCGAGAGGGTTTCGATGAGCGCCGGCAGGTCGCGGCGGAGCAGCGGCTCGCCGCCGGTGAGCCGCACCTTGTCGACGCCGAGCGCGAGGAACTGGTTGACCAGGCGGTCGATTTCCTCGAACTGCAGGATGTCCTCCCGCGGCAGCCAGAGGTAATCCAATTCCGGCATGCAGTACTGGCAGCGCAAGTTGCAGCGATCGGTCACCGACAGGCGCAAGTTGCGCAGCGGCCGGTGATGGACGTCAAGGACGGGCATGCCTGCCGATCATACCGTCTCAGGTGCCGGGTGCCTAAAAGGTGCCAGGTGCCTAAGGTGCCGGGTGCCTAAAGGGTGCCGGGTGCCTAAAAGGTGCCGGGTGCCAGGTGCCTGGGGCCAGGGACGATCGTGCCGTAGAATTCGTTTCGTGCGGTGGCGATCGGTCGATGTGTTCCGCGGGCTGACAGTGGCCGCGATGGTCGTCGTCAACAATCCTGGCGACTGGGACACCGTGTACGCGCCCTTGCTGCATGCCGAATGGAACGGCTGGACCCCCACCGATCTGATCTTCCCATTCTTTCTCTTCATCGTCGGGGTGTCGATCACGCTTGGCCGGACGGCGGGCGGATCGTGGCTGAGCGTGTGGCGCCGCGGCGCGGTGATCTGGGGGCTTGGCCTGTTCATGGCCGGGTATCCGTTCTTCAGGCTGGCGACTTGGCGGATTCCTGGTGTGCTCGCCCGCATTGCCTGGAGCTTTGTCGGCACCGTGCTCCTGGTCCGCCTTGCCGAGCGGAGTGGCCGGGCGCGGCGCACGCCGTCGGTTGCGGCGATCGTGGCGCTGTTGCTAGGCGTCTATTGGGTCTTGATCAAGGGGGACATGTCTCCGGCCGGCAATCTCGGCGCCTGGCTCGATCGCGCGCTCATGCAGGGGCACCTGTGGAAACCAGACTGGGATCCCGAAGGCGTGCTGAGCACGGTTCCGGCGATCGGCACGACGTTGCTCGGTGTGCTTGCGGGATGGACGCTGCAAGAGTCGCAATCGCCGCGAACGCTGGTCAGGACGCTCTTGCTGTGGGGACTCGCCGGCGTCATCGCAGGCCTGGTGTGGAGTGCCTGGTTCCCGATCAACAAGAGCCTGTGGACCAGTTCGTACGTGTTGTTCACCGGCGGATTGGCGTCGGTCGCGCTCGCGGTGTGCTACTGGCTCTTCGATGTCGCCCCGACGCGCATGATGCGGCGACTCTCCGAGCCTGCGGTTGCTCTGGGCCGCAACGCGATTCTCCTGTTTGTCGTCTCCGGCCTCTTCGCCAAGACGCTGATCTATCTCAAGTGGCCAGACCCGGCGATGTCACTCGCGCGCTGGATCTACCTCAGCGTTTTCGTGCCAGTCGCCTCGCCCTACAACGCATCGCTGCTGTACGCCCTCGCGAACCTTGCATTGTTGTACGGGCTACTCGCTGTCTTGCACCGACGAAAGCTTTACCTCAGCGTCTAACGCCCCAGCACCCAGCACCCAGCACCCAGCACCCAGCACCCGGCACCCGGCACCCAGCACCCAGCACCCGTCAACTATCTCCTCCGCATCCGCTCAAGGAGTTCCCCGAGCCGCTTGATCTCGTCGCCGTATTTCGCCCAGTCGCCGGCCTTCTGCG
>JBDTMB010000719.1:0-2325 GCA_039934485.1 Vicinamibacterales bacterium
ACTCCGGGAACGTCATGAAGGACGCCACCATCCCGCCCAACGAATCTCCGTCGTGGCCCACCAGGCCGGTTTGCTTACCCGCCAGCGCGACGGTCTCGAGGTCCCAGCCAAGACCGTACCCCGTCTCTTCCCCCGAGGCGAGCCGCTGTGACGCCTGGAGTAATTGGACCGTGTCGGGTTGCAGCAGCTTGCCGCTGTTGATCGCCATGGCAAAGCGCACCAGGTCGGACGGGGTGGACAGGAAGGCGCTCGCTCCCGAGTAGCAGGAATAGTCGATCGGGCGCATCAGGTCCGGGCCATAGCGGGGATCCGCCGCGAACCTCGGGAAGTAGGGAGTCGCGCGATCCTGGATCGGCTCGGTGGCGGAGTCGGCCATGGTGTCGTCCAAACCGGGCGGCTCGAAGACCTGCTTGCGCATGAACCTCAAGAACGGCTCGCCCGCGGCGGCTTCGACGGCCGCGCTCACCAGGATCCAGCTGTAGCTCGAATCGCGGTACTTGGTCCCCGGCTCAAACAGCAGCGGACTTTCCGCGAAGGCTTGCACCCCGTCGACCGTCCGCTCGCAGCGCGTCGACAGCAGCGGCCCCTCGTCGCCGCCGTCGGTCCTGACGCCGGCCACCTGGCCCATCAACTGGCGCAGTGTCACCGGCCACGGTTTCTTCGGGAACGCCGGCACGTAGGTCTGAATCTCGGCGTCGAGATTCAGGTGGTCCTGCTCCAGCAGCAGGCCGACCGCGGCCGAGGTGAGGGCCTTGGAGGCGGTGCCGATCCTGAACCGCGTTTCCGGCGCGACGGGCACCCGATTCTCGAGATCCGCCCAGCCAAAACCCTCGGCCCACACGATCGCGCCACCGGCGCCGACCGCGACCGACAGTCCCGGCAGGTTCCGCTCGGCGAGGCTCGAACGGACGACTTGACGCCCCTGCTCCGCGGCGTCGGCCCACGTTGGCAACGGCGCCGAGCGCGCCACGGATGGCACGTCCCGCAGGTTCGGGTGCAACGGCGTCGCGGTGGAGCTGACATATACCCACAGCCCCATCACCGCGGCGAATAGCAGGGCCCCGGCCACGCCGATCAGCGTGAGCCCGGTCTGGATCCGGCTCTTCTTATCCGTCAATCTTCACCGTTCTAACTTTATGTTACAAAGTTCTTCTTTGCAAAACGCCGACCATGTCGGACCAGCTTGACGGCCCACCCCGTCAATCCCCTACAATTCGCGGAGCCGATTAGTTCGCCATAGCAAAGCATCTCGCTCTGCCAGCGACGGCGTCCCTCAAGGGGCGCCCTACTCCAAGGAGCCGCTCGACCATGCGCCGCACCGTCACGCTCGCCACCACCCTGATCGCCGGGTGGGTCGTCATCGCCGCCGCCCAGCAGCCCACCGTGCTGCCGATGGGGCCGGCGCGCGAGCGCGGCGCCAGCATCACCCCCGCTTACGAAGGGTGGTACAAGAACGACGACGGCAGCTTCAGCATGCTGATCGGCTACTTCAACCGCAACTCAAAGGAAGCGCTGACCATTCCCGTTGGCCCCAACAACAAGATCGAGCCCGGCGATCCCGACCAGGGGCAGCCCACCTTCTTCGAAATGGGCCGCCAGTGGGGCGTGTTCGTCGTCAAGGTGCCGAAGGACTTCGGCGACAAGGTCATCCGCTGGACCATCGTCGCCAACGGCGAAACCCAGTCGGTGCCGTTCACGTTGAACAAGGGCTATCCGATCACCCCGTTCAAGGAGCTCGGCATGGGCAACCAGCCGCCGACGCTGTGGTTCGGCGAGGGCGGCGCGAAAGTCACGGGACCACCCGTCGGCGTCGCCGGCAGCTTCAGCGGCGTCGTCAATCAGCCCGTGGCGATCACGTTCTTCGCCGACGATGTGAAGGAGAAGGACGGCCGGGTGGGCAACGTCGCCACCGTGTCGTTGCACAAGCATCGCGGTCCCGGCAACGTGACCTACGAGAAGGCCCGCATCCCCGTCTCGAAAGCCGGCGAGCCCATGACCGCCTCGGCCACGTTCTCGGCGCCAGGTGAATACACGCTGCGCGTGCAAGCCAACGATGAATCGGGTGAAGGCGGCGGTGGCTTTCAGTGTTGCTGGACCAATACCTACGTCAAAGTGATTGTGAAGTAAGCATGATGCGAAATCACCGGAAGGGACCCTCTATGCCTGGACAGAAACTCGTCGGTTCGTTCGTGATCGGTGGCGCGCTGGCACTGGCATCGGTCGCAAGCGCGCAAACCGCGCCCGCATCCGCGGCGGCGGCGCCGACCTTCACCAAGGACGTCGCCCCGATCTTCCAGGACAAGTGCGAGGCGTGCCACCGGCCCG
>JBDTMB010000720.1:0-2323 GCA_039934485.1 Vicinamibacterales bacterium
ACCGGGTTTCAATTCCGAGACGAGCACCTTCAGGTAAGCCGGCCGATCGTTGGTGTTGTGGAACACGTCGTGGAAGAACGCGACGTCGACCTGGTTCTTCGGCAGCTTCGGATCGTCGAGCGCGGCCAGCACCGTCTCAAGCGTCGTGACGTGCTGCTTCGCTGCCTTCTCCTTCACGTAGGTCAGCAACTCGGGCCAGATGTCCACGGCGAGCGCCTTCCCCGACGGCGCCACCGCCTTCGCAAACGGGATCGTGTACGCGCCGGTGCCGGCGCCGATGTCGGCGATCACGTCACCGGGCTTGAGCGCGAGCGCCTTGATGACCTCATCGAACTTGAGCCCGGGGATTCGCTCGGGCCGCTCGAGCCGCTTGATCCATTCCTTGCCCTCGGTATTGTCCTGGTGCGTGCCGGGCGGCCGGTTGCCCTGTTGCTGGCCACCGGCGAACACGGTGCCGGCCAGCGCCACGACCACGCCGGCAAACACCATTCCCCAAACCGCTTTGCCCCACGTCTTCACGGTGTCTCTCCTACGGTTTGACGGCGACGTACTTGATCGCCTTGAGCATCATGCTCTGGCCCGGTAGCTCCGCCTCGCCGGCGGGGAACTTGTTGAACCGCAGCATGGCGGCGGTGATGTCGGCCGTCTGCTGCGCGGTCATCTGTCCCTCTTTTCCCGGCGGCATCGTGGCGCGATTCCGGTCGAATAGATCGCCCACCGTCTGTCCGTCGAAGTTGGCGGCAAACGCGGATTCGACGAGCGCCGGCGCCATGCCGCCGCCCTCGCCCGATGGCCCATGACACCCGGCACAATCCCGGTCGAACAGGACGGCGCCGCGCGCCGCCTGCGCCTCCGTGTAGACGCCGTCCCACACTGTCCGCGGCGCTTGCGCCCAGAGGGCGGCCGAGAGCATCCCGGCCGCCCCAAAGGCCACGAACAGCACCACGCTGCGTTCGCGAGTCGTTGTCATGATTACCGCTCCGTGGTCTTTTTCAGTTCGCTCTGCGGCAGCGCGAACGCGATGTACTCGCTCGTGTAGGTGCCGCCGCCCACCGCCACGATGATGTACTGCCGCCCGTCCAGCATGTAGGTCATCGGGTTGCCGCTCTGCGCCGCCGGCATCCACACCGCGCCAACTTCCTTGCCGGTCTGCTGATCGTACGCACGCAGCATCGCGCCGCGCGGCCGATCCGGCGACGCCGTCACCTGCGGATCGCCGACGATCACCAGCGACTTCGTGAGCACCACGCCGACGATGCCCTGCTGGCCGGTCTTCGGGATGTTCATCCCCTTGAGCAGCGGGCTGTTGCGCACCGCGTCTGGCGTGTCACCGTGCGGCACCTGCCATTTGAGCGTGCCGCTCTTCATGTCGAGCGCCGTGATCACACCGTATGGAGGCTTGACGATCGGCAGCCCGCCAAGACCCGCCGTCATTGCGTTCGCGCCGCCCCGCCCCTCACCGCCGCCTGTAGCCGGCGCGCGGTAGCCACTCGTCGAGGGCGCCTCGAACCCCGGCTGCGCAAAGCCCGGCGCTTCCCAGATGGCCAGGTGATTGGGGTTGTTCTCGGGCCTGATCTTCTCGAAGTATTCAGGCGCCAGCGTCGCGGCCGATACCGACGAATTGTTGGCCTGCGTATAGAAGATGCCGGTCTCGGGATTGAACGAGGAGCCTGGCCAATTGACGCCGCCCATCGTGTTGCCGAGTTGAACGCTGCCCAGCACCTGGTCGCTTGGAATCACGTACGGGACAAACGGTGTCTGCTCCCAGCGGAACTTCTTGAGGTTCTCCAGCGCCTTCGCCCGCAACTCCGGCGTGAAATCGATCACGTCGTCTGCGGCCAGGTAGTTGCGCGAGAACACCGGCGGCTTCGACGGGAATGGCTGCGTCGGCGACGTCTTCTCGCCGGGCACATCCGACTGCGGGACCGCTTTCTCCGGCATCGGCCAGATCGGCTCGCCCGTGATGCGGTCGAAGGTGTAGAGCCAGCCCTGCTTGCTTGGCTGCGCCACGATCTTGCGCGCCCGGCCGTCGATCGTCACGTCCATCAGGAGCGGCGCGCCGGGCAGGTCGTAGTCCCAGATGCCGTGGTGCACCACCTGCTGGTGCCATTTGCGCTTGCCGGTCTTCAGATCAACGGCGACGAGGCTCTCCGCAAACAAACCATTGCCAAGCCGGTTGCCGCCGTACGCGTCGATCGTCGGTGATTCACCCGGCAGGTAGACGAGGCCGGCCTCGAGGTCCGCGGACATCTCGGTCCATACGCCCGTGTTGCCGGTCCAGTTCCACGAACCGTTCTCCCACGTCTCGTGGCCGAACTCACCC
>JBDTMB010000721.1:0-2323 GCA_039934485.1 Vicinamibacterales bacterium
GAGCGCGCTTCTTGGGGACCACGGTCCGTACCTTCTTGGGTTGGGCTCCATCGCTCGTAACGGAGGCTTCAAGATCAGCAATCTCAAGAGATATGGCGGGCACTCTGACGCGAAAATCCAGCTTGGTCCAGGGGATATCTACGTTTCGCTCAAAGATGTTACTCAGTCGGCTGACCTTCTCGGTGCCGTTGCGCGCGTCCCGCCGTCAATCGAGTCAGGGAGGCTTACTCAAGACACAGTTAAGTTGGTATTTAAGGAGCGCAATGCTCCCATGGACTACATTTACTGGCTGCTTCGCACGCCCGAGTACCGAGAGTACTGCAGGGCTCACGCCACTGGAACGACCAATCTTGGGCTGTCGCGTGATGATTTCTTTGCGTTTCCGACTCCCACTTTCACGCCGTCTCGCGCCCTAATCGTCGATGTATTACAGGCCCTTGACGACAAGATTGACCTCAATCGCCAGATGAACGAAACGCTTGAAGCGATAGCGCAGGAGATATTCAAGGACTGGTTCCTTGATTTCGGTCCTACGTGGGCCAAAATGAAAGGCCGAGAGCCATATCTCGCACCGCAGATGTGGGCGCTCTTTCCGGATCGTCTGGATAAGGAGGAGAAACCGCTAGGTTGGGAGCCAGTAACACTCAGTGCCGTTTCTGATCTGAATTCGGAGTCCTGGTCGGCGCAGAACCATCCCGTCGATCTCGAATACGTGGACTTGGCAAACACCAAGTGGGGCGCCGTCGAAGCAACCGAAGTTCATTCTTGGGACGCTGCCCCGAGCCGAGCGCGACGGGTCCTCAGGTCCGGCGATACCATCGTCGGGACAGTTCGTCCCGGAAATGGCTCTTATGCCCTTATCGACCAGAACGGTCTCACGGGCAGCACCGGCTTTGCGGTACTGCGTCCCAAGACGCCAACCTATCGCGAGCTCATTTATTGCGCCGTGACTGCCACTAACAATATCGAGCGACTGAGTCATCTGGCCGACGGCGCTGCCTATCCGGCCGTTCGCCCAGACGTGGTCGCCGATACCCCGATCATTCTTGCCCCCAGCGCGGCGCTCAACGCATTCTCCACCACGTGTGCTCCGCTGCTTGACCGTTGTGAAACCAACAAGCGAGAAAACAGAATCCTCGCAGCCACCCGCGACTACCTGCTCCCTAAACTCATGTCCGGCGAAATCCGCGTCAAAGATGCTGAGAAGTTGGCGGAGGCTGCATTGTGAGTTCAGGTATTGCCGAAAGCCATGTCGAGGAGGCAGCACTCGCGTGGCTAACCGAGCTTGGCTACGCCACGGCAAGCGGGCTCGACATCGGCCCTGATGGGACGGTGCCGGAACGCGCCAATTACGGAGACATCCTGCTCATCGAGCGCGTTCGCGCCGCCATCGCCAAGCTCAACCCGGCGCTCTCGCCCGAAACCCGAGCCGAGGTGCTGGCGAAGCTGACGCAGACAGAGACACCGTCACTCGTCGAGGAGAACCGTCGCCTACACCGCTATCTGATCGAAGGAGTGCCCGTCGAGGTGAAGCGTGAGGACGGCTCCATCGGTGGCGAGCAGGTGCGGCTTATCGACTTCGACGATCCGGACGCCAACGACTGGTTGGCAGTCAATCAGTACATAGTCATTGAGAACAAGGTCAACCGTCGGCCCGATGTCGTGACCTTTGTCAACGGTCTGCCGCTTGCCGTGATCGAACTCAAGAACCCAGGCGACGAGAACGCCACTCTCGACGGCGCCTTCAATCAGCTTCAGACTTACAAGGCGCAGATCGGATCGCTGTTCCGCATCAACTCCATCTTAGTGACCTCGGACGGCATCGCCGCTCGCATCGGCTCGCTGACCGCCGACCGTGAGCGTTTCATGCCGTGGCGCACGGTGACGGGCGATGACCTGGCACCCAAGGGCACGCCCGAACTCGAAACCGTTCTCAAGGGCGTCTTCCACAAGCGCCGCTTCCTCGACCTAATCAAGGACTTCATTGTCTTCGGGGATAACGGCAGTGCCGTTGCCAAGATTCTCGCCGGCTACCACCAGTTCCACGCCGTGCGGCAAGCCGTGACGCGCACGCTCGCCGCCACGATGCCAGACGGCGACCGCAAGGTTGGCGTGATCTGGCACACCCAGGGCTCGGGCAAGAGCTTGCTCATGGCGTTCTACGCCGGACAGATCATCAAGCACCAGGCGATGGAGAACCCCACGCTGGTGGTGCTGACCGACCGCAACGATCTGGACGACCAGTTGTTCGGCACGTTCAGCATGTGCAAGGACCTGCTCCGGCAGACGCCGCAGCAGGCGGGTGACCGCGAAGAGCTGCGCA
>JBDTMB010000722.1:0-2316 GCA_039934485.1 Vicinamibacterales bacterium
AACGACGAACCACGGAGGGCCGGGCCATGAGCGAATTACCGATGCATCGCCGCCGCGAGCACGCCCGGCGCGAAGAGCAGCGGCTGCACAAGGACCTCGCCGCGGTGATGGCTGAGGCTCAGACGCTCCGGCGTGAACTGCTCGATGAACTCAACTGGTTCAACGCCACTAACGCCGAGCGCGAACACCTAACGAGCGACCTCGCCCGCGTCACCGCCGAGCGCGACGAGGCGAACACGTTCGTTGAGGCACTTGAGGCCAAGGTCGAGGCTCTCGCACCACACGGGAGCTGTGGCTGCTCGAGCGACTCGCCGACCGACTTGTGTCTGCACCACTCGCCGCAGGTCCTGCACGCGCGCCGAGAGGAGGAGCGGCTGCACCGGGAGCTGAGGACGCTCACCGCCGAGCGCAACGAGTACAAGGCCGGACGCGACGCGCTCAGCGACAGCATGGTCCGCAGCGGCAAGGAGTGGGAGGCCAGACGCCACGAACTGACGCAGGAGCGGAACGAGGCGCTGGCGGCGCTCGATGAGCGTGACGCAATGCTTCAAGCGGCGTTCGACGGTGACCTGCGCACGCTAGCCAGCGGTGACAGGTGGGCGATGGACGTCCTCGTGAGTGGCGAGCTGTTCACTGCCCACGGCGACACGGCCCTGCTCGCCTACCGTGCCGCCTGCGCGGCCGAAGCCGAAGCCGCCGGGGTGGCGCCGTGAACCCCTGGCCCTTCTGGGCCGGTATCCTCGTCGGCCTCATGGTCGGCACCTGCTTCGGCGCGCTCTGCATGGCCGCGATGGCTGCGGCGAGCCAGGCCGACGACCAGTGGGACGAGCTGATGCGACGCACCCGCGCACCGCAGCCGCGACGGATCAGGTTCAAGGCGCGCGTGACGTTGCGACAGGGCCGGCCGATGCGCTACGCGCTCGGTGACGATGGGGCCGCGTCGTGAGTGCCCAGAAGCTGACGACCGATGAGGCTGCGGGGGTTGGCGCGCTCGTCGGCCTGTTTCTCATTCCGGGCATGATCGTAATCGCGATCGCGACTGGCGGACTGCGGGCGTGGGTGCTTACGCGGTTGTGGGCGTGGTTCGTTCTGCCGGTGTTCCCAGCCGCGCCACGGCTGACGTGGGTTGGCGCGTTCGGCCTGCTGTGGACGTTCGGGCTCTTCTTCGTTCACATCGAACAGCGAGCTATCCCGAAGAGCGAGCGGCGCGACTTCTGGGATCAAGTGTTCGAGGGCGTGTTCGTGTCGCTCCTGTCGCTCGGGCTCGGCTGGCTCTTTCACATCGCGTTCCGTGTCTGATCCGCGCCTCACCCGGCCGCTCACGCCGCGACAGCGCGACGTGCTCGCGCTCCTCGCCGCTGGCCACAACAACAGCGAGATCGGAGTGCTGCTGCGGATCGGCGCCCCGTGCGTCAAGTCGCAGATCGTCGAGATCGACAACCGCATCCACTGGCCCGGCGAAACCTTCCCGACGCTGCGGGCCCGCGCGGTCGCCTACGCGCTCCGCATCTGTCCGGCGGGCCTCGAGGACGTTCGCACGGGTCCGCGCCATGCGGTAACTTCGGACGGGTCAGGGACTTGACACCGGGAGATGCAGGGATGGCGAAGGGAGGGAAGCCGAAGCCGAAGGCGACAGCGAAAGCGACACCAAGGCGCCATAAAACAACGGCGCAATCTACGGCTGTCGCCAAGATCCCACAGCCGCACGGCGGTGCGCTCAACGCGGGCGGTACGCCGGGGAACAATGGCGGTCGGCCGCCGTCGGTCGTTAGGCAGCGCGCCCGCGGCGGGTTTTACGACCGCATCCCGACACTGGAAAAGATCGCCGATAGTGGGCGGACCGGCGACGCGGACCGCATCCGCGCGATCTCCGTGCTCGGGACCATTGGCATGGGCAGCTCGATGACGGCGGACGACGTGCGCGAACGCTTGCGCCTAACGTTGGCCGCGATTCGCCGTGAACTGTCGAGCGAGGACGCCGAGCGCGTGTTGATCGCAATTCGGCCCTATTGGATTGGCGGGGAATGAGCGGCATCAGCGTGTGGCCCGAAGCATCCGAGGACGGGCTCGGCCGCGCGTGGGAGGACGCCGAGCGCATGACCCGCGTGACCGTGATCGACGCGCCAGTGCTCACGCTGTCCGAGTACGTGCGTCAGGCGTGGCACGTCGTCGAGCCCGCCACGCCGTTCGTCCCCGGCTGGCACCTGGACGCGATCTGCGAGCACCTCGAAGCCGTGTCGCGCGGCGAGATCCGGAACCTTCTGATCAACATCCCGCCGAGGCACGCCAAAAGTTTGATTGTCTCGGTATTCTGGC
>JBDTMB010000723.1:0-2308 GCA_039934485.1 Vicinamibacterales bacterium
TCATCGACGACCCCAAGATGCCGATCGTCGGTCCCGGTGAGACGGCGAACGACACCTACATCGAGCAGCTCGTCTCGAGCGCGCAGGCCGCCGTCGACAAGGCCGTCGACATGGGCATCGTCGATCGCGATCGCGTGATCGCCGGCGGGCACAGCTACGGCGCGTTCATGACCGCCAACCTCCTCGCGCATTCGCACATCTTCCGCGCCGGCATCGCCAGAAGCGGCGCCTACAACCGGACGCTCACCCCGTTCGGGTTCCAGAACGAACAGCGCACGTTCTGGCAGGCGCCGCAGCTGTATTCCGCGATGTCGCCGTTCAACTACGCCGACAAGATCACCGAGCCAATCCTGTTGATTCACGGCGAAGCCGACGACAACACGGGGACGTTTCCAATCCAGTCCGAACGGCTGTACCAGGCGCTCAAGGGCCATGGCGCCACGGTCCGTTATGTGACGCTGCCGTTTGAGGCGCACGGCTACGCCGCCCGCGAATCGGTGCTGCATACCGTGGCGGAGATGCTCAACTGGGCGAACGAGTGGGCGAAGAACGCCAAGCCCCGGCCGACGACGAGCCAACCGCAGTAGACTAGGGTTTCCCCTTAGGAGACGTGCACATGAAACGTGTGGGCCTGACAGCGCTTCTCGTCGTCGGTATCGCGACCTCGGCGTTTGCCGACGTCACCATCAAGCAGACCACCGGCGGCAAGGGCATGGGTGTGAGCACGACCGGCACAACCACGACTTACCTCAAGGGCATGAAGATGCGGACCGATACGTCCATGGGCGATACGATCCGCACGACCATCTTCGACGTCGACGCGCAGAAGATGTACATCTTCGACTCGAAGAAGAAGGAAGCCGACGTGTGGGACATGGCGGCGTTTGGCGCCGAGATGGCCAAGAACGTCGAGACCGGCGACATGAAGGCGTCGGTCAAGCCCAACGGCCAGACCAAGCAGATCGCCGGCAAGACGGCGAACGGCTACGACCTCGAGATCTCGGTGCCCGCCAACATCGGCGGCGGCGCCAAGGGCATGAAGATGACCGTGATGCTCACCGGCCCGATGTGGATCGTCAAGGGCGCGCCGGGCACGGCCGAGTACATGGCCTTCTACAAGGCCGCGGTCGACAAGGGCTGGATCTTCAGCGACCCGCGGGCCGCCAAGGGCTCGCCCGGGCAGGCCAAGGCGATGGCGCAGATGTACAAGGAACTGGCCGCCACCGGCGGCGTGCCGTACGAAACCGAGATGAACATCAAGATGAGCGGCGAAGGCCCGATGGCCGGGATGATGGCCAAGATGGGCGCCATCTCGGCGACGAGCACGGTGCAGACGATTGAAACCGCCGCGATTGCGGCCGACGTGTTTGCGCCGCCAGCCGGATACAAGCTCAACGAGAAGAAATAACGAATTAAGAATAACGAATAACGAAGCATTGGCCTCCTATCTCTCGCAGCTGCGGCGCGAGTCGTCCAGTGTGATCGCCGTCGAGCTTCGCCCGCCCAGGGCGGAGCTCGAATCCGTTGAAGGCATGGACGCCTGGATCGACACCTACCACGCGATCCGGTCCCTGACGCGGCACGACGTGCGCGTGATGGTCACCGACAACGCCGTCGGCGCGCAGGAGGAAAACAACCTGCGCCATCTCGTGGCCAACCTCGGCGACACCGTCGCCCGCGAGCAAATCGTGCCGTTCCTGACGACCAAGCACTCGCTGGAGTACTGCCTCGCCTACGCCGACCAGGCCGCGCAGTCGGGTTTCCCCGCGCTCGTCGTCCTCGGCGGCGACAAGCACGTGGGCCGGTCGCGCTGCCTCCCGCATGCGTGGCAGCTGCGCCGGTTGATCCGCGAGCGCCATCCCGGGCTCGAGCTTGGCGGATGGGCCAATCCGGTAGCCGACCCTGGGGGCCAGGTCGAGTTCCTGCGCCGCCAGGACGTGACCGCGGATTTTTACCTGACGCAGATCGTGTCGCACCACCAGGCGGACCAGCTCGGAGCGTTTATCGACGCCGCCCGCCGCGGCGGCGTCGAGGTGCCCGGGGTGTTCGGTGTCTTCTACTATCGCAGCGCGAAGGCGGCGACGCTCGAGATGTTGAGCCAGTTCCTGCCGGTGCCGGTGGACGCGCTGAAGGCGGAATTCGCCGCCGGCGCCACCCCCGTGGACGTCTGCGCCCGGACCATCCGCACGCTGCTGGACCTGGGCGCGCGGCACTTCTACGTCAGCAACCTGCCGATTCGAAAAGCGTCGGCGACACTTAATGCGATACTGGAAAAAGCAAATCTCAGGGCCGCCGCAAAACAGTAAGG
>JBDTMB010000724.1:0-2305 GCA_039934485.1 Vicinamibacterales bacterium
AGGAGCGGGCGACCACCGAGCGCGACCGCGTCGTCGACGGTTGCTTCTCGCGCGGGCTGCTCGTGCTCGGAGCCGGGAGGAACGCGATCCGCCTATCCCCGCCATTGGTGTTGAGCAAGGCCCAGGCGGCGACGGCCGTGACGATCATCGACCAGGCGCTCGCCGCGTTGAGCACCGGCGGCTAGCGATCCGAGAGCGCGAAGTAGATCGCAATCGGCGTGATGATGAGGCCGGCCGTCACGACGAGCGCCAGCGTGAAGCTTTGTCGCAGGGCGGCCAGCATTGCGCCGGTGACGTCACCGCTGGGTGGGCCAATCGTCACCAGCGACTTCAGCATTTCGACCCCGCCGGTGAGCGTCGGCCACGCCATTCCGAGGATCGCCAGCAGGAGGCCAACGGCAATCGCCGCCGTGAGGCCGTGCATCAGGGTCATCGGCTGAGTGGCGGCTTGCGTGCGTTCGAGGCGCGCCCGCACCGCGGCGCGCCACCATACCTGTCCGGCCACCGGAACCACCACCTCGCGGCGCGCGTGCTCGGCATCTTCACGCAGCACCGCGGCGATGGCGGCCACTTCGCCGCACACCTCGCATTGCGCGGCGTGCGCGGCCACCTCGTCATCGTCGATGCTCGCCCATACCCCGGACAGCACGGCGTTGACCACTTCTTGTTCTCGCGGACACTCGTGGGTCACGACCGCCTCCCGGGATGTTTCATCAAGTCAGCAAGACGATGGCGGGCGCGATGGAGCAGTGCCTTGAGGCTCGAGGCCTTGACGCCGATCGCCGCCGCGATTTCTTCGTGCGAACAACCTTGCGCGTAAGCGAGCCACAGCATGCTGCGCTCGCGCGGCTTGAGCTGCTCCATGGCCCGCGAGAGGTCGATGCGTTGCGCGGCCCGCTCGGCCGTGTGTCGCTCCGCCGGCGCGGCCACGGTGTCTTCCGCGCCCTTGAGGCTCGGCATCTCGAGGCGCGGCCGCCGGCGATGGTCGTGCGCGAGGTTGGTGGCGATGCGGAACAGGTAGTTGCGGCGATGTTCGTCGCTGTCGAACGCATGGTTCGAGCGAAGGAGCCGGTAGTAGGTTTCCTGCAGCAGGTCTTCAGCCAGTCGATCGTCCTGCAGGATTCTGGCGAGATACACGCGCACCGGCCGTGCCGTCAGTTCGTAAAATCCCCTGAAGGCCTCCTCGGTCATCTGGAACGTGCGTTCGGCTTCGTCGAAGGCGCCGAGGCGTTCCATGTCGGTCAACGCGATGTCACGCATGGTCGGTGCTCGTGTTCGGGTTGGCGGGCTGCGGGAACAGGCCCAGCCGCGACGACACAAGATACGCCATCACCGACGAAATGATGAAGCCGGCGCCGAGCGCGAGGATGATGACTCCTACGACGGTGAACGCCTGCTGCGCCTCGTTGGTGACCGAGCGCGCCGCGAACCGGAACCCGATGCCCACGGTGGCGAACACCACGCCGGCCATCATCGACCAGATGATCGGGCCGACCGGCGCGCCCTGGCGCGGCGAGTCGGACTCTGGCTGGATGGGCGCGGACTCGAGGAATCGACGCCCCGCCGGGCTTTGGATATACGCCAGCAGTTCTTCATTGGTCGTCATACGGTCCATCAGCTTCGTGTGAATGTCCGACTGCACCTTCGAGAGCCTCAGCCATCGGCGATGCTGGATGACGGCGCGCACCAGCCAGGTCAGGACGCCGATCGCGGCGCCGACGCCGAGAAACACCGCCATGCCGCCGAGCAGCCCGCCCAGGGCTTCGATCTCCGGCGACGACGGCTGCCGTCGCTCGTAGTACTCGTAACCACCGAAGAAGAACGACGGGTTCCTGGAGATCTCAGGATGCTGCTGGAGGAAGCCGACCAGTTGCGGATACGGCGCGATGTAATCCGGTCGGTCCAGCAGGCTCGGGTCGCGCCGCAACACCTCGCCAACCACCGGTGGATATTGCCGCAGGAGTTCTTGAAGCTGCTCCCTCGTGGTGTTGGCGTCCGTGGTGACCTGGTAGACCGGAGGGGGAACGGGCGCGGCCGGCGGTTGGGCCGGTGCCGGCGGCGCGGGCCGCGGCTGTGCCAGGACCGCCGCTGAGGTCAGCGGCATGACGGCGGCAAACAGGGCAGCCAGGAAAAATCGTTTCATACCCCTTAATACGGAGGGAGTCTCAAAAGGTTAACGGGGTCGGGTGCTGGGTGCTGGGTGCTGGGTGCTGGGTGCTGGGTGCCGGGTGCCGGGTGCTGGGTGCCGGGTGCCGGGTGCCGGTTACGAATTGAATAGCTTTGTCAAAAATTCGATATGCTCCCA
>JBDTMB010000725.1:0-2294 GCA_039934485.1 Vicinamibacterales bacterium
GCGGATGCACGCGGATCTTCTGGAACTCTTCCTGCGTCAGCGGTCCCGGCTTCGAGAGGATGTGTTCGGGCACGGCCAACTTGCCGATGTCGTGCAGGAGCGCCGCGGTCTTGACGCCCTGGATCTCGGTTTCCGACATGCCAAGGCCCTTGGCGATGGCCGTCGCATAGACCTGCACGCGGCGAATGTGCGACTGCGCGGTTTGATCTTTGGCGTCGATCGCCAGCGCCAGCGCTTCGATCGTCGCCAGGTGGAGATCGGCCATCTCCTCGACGTGGCGCCGCTCGTCGTCGATGCGTCCGAGGTAGACCTTATACGAGCGGTAAGTGAGGTAGAGCGGGGCGGCAGCGAGCAGCGCCGTCCACACGCCGGAGTTCATCACCGCCCAGGTCGCGATGGCGGCGGCGCCGGCGCCGACGAAGTAACTCGGCGCGCTCCAGAGGAAGTTCTGGTTCCAGACGCCGATGAACGGCTGCTTGGTGGAAAGCGAGACCGCAATCGCGATCAGGCAGGTGTTGAACACGAAATACATCGTCGCCGCGGCGACGAGCGGCCGGGCCAGGTCGGTGACGGTGTGGGCGAGGGTGCCCGGCACCCCGCCGAGGATCTCGTAGGCGAACCCGGCGGCCTGCACCGTAATCGCCAGGCACGCCATGCTGAAGAGCGTCCGGTAGAAGGGATTCTTCGCCTTCATCCGGAACGTGCACTGGCTCCAGGCGCTGGTCACCGCCACGATCATGGTCTCGTTCGGACCCAGCAGCAGCAGCGACGCGAAGTCCACTGCGTACGACACCGACATGGTCGACCCGCTTCGCGCCAGGGGCAAGCTGACCTTGAAGGCGGACGTGACCGCGGAAGTGACGAGAAGAACCAGGAACAGCCAAGGCTTGTCGAAACTCGAGCGCGGCCCCAGAAACACGAGCAGGGCTGCACCGAGCGCGATGGTCGCGCCGACGTAAAGACGAGCGGAAATTGGCAGGGCGCGCATTGCGCTAGCTCTTTATGAGCCCCAGACGGCCTTTGCGCGGACGCCAACCGTCGATGAAAGCAACGCCGGTGAGCAGAAGCGCGAAGCGAAGGCCACGGTGGCGGGGGGGCTCTTCCTCAAGACGCGAGGAGCATACAAGACGTTAGAGTCATATAGCAAGAAAAAATAGAACAGTCCATCGACACCGTTGTGCAAAGGCCTAGTATCTCGTTTGTTTACAGCTATTTAATTGGAGTCTTGTGGACGGGAATCGAAGTCCCATCGTTAGCTCATCGTGACGAACTCGGAGCAATTTGATGTGACTTTAAACGACGTTAACGACCCTCGCCGTGTCCGAACTAGTGGGCCGGCTGAGAACGTCCGCGGCGTTTGCCGGGACCGCCGCTTGGCTCGAGCCCGTACTCGTCGATCTTCCGGTAGAGCGTGCCGCGGCTGATCTCGAGCACCTTGGCGGCTTCGAGCTTGTTCCACTCGGTGGCTTCGAGCACGCGGATGATGTGCGCGCGTTCCGCGTCACGCAGCGACGGCAGCCGGGTCGACCCTTCTTCGGGTCGGGGCATCGCGTGCCCGTGCAGGAACTCGATGTCGGCGGCGCGGATCGAGCGGCCGGGCGCGGAGAGCGCCGCGCGTGACACGGTGCTTTCGAGCTCGCGGATGTTGCCGGGCCAGTGATACGACGCCATCAGGTCCTGCGCCTCGCTGGAAAACATCTTCGCATCGAGGGGCAGCCCGTTGGCCGCGCAGTAGCGCGCGAGGAAGCGATTGGCGAGCACGGGGATGTCGACGGCGCGTTCGCGCAGCGACGGCAGCCGGATCGCGAACGCGTTGATGCGGTAATACAGGTCCTCGCGGAAGCGGCTCTCGCGGACGAACATGTCGAGCGGCCGGTTGGTGGCGGAGATCAGGCGGAAGTCGACGTGGATCGACTTGTTGCCGCCGAGCCGTTCGAAGCGGTGCTCTTCGAGCACGCGCAGGAGCTTGGCCTGGGCCATCAGCGACATGTCGCCGACTTCGTCGAGGAACAGGGTGCCGCCGTTGGCGAGTTCGAGACGGCCCGGCTTGCGATCTTGCGCGCCGGTGAAGGCGCCTTTTTCGTAGCCGAAGAGTTCCGACTCGAAGAGGGTGTCGGGCAGCGCGGCGCAGTTCACCGCCTGGAAGTTCTCCGGGCCGCGCCGGGACAGCTCGTGGATCATCCGGGCCACCACTTCCTTGCCGGAGCCGGTCGGGCCCAGGATCAGCACCGCGATATCGGACTTGGCCGCGGTGCGGATCCACTCGAAGATCGCCAGCATCTTCTCGTCGCGGC
>JBDTMB010000726.1:0-2294 GCA_039934485.1 Vicinamibacterales bacterium
CCGCTGGCTTCACACGATCGGGCCATTCGCCGATCGCGAGCCGTGAAAGTGTGGAGGGCATAGCTCACGCAGCCGGGAGCGTTATCGGTCGACGATGTCGACCACGCGCCGCTCGATCTGCAGTTCGCGCGCCGGCGGGATCAGCAGCTGGCCCACGCGGTTCCAGAAAAACTCCTTCACCGTCGCCCAGTCCTCCGCGCCTTCGCCCGGCAGGGCCGCCTCGCGCTCGGCATCGTCGAAGAACGTGAGCGCGCGCAACAGCAGCGTGTCGTTCACGTCCTGGCGATACACCTGGCGCATCGCCGCCAGGCACTCGGCTATCCCGAGCGCGTGGCCGTGCAGGGTGACATACAGGTCGAAGAAGTCCCGCCGGGTGCCGCGATCCAGGATCGCGTGCAGCCTGGTGGCGAGCAGACCGGTCACCGAGAGTCGCCGCTCGCTCACAAAGGGCGAGAGCATGGCGAGGACGAAGATCGAGACGTCAATCCCGTCGAATCGCAAGTGGACCGTGTCCGCGGATCGCTCGGCAATCTCGACGCGTCCGCGCCGCTGCAGCTGCTGCACCAGGTCGTCGAGATCGCTGGCGCTCGTCACGCCGAAGTTGACATCGCGACTGGGCCGGTAGGGATAGAAGCAGCGCATCGCCTGGCCGCCAACGACGAACCAGTACGGAAGATCGGCGACGGCGCGGCCGATGGGCGGCGGCATCACGTCAACCGGTTCTCGCGGCCGCGCGTGGTCAGACACCGCGTGCCCTCGCCACGGCTTCGAACAGCCCGCGACTCCTGGGCCGGAACCCGGGCACGCGTCCGGCCTGATAGAGCGCCAGCCATGGCAGGCCGGCGGCGAAGCTCATGGCCGCAAGATCGCCGTAGTTGAAGCAGTAGAAGGCGACCTGGTGGGCCGGCACCTGACTCTCGCCGGTGAGGTTATAGAGCGCGTCATGGACCGCCTGCGGCAGATCGGCCACGCGGAGGACCGGCGTCGGCAGGATGGCCAGGAGCTTGTACACCGACGCCCGCGACGGTACCTTGAGCCCCTCGCGCTTGCAGAGCTCGTCGACGGCGGACAACAGGTCCGCCATCCGTGGCCGATCGTGGCCGCCGGCGGCTTGCCCAAGAACTGCGAGCACCCGGGCATCGATCCGGAGGGACCCGCGATCCGATCGAGTACGTCGACCGACCGATCTAGATGTCCGCCTCAGGCGGTTCTCCGCGCGTGAGACGGAAGATTCAAGGTCAAAGATAGACATACGGGACTTAATTATAGACGATTCGCGCATTAAACACATACCAACAGGCGCGACGCTCGCGCTCGCGGTAAACCCCTTCCCGATCCGGCAGGGCCGTGGTAGCCTTGCAAATTCGCTTCAATGGATCGGGAACGGGCCTTCGTGGTCTTGTTATCCGAACTTTGCTCGAATAGACCAAACCTAATGCCGTCAACTCGCTATACCGTCGTGATCGCCGACCGGGGCACGGGCGTCGTGCGCCGTTTCACCGTGAGCCTCAAGCCCGCGTTGACGATTGTCCTGCTGGCTGTCGGCCTGCCGATGCTCGTCGGCATGGGCGCGGCGTGGAAGGCCAAGGCTGACGTCGCCGACCTTTTCAACACTCAGACTCAGCTCGAACTGGAAAACGCCAACTATCGCGGCGCCACCGAGGCCCTGACCGGTCAAATCATGGCGCTGCAGACGGCCATCTCCGACCTCGGCGCCCAGGCCGCCCTCGACCCGGCGTTACAGGCTTCGATGGACAAACTCCCGGCCATCGTCAAGAACCGCGCGATGGGTGGTCCGCAGACCAGCCAGGCGCTGGCGATGGTGGTGCCGGGCCTCAGCTCTCCTGAAAACACGTTTGGCTTGCTCAAGGATCTCCTGCAGGGCCTCGAGAGCCGGCTGCAGCTCGTGCGCGTGAACGTGGGCAAGCGCAATGGGCTTGCCGCGGCGACGCCGTCGATCCTGCCGACCGCTGGCTGGCTCACCTCCGGCGTGGGCGGCCGCGCCGACCCGTTCACGGGTGAGCGCGATTCGCACCCGGGCCTCGATATTTCCGCCGACCGGGGCTCTCCGGTGTTCGCCACCGCCGACGGCAAAGTTACCCTGTCGGAACTCGCCGGCGCCTACGGCAACCTCATTGAGCTCGACCATGGTTACGGCCTCGAGACACGCTACGGCCACCTGTCGGCGTTCAAGGTGAAGGCTGGCGACACCGTGAAGCGCGGCGATTTGATTGGCCTGGTGGGTTCGACCGGCCGCGCCACCGGCCCGCACTTGCACTACGAGGTTCGCGTCA
>JBDTMB010000727.1:0-2257 GCA_039934485.1 Vicinamibacterales bacterium
ACACTACCGAATTCAGCGCTACCTCGAGGCCTTCGCGGCACCAGACACTGCCACCACGATGGCGCTGTTGCTCACACTCGAGACCGCCGGTTCGCATCCAACGCGTCTCTTCGGCGCAGAAGTTCGCGCGATCGTTGAGCGGTCCGACCCTTTTCGGCGATACCGAGAGTGCCAGCAGGCCGTGGCCGGCCACGATATCGGCAACCAGATGTCGCTGGTCGATCTGATGATCGAACTCCCAGACGTGTTTCTCGAAAAGGTCGATCGCGCCACGATGGCGGCCAGCCTCGAAGTACGCGTACCGTTCCTGGACCACGACCTCGTGGATTACGTGACGCGAATTCCCGGCACCGTGAAGATGCCATGGGGCCGAAAGAAGTGGCTGCTGAAGAGAGCACTGGAAGGGATCGTCCCGGCCGAGGTGCTTCATGGCCCAAAGATTGGATTCAACGTGCCGTTTGGGCAGTGGCTGCGAACGTCACTGAAGCCGCTGTTTTTCGACCACCTCGCGACGTTCAACATTCGGCAGTTAGGCGTGCTGGACACCGCACGTATCCGCCAGGTCTATGACGACTACGACAAGGGCCGGCAGGACAGTTCGTTTCTCTTGTGGAAGCTATTGAACCTGATGATTTGGTGCAATCAAACCGGTATCCGAATAGCGGCGTGACCGACGGAAGCCTGTCGCCTCTGGTCTGCCCGCACGACGGCTTGTGCCTTGAACAAGCGGATCGAGTGCTGGCCTGTCCAAACGGCCATCAGTTTCCCGTCCGAGCGGGCATCCCTAGGATTGTTACAGCGGAGACTGGCTACACCGACTCTTTCGGCGAGCAGTGGAATCGGTACCGGACGACGCAGTTGGATTCGTACACCAAAACTACGATTTCCCTGGACCGACTGAAACAGTGTCTCGGGCCGGACCTGTGGGAGCAATTGTCGGACCGCAAGCCGACAACCGTGCTCGAAGCGGGCTGCGGGGCCGGACGGTTCACCGAGGTCCTCCTACAGTTGCCGGGTCCGGTGCTGACGTCCACCGACCTTAGCGCCGCGGTAGATGCAAACCTGTCGAACTGCCCAGCGTCGGCGCGACACCGGGTCGTCCAGTGCGACATCAACGAATTGCCGTTCCGGCCCGAGTCGTACGACCTCGTCCTCTGCCTCGGTGTGATCCAACACACGCCCGATCCCGAAGCCACAATCGACAGGCTCTACCGCCAGACGAAACCTGGCGGCTGGCTGGCGATCGATCACTACACGGCATCCTTTGCGTATTTCACAAAAGTCACGGCTCTAATTCTTAGACCCATCCTGAAGCGGTTGCCACCCGAACGTCGCCCCTTTGTCACCGAACGACTGGTGAGGCTGTTTCTGCCCTTCCACCTGGCGGCCAAGGGGCGGCCGTTCTTGCAGCATGTGGTTTCGAGGTTCTCACCGGTACTGACGTATTACCACACCTATCCAGCCCTTCCCGATGACCTGCAGTACGAATGGGCTCTAGTCGATACGCACGACAGCTTGACCGATCACTTCAAGCATTTCCGATCGGCCGCGTCGATCGCAGCGACGCTCGCTCGGTTAGGCGCGGCTGAAATCTGGGTGCAAAAGGGCGGCAACGGCGTGGAAGCGCGCTGTCGCAAACCGCTGTGACGCCCCTGAGAGTTCTCTGGACTCACAATTTTGCCCAGGAGAAACCCAACAGCCTCGTCTTCATCAACCCTGCGGCTGCGGCCATTCGCGCACGAGGCGTTGCCCTCGAGCTGGAGTACCTCGGCAACCTCCGCTCTGTCGTTGAGCTGGTGGCGGCTAGACGAAGGGTGCGCGCGCTCAGCCGTGAGTTTGACATCGTCCACGCCCAGTACGGATCGGCCTGCGCGCTGGCGAGCGAAGCGGCCGAGGGCGTTCCGAAGGTGGTATCCGTGCGCGGGAACGACTGGAACCTGCACTCGTACTCCTTCGGCTTTCACTACGGTCACACCAGGCTCGCGCGAGCCATGACACGGTGGTCGATCGGCCGGTACGACTGCGTGTTATCGGTCTCGAACAGGATGACCGCGGAGTTGCGTCGATTTGCCAGCCGGGTGGAGACGTTGCCATCACCAATCGATTTGACGCGGTTCGTACCGCGCGACAAGGCCGAGGCCCGGGCGCTTCTGGGGCACCCAGGCAACTCGAAGAAGTGGGTCTTGTTCAACGCGCTGCGCCTGGACGACCCGATCAAGCGCTTTCCGTTGGCCAAGGCCGCGTTCGATCTGGCCAA
>JBDTMB010000728.1:0-2249 GCA_039934485.1 Vicinamibacterales bacterium
GGAACCGGCCGGCAGGTCCGTGAACGAGTAGTTGCCGCTCGCATCGGTGGTCGCGGTCCGGCTGCCGAGCGCGACGCTGGCGCCGGCGATCGGCACGCCGGTGGTGGTCTTCACTGTCCCCTGCAACGCGCCGCCGCCAATCGTGACGCACCCAGGCAGCGAGAACGCGGAGATGCGGGTTCGATGGTTCAAGCCGGTGACCTGGTAGTACTCGTTCGCGTACCAGAACGTGCAGCCGTCAGGATCGAGCGTCATCGCGCTGTAGTCGCCCCATCGCGTGCAGGGCGCGCCTCCGCAGGTGCCTGATTGGGAGCCCGTCCCGAGGAACAACACCGTCTCCGTCTGCGTGATCGAGTTCACCGGATCGGCGGCGAGCCGGCCCGCATACCTGATGGACGGGTTCTGCGTGGCACTCGAGGTGCTGTACCCGATCGCCAGGTTGCCGGCACGATCGACCGCCACGCTCGGCAGGAATCGGTGGAGTGCGGCATCGGGAGCATACGTGAACGCTTGCGTGGCCGCGGCCGCGACGCTGCTGCCGGTGACGTTGACCTGGTAGTAGCGCACCGCGGCCTGCGTGGAGGAGACGCCCGACGCGCCGGCACTATGGCTGTCCCACAGCGACTCGACGCCGCCGAGGTTGGTGTACTGGTTCTGCATCATCAGCCTCGGGCGCAGCGTGTCAATCTGGTTGGCTGGTGAAGGAACCGTGCCGGACGTCAGCTGGCTCCAGTTGTTGGAGGTGATCGAGTTGAACGGGCCGGTGAGCGTCGAGGTGGAGATGTGGTTCCAATCCACATGGAACTTCCAGACGCCGACCACGTTCAGGTAGTTCCACACCGAGGCGAAGTAGTTGGGGCTGCCTGCGGGCGGCGTCCCCGTCTGCAACCGCGCGTTGGCCGGCAACAGCGTGAACTCGGACGGGGGCGCATCGAACGAGACGACCTGGATGGACGCGGCGCCCGCGTACATCTGCGCCTTGTTCAAGGCATACAGCCGGACGTTCTGAAACGAGCCCGCGGCGGAATAGTCGAAGATGTTGATCGACATGTACAGGCCATCGGGCCAGATGCCTAACTTTGGATAGTCGCCAAGGCCGCCTGTGGTGTTGACGGAGTAGAAATTCCAGCCGCCCGAAACCGGATCGCCGGACTTGGACACGGCGAAGCACTGAAACGCGCCCGGGGGATTGATCACGTTGCCCGACGCGTCGAGAGAGAACGCAAAATCGGTGATGACCCAGCGGTCTTCAAAGGTGTCGTACAACACGACGGGATCGCCGAAGTTGTTGGTGTCGCACAAATTGCCGAAATTGCCCTGGCTCATGAACGTGTTGAAGGTGAACGCGGCCACGCGCACGCCGTTGGCCTTGTCGTAGATGCCGATCGACGTGTTGATCGTCTCGATGTAATAGGCCGGGCCGACATCACCGTTGGTGTCGGGGGGATGACCGGCGCCCCACGTTGCGAAGTCCAGTCCGTCAAAGCTGGCGACCGGGCCCGGCGCCGGCGCGTTCGCGGCCGGCGGGATTCCGGCGCCTGGAGCAACCGGCTCACCCGCGGAAGCGTCCACCGGGATGGTCCCCGGCAACGGCACCGGGCTCACCTCCGGGGCCTCGCGTTCGGGCCGTTCGCGCCGCCTCACGGGCGTCGTCTGTGTCAGCGCGCGCAGGTCGCCGTCGAACGACCGAGCGCGCTGCATGTGGTGCTCGCGGGGTCCATGTTTGACTTCAGGAGACGCGGGGCGATCCGCCTGCCCGTCGAACAGGCCAGGGGTGGCGCGTTCGGCCGAAGCGGCGCCTGGCGTGCGGCGGCCCCTCTGCTCCCTCTTCAGCGGCGCCGGATCGGCGCGCTTCGTGTTGGTTGGCGCGGTTGGTTTCCTGGCGGAAGCCTGCCCGGAATCCGCCCACATGGACGGGGCCAGGCAGACGGCGACACCCAGGAAAAGCGCGCTCACATAGGGGGGCTTTCGGAGCACGATGCATGCTCTCACGTTTGGCAGCCATTCTTGAGGTCAGGATGAGAAGATTACAAGGTGCGTTGGCTGATGGTGTTGTTCCTCGGGGTCTCCGCGGCCGCCGTCCAGACGGCCACGTGGGGCGGTGACCACGTCAGGATGGACGTGACCCCGAGCGGCGCCGCCCTCGAGTTCGATTGTGCGAGGGGGACGATCACCGAAACGGTGCCCGACGCGGATGCGACCTTCAGCCTGAAAGGCACGTTCACGCCCGAGCGGGGCGGACCCACCCG
>JBDTMB010000729.1:0-2220 GCA_039934485.1 Vicinamibacterales bacterium
CGGTGCTGCTCGGCACGCTGTGCGCGGTGGTGCCATTCCTCAGTGCCGAGGCCGTGCGCACGGCGCTGGCCGAGGAATTCGCCGGCAAGCATCCCGAGGCGGTGGCGAGCAACGAGCGCGCGTTCCGGCGAGGCGCGGTGGAGTTCGAGGTGCACGAAGGCGTGGGACTTGCCGACGGCGATCTGCCCATCGTGCGGCCCGACCCCGTGTGGGGGTACGAGACCCAACCGGCCGGCGGCGTCATCAATGAAGCCGGCAACACCGCCTGGAACGATTTGTCGATGTCGCGCACCGGATGGATGCCGGTGCTGCACGCCGACCAGTGCATTCACTGCGGCACGTGCGACCTGGTGTGCCCGGACCTGTGCCTCGTGTGGCGCGACGGTGCGGCGGGCAGCGGCTACGAGCGGCAACTGATGGGCATCGACTACCGCTATTGCAAGGGCTGCATGCGCTGCGTCGAGTCGTGTCCGACGTCCGCGCTCGCGCGCGAAGCCGAAACGCCGGGGCTCGCCACCCAGTTGCGGGTGCCGCAGTTCCCCGGACTCATCACCTAGGCGGGAGAGCGCATGGCCACCGACATTCTGACCCCACCCTCGAGCGCCGTTCGTGAACGCGGCACCGCGAAGCAGAAAGTGGACTTCCGGAGCGGCAACGAGGCCGCGGCGCTGGCCGCGCGCGACATCGGTTTTCACGTGATGGGTTATTTCCCGATCACGCCGTCCACCGAAGTGGCGGAGAACCTGTCGAAGATGCAGGCCGACGGCGAGCACGAGATCATGATGATCGCCGGCGACGGCGAGCACGGGGCTGCCGGCATTTGTTATGGCGCGGCCCTCGGCGGCGGCCGGGTGCTGAACGCCACCAGCGCCAATGGCCTGCTGTTCTCGCTCGAGCAGTTGCCGGTGCAGGCCGGCACCCGCAACCCGATGGTGCTCAACGTGGCGGCGCGCACGGTCTCGGGGCCGCTCGATATCCGTGGCGATCACTCCGACATCTACTTTGCGCTCAACACCGGCTGGGTGATCCTCTGCGCGCGCGATCCGCAGGCGGTCTACGACCTGAACTTCGCCGCGGTGCGGATCGGCGAGCACCCGGAGGTGCGGCTGCCGGTGATCGTGTGTTACGACGGCTTCGTCACCAGCCACCAGAAACGGCGCGTTGAAGTGTTTGACGACCCGGACGCAGTGAGCCGGTTCCTTGGCACGCGGCCGGACTTTCCCACGCCGCTCGACACCGAGCATCCGAAGACGTTCGGCCCCTACATGAATGACCCGGATCTCATCAACAACAAGGTCCAGCTCTCGCAGGCGATGGACGCGGCGCGCACGGTGATTCCCGCGGTGTTCGCGGAACTCGAAGCCCTCACGGGCCGGGCCTATCCGATGCTCGACACCTATCGCATGCGCGACGCCGACGCCGCCGTCGTGCTGATCAACTCGGCGGCCGAGACGGCTAAGGAGACCGCCGACGAGCGGCGGGCGCTTGGTGAGCATGTGGGCGTGCTGTCGCCGAACGTGCTGCGCCCGTTTCCGTCGGAGTTGTTCCGCCAGGCGCTCAAGCGCGTCCCGGCCGTGACCATCGGCGATCGGGCCGATTCGTACGGCGCCGGTGGCGGGAACCTGTCACTCGAGGTGCGCGCCGCGCTGCAGGTCGATCGCGACAACCAGACGCTCGTCGTCTCGCGGATTTACGGTCTCGGCGGCAAGGATTTCTACGCGGAAGATGCGCGCACCTTCTTCGCCGAGGCGGTGGCCGCCGCGCGCAGCCGTCGCGTCGACACGCCCTTTGCGTATCACGGCGCCACGCCGGGCCGGGCCGATCGCGCGGCGCGGCCGGGACTGCCGCCGATTCCCGCGGACGCCACGCGCGGGATGGCGCACGTGCATCGCGACGAGGCCACCGGCAAGCTCCGCGTCGAGCTCGAGCCGATCTGGAAGATGACCGCGGTGCCGAGCCGCATCGCCCCGGGGCACGGCGCGTGTCCGGGATGCGGCTACTTCCCGACCTTCCACCAGATCAGCCGCGTCCTCGAAGGCGATGTCGTCGTGCTCTACCAGACCGGGTGCGCGATGGTGGTGACCACGGGATATCCCAACACCGCCCACCGCATCAACTATGTCCACAACCTGTTCCAGAACGGCGCGGCCACGCTCTCGGGACTCGTCGAGATGTACCACGAGCGCGTCCGCCGCGGCGAGTTGCCCAAGTCCAAGGACA
>JBDTMB010000730.1:0-2217 GCA_039934485.1 Vicinamibacterales bacterium
TCTACTCGCGCATGTTCGGCGACCATCGCCCGGCGCGGACGACGATCCAGGCGGCCGGGCTGCCCGGACCCGGGTTGCGCGTTGAGATCGACTGCATCGCCTACGTGCCATAGAATCGATCCATGAGACCTGTTCATCGCCGGTTGCTGGCCGCGCTGGCCCTTGTCGTCGCGCTGCCGCTCGTCGGCCACGCCAATGAAGGGTTCTGGCCCTTTAATCGAATCCCGAAGGCGGCCATCAAGCAGGCGCTCGGCGTGGACCTGAGCGATCAGTGGATCCAGCGCGTGCAGCAGGCGTCGGTGCGGTTTCCGGGCGGCTCCGGTTCGTTCGTGTCGCCGGATGGCCTGGTCCTGACCAATCACCACGTTTCGCTCGACACGCTCCACAAGTTGAGCACGCCCGAACGCGACTTGCCGTCGCAGGGGTTTCTCGCGCCGGATCGAAGCGGGGAGATGAAGGCGCCCGACCTGGAATTGCTCTCGCTGCAGTCGATCGAGGACGTCACGCCCGTGGTGAATGCGGCCCTGAAGCCTGGCATGTCCTCGTCCGAGACGCTGGCGGCGCGCCGCGCCGCGATTGCCGAGATCGAGAAGAACGCGCAAACCGCGAGCGGCCTCGAGGCGGAAGTGGTCACGCTTTTCCAGGGCGGCCAGTATCACCTTTATCTCTACAAGAAGTACACCGACATCCGGCTGGTCTTTGCGCCGGAGTTCGACGCCGCGTTCTACGGCGGCGATCCCGACAACTTCACGTTCCCGCGCTACTGCCTCGACATGACGTTGTGGCGGGTCTACGAGAACGGCAAGCCGCTTGTCGTGAAGAACTACCTGCCGTGGTCGCTGACTGGCGCCAGGGACGGCGAGGCGGTCTTTACCTCCGGGCATCCGGGCGCGACGCAGCGGTTGAACACCGTCGCCCACCTCGAGTTCCTGCGCGACTACGCGCTGCCGCTGTCGCTCGACACCTTCACCGTCGTGCGCGACGCGCTCGAGGCGTACAACCAGCAGGGCGCCGAGCAGCGCCGCCAGGCCAGCGACGATTTCTTCGGGGTCGAAAATTCGATCAAGTCGTGGAAGGGACAAGTCACCGGCCTCAAGGATCCGGCGCTCCTGAACAAGAAGCGCGCGGACGAACAGGCGCTGCGCGCCCGGGTGGACGCGGACCCGGAGCTCAAGGCGAAATACGGCGACGCGTGGGATCGCATCAGCGCAGCCCGCAAGAGCCTGCCGCCGTACAACCTCGAGCGCGTGTTCTTCGAGAGCGGCCTCGGGATGTACACGCCGTACTTCACCACGGCACGCATGCTCGTGCGGTGGGCCGACGAGAGCGGCAAACCGAACGGACAGCGGCTTCCTGAATATGCCGAGGCCCGCCGGGCGTCGATCGAACGCTCGTTGTCCTCCGCCGCGCCGCTGTATCCAGGAGTGGAGCAGGCCAAGCTGTCGGCCACTCTCGCCGTGATGCAGGAGCAACTGGGCGCCACCAATCCGCTGGTGCAGAAGATCCTGGCGGGGAAGGCGCCTGCCGCCCGCGCCGCGGAGCTTGTCGCGGGCACCAGGATGGGCGACGCCGCCAGCCGCAAGGCGATCTTCGCCGGCGGCAAGGCGGCTGTCGAAGCGTCGAACGACTCGATGATCCTGCTGGCCAGGCTGGTAGACGCGCGGGCCCGGGAGTTGCGCGTCAAGTACGACAACGAGGTACTGGCAGTGGAGCGCGACGCCTACGCGAAGATCGCGCCGGCCGTCTTCGCCGCGCAGGGCGACACGGCGTACCCCGATGGCACGTTCACGCTGCGGTTGTCGTATGGCTCGGTCAAGGGCTACAGCGACAACGGCAAGCCGGTGACACCGTTCACGGAGATTCGCGGACTCTTCGTGCGTGGCGACGAGCACGCGATGAAACCGCCCTACAAGGTCCCCGACTCGTGGGTCAAGGCGCGCGGCGCCCTGAAGCTCACCACGCCCTACAACTTCGTCACCACCAACGACATCGTCGGCGGCAACAGCGGCTCGCCGGTCATCAACGCCAAGGGCGAGCTCGTCGGCCTGGCGTTCGACGGCAACATCCAGTCGCTGCCCGGGTATTTCGTCTATGACGGCGCCGTCAATCGCACGGTGGCGGTTGATGCGCGCGGCATCCTCGAGGCGCTGAAGGTGGTCTACAAAGCGGAGTCCGTCGTGCACGAACTGACGGCGCAATGAGTGGTGGAGGGCGAGG
>JBDTMB010000731.1:0-2216 GCA_039934485.1 Vicinamibacterales bacterium
CATCCAGGCGCTGGTGCGCAACGGCCTCGGCATCACGATCATCCCCTACCAGGCCGTGGCCCGCGACGTGACGAGCGGCCAGATGTTCTGCGCCCGCATCGAGGGACGCTCGTTGGTCCGCGAAACCGCGTGGGTCTATCCAAAGATGAGCCGGACGCCGCGGGCGGTCCAGGAAGTGATCCGCGCCTTCGAGCGGGTGCGGCCCAAGCTGAAGCTGGCGCCTTGAGCGGCCTGCAGGCTGGTTATGCGTGTAGCGCATCGACCCGATGCGATCATTCTATTTTCGGGTTGACTCGACCGTCGCTAGGATTGACGTCTCTTACTAACAAACGAGGTACCAATGGAATCGCGCGACCACGTCATCTCAATCGTCCTGAGCGAGCAGGAGTGGCAGGCGTTTGTGCAATCGCAGCCGCGGCCGGTCGAGTGGATCCGGCAGCAGATCCTCCGCGAGTCGGCCGCGACCCCTATTGCTTCGAGTTTTGCTTCGGCGCCTGCCGCAGCGAATAGGACGTCCGCGACCACACGCTAAGCCCGGGCTTGTCGGTCAGCTTGACCTCGATCTTGCGCGTGCGCTTGAGCGGGTCGGGATTGGTCGAATAGTAGCCGAGGACGTAGTAGTCGCTCGTCTCGGCGTCGATCCGCTTCAGCGCCTTGTCAAAGTTGTTCTGGTTCACCACCGCGATGCCGCCGGTCTCTTCGGCGAGCACCCGCAGGCTGTCCTGTGACTTGCGGACGTACTCGCTGTACTCCACCGGGTCGAGTGTCTCATCGAGGTCGGCGCCCGCCACGAGTCCGCGCGGGTCGATCGTGTAGATCGTGGCGTTGGCGCGATTGGCGGTCCGCGTCAGCTCGCCCAGCTCGCGCGCCAGGTCGGCATCGGCAAACTGGTTGTTGGTCTTGAACTGGTCGTTCTGCTGCTGGCCCTCTTCGCGGGTTTGTCCGAACCGCCCGCCGAACACCGGATCTTCACCGAGGCGCGAGTCCTTGAAAGGGTCGAAGTCGTAGCCCTGGCTGACCCACACCACCGCCTTGCGGCGATTGTTGATCTTCTCCATCTGCACGAGCATGTCGTTGGCCGTCGAGAAGGCGACGTGCGCCCGGTAGCGTACTTCCGACGGGCCGTCGGCCCCTTCCGCGCCCTGGATTACGTCCGACGGCTTCAGGCCGTTGCCGGTGATCTTCTTGATCGCTTCGTCCAGGATCTTGCGGTCGTAGGTGGGGTCGATGGCGATCGACGACGGTCCGGTCGAGACGATCGAGAACATGTCGCCCTCGTGGACGAGCGATTTCCCAATCTTCTTGAACAGGTCGCGGATGCGGCCGGTGTTGCGGAAGTCCAGGTGCAGGTCGTCGACGATGATGACGAAAATGCGGCCCGCCGTGTCGTTCTTGGGGCGCGACGGCGGCAGGATGATGCCTTCGTCGGTGGCAGCCGGCGGCGGCGTGGCCAGGTTGTGCACGCGCCCGCCGTGCACCAGCGTGAGCGACGCCATCGCTTGCTTGACGCCGTCTTCGTAGATCTCGAAGTCGCCGGTTCCGAGGTCCGCCACGAACTGATCCTGCCCGTTGCGGACGATCGCGTCGGTCTGGACCAGGTCGATCTGGACGCGGAATTGGGGTGATCCGGCCGCGGGTTGCGCCGGGGCCTGGGTCCTGGCCGGCGCGGGCGCCTGCGCCAGGACGGTGGTACCTGCCAGCACGGCCATTCCAACGAGACGAAGGGTTGCCCTCTTCATGGTCACAGTATAAGCCGCCTTCGTCTTAAGACTACGGCGGGCCAAGGACGGCCGGGTTAGAATTGTCGTCTGCATGCGCATCGCCATTGGAGCCGATCACGCCGGATTCGAGATGAAACGCGATCTGGCCGGGTATCTCGCCCAGCAAGGCCACGAAATCACCGACCTCGGCACGCATTCGACCGCGCCGGTGGACTACCCCGACATCGCCGATGCGGTGGCCTCCGCCATTCGCAACGGACAGGCGGACCGGGGCATCCTGGTCTGCGGGAGCGGTGCGGGCGCGGCGGTGGCCGCGTGCAAGTTCCCCGGCATCCGCGCCTCGGTGTGCCACGACACCTACACGGCGCGGCAGGCGGTGGAGCACGACGATCTGAACGTGCTCTGTCTCGGCGCGCGGGTGATTGGTCCCGCGGTCGCACGCACGCTGACCGACGCCTTCCTGACGGCGGGGTTTTCGGGGGAGGAACGCCACAT
>JBDTMB010000732.1:0-2211 GCA_039934485.1 Vicinamibacterales bacterium
CAATCCTGGCCGCTCCACCAATTCAATCCGCGCCCCGGCCGGGCCGTTCACGTACGAGAAGTTGATCGTCGGTCCGTTTTGCAGCGGCAGGGCACGCGGCTGCGTCTCGATCACCACGCCCTTCGCGGCGAGTTCGGTGATGGTCTCGGCCAGCGGCTTGGTCGATCGCCAGCCGATGTGATCGATCGCGTGGCCGAGGCTCGGCACCGACTCGCCCTTCTGGACGAGGATCCACATGCTGCTGAAGCCGGCGGCGTCGTAGCGCACCGCGTCGATGCGGCCCTTGAGCTGCGTGCGCTCGCCGCCGAACTTGGCCAGCAGCCAGCTGATCACCACTTCGGGATCCGGTCCGCGCATGTGGATGTGATGCAAGCCGAGTAGTTCCGGGTCCTGCACGACTTCGATCTTGGTCCCCCAGGGATCCTCGACGAAGCCGAGCTTGAAGAGGCCGGCCACGTCGCGCACCGGCGTGACGATCTTCACGCCGTTGGCCTCGAACTCCTTCATCTTCGCGTCGAGGTCGGCAAACGAAAAGCCGATGTGATCGATGGCGCTGCCCGCGCTCGGCGTCGCATCTTTCTTGACCAGGAACATCAACCGCGTGCTGCCGTACATGATGCGGTTGGGGGCTTCGGTGATGCGCTTGCCGCCGAAGTTCTTCTCGTACCACGCCGAGGCCTCGGCCGCGTCGGGCACGTTGAGATGGATGTGATCGTACGGGTAGGTGGGCGTCTGCGCGGCAGCCGGGCCGGCCGCCAGCGCGACGAGCGCGCCGCCGAGGAGCCAGGAGAAAAGTGTTGGTCTCATGGCGCCATACCTTATCATTGTGCGGAGGTTTCGGTTGAAACGACTCGGCGTCATCCTGTTTCTGATTGGCACGGTAGGAATCGTCACCCTGGCGGCGCAGCGGATCTTCACTAATCCGCGCCCGGAACCGTATTTCAAGGCGCTCTTCCCGCAGGCCGCGGCGTTCTCCACGTTCGAGGGCACGCCCCTCCACTACAAGGTCTACGGCGTCGATCCCAAGACCAGCCCGGCCGCGCCGCCCATCGGCTACATCTTCTGGACCACCGACGTCGTGCCGAAGGAATTCGGCTATCACGGGCCCATCCACCTGCTGGTCGGCATGGACGCCGCCGGCATCATCGCCGGCGTCGTGATGGACTACAACTCCGAGCCCTATGGCTATTTCTCGGTGGACCCGCCGAAGTTCGTCGAGCAGTTCAAGGGCAAGAGCGTGCGCGCGCCGTTCCGGGTCGGCGAAGACATCGCGGTGGTCTCGCGCGCCTCGATCAGCATCGCCAGCGCCACCCGCGCGATCCGCGATAGCTCGCGCATCATGGCCAGGACCTTCCTCACGCCCGACGCCGTCAAGCCGTGATGCTGCAGGATCCGTGGGGCTTCGACGGGGAAGCCGTCGAGACGTGGGCCGACATCCTCCGCCCCCAGTACCTCGACCTGGCCCTGCTCGTGGCGTTCTTCGCCCTCGCGCTCGTCAGTTTCAAGCGGAAGAGCGTGCCGCTCAAGTACGCCACCTTCGCCGCGGCGATTGGTTACATGGGGTTCTCGAAGAGTTACCTCATCTCGATCACCAACGTCTTCAGCGTGCTCGACTGGAACTGGCCGATCTTCAAGTACAACCTCGCGTGGTACCTCTTCTTCGGATTCACCGTCGTCTCCACGGTGTTGTGGGGCCGCCTCTATTGCGGGCGCATCTGCGCCTACGGGGCGCTCACGCAGAGCCTCGACGCGCTGCTCGGGGATCGCTTTCGCATCAACGTTCCGAAGGCGATCGAGAAGCGGGCATCGTTGATCAAGTTCGCCATCCTGGCGGGTGTGATCGGCTACTACCTGATCACGCACAACCTGCTCATCTACCAGTACGTCGAACCGTTCTGGATGTTCGGCCTCTTCGGCACCACCGCGATGTGGATCCTCCTCGCCGTGCTGCTCGCGGCGACGATCTTCGTCAGGAACCTGTACTGTCGCTTCCTGTGCCCGGTCGGCGCCACCCTCGGGCTGATGTCGTACCTCACCGTGTTCAAGATCAAGCGGTGGCACGAGTGCAACCATTGCCGGATCTGCCAGAAGGCCTGCCAGTGGGGAGCCATCGAGGGGCCGAAGATCCTCGTCACCGAGTGCGTCCGCTGTGACGATTGCGAGCGGATCTACGCCGACACCGCCAAGTGTCCGCATCACATCATCATCCTG
>JBDTMB010000733.1:0-2208 GCA_039934485.1 Vicinamibacterales bacterium
ACAAGGTGGTCGTCAACAAGGCCGGCCCCACCAAGCTCGCGCCGGCGAGCGTCCGCGAGAATTCGCCGCACCTGATCCTCACCTCGGTCCTGCTCGATCCCGGTGAGTACACGTTGCGCCTGGCCGCCATCGACGACACCGGACGCAGCGGCAGCGTGCACGGGTCGATCAACGCGCGCCTGACCAAGCTGGCCGGCTCGCTCAACGTGTCGGATCTGATGCTGGTGCCGCAACCACCCAATCCTGGTGAGACGCCGCGGCCGCGGCCCTCGGGCGTGATCGACACCGACACCATCTTCGCGATGCTCGAGATGACAAGCACCAATCTGCAACAACTGGGCAAGGCCAAGGTCGCGGTGCAGATCGCCGACGGCGACAACGGCCAGGCCCTCGTCACGGTGGACGCGCGCCAGGCGTCGCGCGGCACCGGCCAGCGCGCGTTTGCCGCGACCCTGAAGCTGGGCGTGCTGCCGCCCGGAGAATACGTCGCGCGCGCGATCATCACCGCGCCGGGCCAACCCGATTCGCGGATCGTCCGGCCATTCCTCCTCGCGCCCGTCGCCAACAAGGCCACCGACGAACCGGAATTCGATCCGTCCAAGCCAATCGATCCCGACGCGCCGCTCGCGCCGCCGCCGCCGGTGAAGATCCTGGCGCCGGTGCCGCGCTTCCTGCGCGAGACCGTGCTCGTTCCGAGCGTGGTGCGGCCGTTCATCGATGGCCTCGCCGATCTGCATCCGCCATCGGCCAGCGTGGAAGCGGTGCTCGAGGACGCGCGCAACGGGAAATACCACGCGCCGGAAGGCAACGCCGCCGCTTCCGAAGACGATGAGTTGAACCTGACGTTTGTGCGCGGCCTCGGCGCGCTCGAAAAGGGGGACCTCCCACAGGCGGCGGCGTGGTTCCAGCAGACGCAGCGCGGCGCGTCGGACTTCCTGGGCGCCGCGTTCTACATCGGCGCCACGCATGCGGCCAACGGCCACGATCGCGAGGCGGTGGGCGCGTGGCAGCTGGCGCTGCTCAGCGAAAACCCCGGTGCGGTGTATCCCGCGCTGGTCGATGCGCTGTTGCGGCTCGGCGACGGGCGACAGGCGGTGGAGTTCATCGAAGAAGCGCCCACGGCGTGGGCCGATGACCTGATGCGGGTGCATCGCGAAGCGACGGCCGAAGCGATGCTCGGAGACTACGCCGCCGCGCTGCCCAAGTTCGTCGGCCTCCTCGACACCTGGAAGGACGATCCGAACCTGTTGTTCGTCACGATCCAGGTCCTCTACCGCATGCAGCTCGATAGCAAGGGCAAGGGCCTGGACGCGAAGAACAAGGCACTCTTCGCGGACCTGGTAGCGCGCCACCAGCAGCTCGATACGCCCAACAAAGCGCTGGTCGAAACCTGGCGTAAGTATGTGATGCGATAGCAGTTAGCGTCGCTGACACAACTATTACAGTGGCGCTGGGACGCTCCTGCTATTGTCTCTTCACACATGATTCCCGTTACCCAGGTTTACGGCCGCAAGGCCTCGTCGGGCGAGATCAACTGGATCACCTCCATTGCGATGACCGCGTTTCACATCTTCTCGGTCGCCGCGCTCTTCTACATCGACTTCGGCGCCATCTTCGCGATGATCGTGCTGTGGTGGGTGGCCGGGTCGCTCGGCATCGGCATGGGCTATCACCGCCTGCTGACGCACCGCGGCTACAAGACCCCGAAGTGGGTGGAGTACTTCCTCACCATCTGCGGCACGCTGGCGCTCGAAGGCGGGCCGATCTTCTGGGTGGCGACCCACCGCATCCACCATCAGCATTCGGATCACGAAGGCGATCCGCATACGCCGCGTGAAGGCACGTTCTGGGCGCACATGGGCTGGATCATGACCGGCCGCGCGATGCATCACGACACCGAGATCCTCGCCCGCTACACGCCCGATCTCAGCAAGGACAAGTTCCACGTCGCGCTGACCAGGTGGCACTGGGTGCCGCAAGTGGTGGTCGGCCTGGCGCTGCTCGCCTACGGCGGCATTCCCTACGTGCTGTGGGGCACCTTCTTCCGCACCACCTACGGCCTGCACGCGACCTGGCTGGTGAACTCGGCGACGCACCTCTGGGGTTCGCGCCGCTTCCAGACCCGCGACGACTCGACCAACAACTGGTGGGTGGCGCTGCTGACGTTCGGCGAGGGCTGGCACAACAACCACCACGCGCACCCGGTGT
>JBDTMB010000734.1:0-2206 GCA_039934485.1 Vicinamibacterales bacterium
CAGCGAGGCGGCGCGATCCGCGGCGTGGAGGATCTCGTCCACTTCCGCCGCCATCGCCGGGTTGTTCTTGACCCGATGCGACATCAACTCGGCGTTGCCGCGAATCGCGGTCAGCAGGTTGTTGAAGTCGTGCGCGATGCCGCCGGCCAGCCGGCCGACCGCTTCCATCTTCTGCGCCTGCCGCAACTGGTCTTCGAGCTTGACGCGATCGCTGATGTCGATCACCGTCGCCAGCACCGCGGGCTGGCCGCCAAACTCGGTCACGGTGCAGAAGGCCTCGACCTGGACGATGCTGCCGTCCTTCTTCTGCCCGCGAATGGTCAGCTGCACGCTGTTGGACCCGGTGCTGCCGATGCGCGAGAGTTGATCGATGACCAGCGAGCGGTCCTGCTCGTGCACGATCGAGAATGCCCAGGGCAGGTTGAGCAGCTCCTGCTGCGTGTAGCCGATGATGTCCGCCGCTTTCGGATTGACGTACACCAGGCGGTCGCTTTGCAGGATGTAGACGCCGACCAGGGATTGCTCGACCAGCGCGCGATACTTGGCCTCGGCGGCTCGCAACGCGTCTTCGGCGCGCTTGCGCTCGGTGATGTCGCGCGCCACCGCCTGCATGCCGCTGTAGTTGCCGCTGGCGTCGAACACCAGCCAGGCATTCTGCCCGAGCCACACTTCGGCGCCGGTCTTGGTGACCGCCGGGAACTCGACATACGAGTTCAACACCCGGCCGCTGGTCTGCTTGTAGTAGTGCTGGAGAATCGTTGGCCGGTAGTCGGGCCGGATGAACTCGGTGAAGCGGCGGCCCACCACTTCGTCGCTCGCAAAGCCAAAGACGCGCAAGGTGACGGGGTTGACGAAACGGAAATAGCCTTCGCTGTCCGCCTCAAAAATGATGTCGGCAGCGGCGTCGACGAGGTGGACGTAGCGATCCTCGGTGGCCCGCAGCGCCGCCTCGGTGTTCTTGCGCGCCGTGACGTCGCGGTAATACACGACAATGGCGCCGACGCGCGGTTCGGCCAGGAGGTTCCGCGCCACGCCTTCGGTCCAGCGCACCGTGCCGTCCTGGTGCCGGCACCGGAACGCGCCGGTCATCGGCACGCCGGGACGGTCGAACAAATCCTCCACGAGGCGCTGCCAGCTGGCGCGATCCTCCGGCTCGACGACGTCGCGGATGCGCATGCCGGCCAATTCGTCCGGCGCGTAACCAAGGACGTTGAGGGTCGACGGGCTGGCCCACTGGATCACGCCGTCGCTGCTGACGAGCACGACGGCGTCGGCGCTGAAGTTGGTGAGCGCGGCGAGTTGCTCGGTGGACGGGGGCTCGCTCACGCGCATCTCGTTATTCTAGCCGGGAGCCCTTCGACGGTGCCCAGGGCAGGTCGGGAGCCGGGAACCGGGAGCCGGGTCACCACAGGGCGGCCTTCATCTCGGCAATGGCCATCTCGACCCGGCCCAGATCCTCGAGGACGCGTGCCACCTCGGACAATGTGGCGGCCAGCGCCTCGGGCGCCGGGATGCTGCCGCGCTTGACCTCCCACGCCAGGTCGCGCGTGGTCTCCGCGCAGGCGCGGCACACTTGCACGGTGCGCTCGTGCGCGTCGATCAGGCGGCGGACTTCCTCCTGCTCTTCGGGGGTCACCGCGGATGCGCCTTCTTCCATGCGTCGTATCGCAGTCGCAGGGTCTTGACCGGGTTGGCGTTCTCGCCCGGAGCAATGTCCAGGTTGGTCACCGTGACATACATCGCATACCGGCCGTCGTTGACGCCGGGTCCGCGCGGGTCGGTCGCCTCGGCGCGGAGAAGGTAGGCCACCTGCGCGGTCTTGGTCTCGCACACTTTCGGGCGCGGCGGCGTCTCGCACGAGCATCGCTTGTCGCCGCCCTTCGCATCCGCGGCTTCCATCGCCGCCATCACCCGATCGGCCAGGGAGCCGGTGGCGGAGGTCAGCGCGGCTTCGGCGGCGAGCACAACGTCAGCACTGGCCAGGCTGTTGCCCAGGATGGCATACACCACGCCGCCCGCCTGCCCGTGACGATCGAGCGCCGACGCGGCGGTCTTCGCACCGGAAAAGCCCGCGGCGCGGCCCTGCAGATCGACGATGCCGAACTGACGGTGGTCGATCGCCTGGTCGGCTTTCAACACCTCGATGATCTGCTGCGGGTCGGTGCCCTTGTCGATCTCGACGAAAATCCGATCCTGGTTGGCGCGG
>JBDTMB010000735.1:0-2201 GCA_039934485.1 Vicinamibacterales bacterium
ATTCTTCACCGACGGCTAAAGCCGTCGCTCTCCAATTGATTCTTCACCGACGGCTAAAGCCGTCGCTCTCCAATTGCTTCTTCACCGACGGCTAAAGCCGTCGCTCTCCAATTGCTTCTTCAGCGACGGCTAAAGCCGTCGCTCTCCAAGGGAAAGACTGTTGTCGACGCTCGACAAGAGCATGGCGAAGGCCCTGTCGGATGTCAACAGGAGCGGTCGAAATGGGTGGGACGAGCGGCTGGGACCGCCGCCGGCGCGTCAGCGCAATGAGGCGAGGTAGGCCGCGATCGCGCGCGCGTCCTCCTCGTTCATCCGGAACGGCGGCATCGGCGGCCGCGGCGTGCGGCCGCGCTGGTCCATGCCGGTGCGCAACAGGCGCACGACATCTTCCTCGTGGAAGCCCGACGGCAGCCCCCGTAACCGCGGCGTCGACATCGCGAATTCCATCCCGGAAAACGGGGCCTTGAGCGGCATGGTGGCGCCCATGAACAGCCGGGTCGTATCGAGGACCCCGCTCTCCGATCGCGGTGAATGGCATTGCACGCACATCGCCACCTGCGTCGCCAGGTACTCGCCCCGGACGACCTGCGGCGACGGGTCGGCCGCGGTCGCGGGTGGCAGCGCCAGCGCCAAGGCGAGGGCACCGGTAGTCATCGAGATCAAGCGCAGCATGTTTTCTCCCCGGGCAAGGATAACTCTTACTGGCGCTGCGCCGTGAGCGCCGCGTCGATCGCGTGCGCAGCCCGCTTGCCGGCGCCGGCCGCGAGGATGACCGTGGCCGCGCCCGTCACGGCGTCGCCGCCAGCAAACACCATCGCCTTCGACGTGAGGCCGGTGTCCTCGTCGGCGAGCAGGCACCCCTTGGAGGTGGTGGCCAGTCCGGACGTGGTGCGCGTGAGCAGCGGATTCGGCGTCGTGCCAATCGCGAGGACGACGTTATCGACGGCCAGCACCACCTCCGAATCCGGAACCGGGACGGGCCGCCGGCGGCCCGAGGCATCCGGTTCGCCGAGCCGCATCTGCTGGCACCGCAACCCCGCCACCCAGCCGCTGCCGTCGTCGATCACCTCCACCGGGCTGGTCAGCCAGTGAAACTGCACGCCCTCTTCGATCGCGTGCTGGTATTCCTCGGCGCGCGCGCTCATCTCCTCGGCGCTGCGCCGGTAGACGATCATCGCCTCGTCGGCGCCCATGCGAAGCGCGGTGCGCACGGCATCCATCGCGGTGTTGCCGGCGCCAATCACCGCCACGCGCTTGCCCACTCGCACGGGGGTGTCGGCATTCGGGAAATCATACGCCCGCATCAGGTTGATCCGCGTGAGGAATTCGTTGGCCGAATAGACCCCGTTGAGGTTCTCGCCGGGGATGTTGAGAAACTGCGGCAGGCCGGCGCCGGTGCCGATGAAGATCGCGGCATAGCCGAGCCGGTGGGTCAGGTCGTCGAGCGTCAGCGTCTTGCCGATGATCACGTTGCAGACGATCTCGACGCCCTTCGCCTTCAGCAGGTCGATCTCCCAGTCGAGGATGGCCTTCGGCAGCCGGAACTCCGGGATGCCGTACCGCAGCACCCCGCCGGGCGCGTGCAGCGCTTCGTAGATCGTCACCGGATAGCCGCGCCGCGCCAACTCGCCGGCGCACACCAGCCCCGAGGGCCCCGCGCCGATGATCGCGATCTTCTGCGGCTTGGTGAGCGCCGGTTGGACCGCGACCGGTTGCGTGCGCTCCCAATCGGCGACGAACCGCTCGAGATGGCCGATGCCCACGGGACTAAAACGCCCGCCCATGCTGCACGCGGCCTCGCACTGCGACTCCTGCGGGCAGACGCGGCCGCAAATCGCCGGCAGCGGATTGGCCGATCGCAGGATCCCCGCGGCGCTCGCCAGGTTGCCGGCGGCGACGGCGTGAATGAAATCGGGAATGGGGATGCGCACCGGACAGCCGTCAACGCACAGCGGATGCTGGCAGCGAAGGCAGCGCTCCGCCTCGAAGGCGGCGCGCAGTCCGGTGTAGCCGCTGTTGACTTCAAGGAAGTTGTGGGCGCGCACCTGCGCGTCCTGCACCGGCATCGAGGTCTTGTCCGCGCGCCTGACCGGCATGGCTCAATTCCTTCCCGATTGACAGCCGGCGTGCTGTGACGCGAGCAGCTCCTCGCGCACGTAGGCCTTGTTGCGCCGCAGCGCGGTCTCGAAATCCACTTCATG
>JBDTMB010000736.1:0-2187 GCA_039934485.1 Vicinamibacterales bacterium
ACTTTCTCGGGATGCTGGGCGGCGAATCCGCCGGCGCGGGGCCCGCCGAGAGACCACGCCAGCATGTTCACCTTGTCCACGTGGCGTAACGCGCGCACGTAGTCGACCACCGCGCCGATGTCGTTCCAGTCCGAGCCGATGTTGGTCAGCTGGTTCGGGTACGACGGCTTGCACGGCGCGGCGAGCAAGGCCGGAACGAAGAGGGCTTGTTGTTCGGCCGACAGGTTGCAGGGATCGTCCATGGCCGCCGGACGGGTGGAGCGCCCATAGCCGCTGGTGTCCATCGAGAACACGTCGAAGCCGGCATTGGCGAGATACGCCATCCAGCTGTAGTCACCCGACGGCACATCGAAGGCCACTTCCGCCGGGGTGCCCGCGCCGTGGACGAACACCGCGACCCGGTCGCCGGTGGCGCCGCGCGCCAGGACGCCGGCGCTGACCCGTTCGCGAACGTAGATGTGCGCCTGCTGTCCCGCAATCGCCGGCACCGTCGACTTGAGGCCCACGTAGTGGTCGATGGACAACAGTTTCTGCCCGTCGTCTCCGGCAACGTAGGGCACCCCTTTCAGGGGTGCCGGGGCCATCACCATCACCAACCCCGCCACCGCCAGCATCCTTCGCTTCATTGGCTAACCTCGCGCGGATTGTGCCACAGAGAGGGCCTTGATGCTCACGCGCTCGCCCGGCCCGGGCGCGTGGAACAGTTCGTCGCCGGCCCCGATTTCCCCTTCTTTCAGCACCGCGACGTAGAAGCCGCTCCTGCCGCTGCGCAGGAACTGCTTGACGATGTCGGGGCGGCCAAAGCGAATGCCGAGCTTGTAACAGGGCTGGCGCGGCTGGGTCACGACAAACTCCGCGGTGCCGGCGAGAAGGCGATCGCCGACACAGACCTGATCTTCGAGCAGCCCTTGGATCGTCAGGTTCTCGCCGAACGCGCCCCACGGCAGCGAGAGCGATGGCAATTCGTGCTTCCAGTAGGCGTAGTGCTCCGACGGATAGAGGTAAACCGCTTTCCGGGGCCCGCCGTGCACGCTGAGGTCCGCTTGCTGGTCGCCGTCGATGTTGAGCCTGCCAACGCGGACGCGGCCGGACACCGGCAGCTTGAAGATCGAGGTGAGCACCGGCTCACCCTCGGCCGGGATTTCGCGTGGACGTCCGACCTGAATCGAGATGATTTTCATGCGGGGCTTCCTCTAGAACCTGAGATGGAGGGCGCGGAGCGCCTGGTCACCGAGAAAAATATAGATGGCGCAAATGACCCCCTCGCCGATGCCGACGCCGAGCAGGCATTTCCTGACGTCGATCCTGAGCACGCCGCAGACGTAACAAATCAGGTCGGTGGGCGCCAGCGGGAAGAAACTCCAGGCGATGATCACCGGCAACTCGTACCGGCGCAGGGCCGACTCGAGCTGCGTCATCCTGGCCCGGTGCTGTTCCGCCAGAAGCTCTTCCAGGTGCAGCGCCTCCGAGAACCAATAGATGCTTGCGGAGGAGATCAGGATACCGGTCAGCGTGAGGGCGAACAGCGGCACCGGCCGGAAGAACGGGATGGCCGCCACCACGAGGGTTGTTGCCGGCATCAGCGTGAAGCCGCGGATCGAACCAAAGAACAGGTAGAACGCGCCGCCGGCGAACATCGAAAGCGCGGTGGCGTCCTGGATCTCCTGCTGGATCCGATCCCGATGAAAGATGAACAGGTATAGCGCGGCCGCCACCACGACCAGCCAGATGCCGATCAGGATCCGCCGCAGCCGCGCGTGGTTCACACGTCATTCTCCTTCGAGTTTGCTAAACTGCAGCCACCGATGCCACCCATGAAGAACCTGATCCTCACGATCTGTCTCGGCTTGATCCTGATCGGGCCGGTCGCCGCCGCGGCGCAGGCGCCGGCACGGCCTGCGGTCGCCACGCCGTCCGACGTCAAGCCGGGCAGTATCACCTGCGAGGACGTGCCGTATCCCTATGCCGTCTCGTATCTCCCGTTGACGCTGTACGGCCAGGACGTTCGCATGGCGTACATGGATGTGCCGCCGCTCGGCCCGCCGAACGGGCACACCGTGGTGCTCTTTCACGGCAACAACTTCGCCGGGTTTTACTTCGGCCCGGTCATCGACGCGATGCGCAAGGAAGGGTTCCGGGTGATCGTGCCCGATCAGATCGGCTACGGCCGATCGTCGAAGCCGATCA
>JBDTMB010000737.1:0-2177 GCA_039934485.1 Vicinamibacterales bacterium
ACGAGCTTCTGATGGGGAAGTGACATGATGTTGGCCTCCGCGGATTAGCAAGGGAGAAGCCAACGACATCGAACCGCTCTGACGAGCGCGCGAGTCCCACGCCGAGCGTCGCGAGGCGTCCCACGAGCCGCGAAGCGGCGAGTCCCACGCGTGGCCGTAAGGCCACGCGCCCCACGAGGCGGCGCCAGCCGCCGAGTCTACAACCTTTCAGCGGGACCGCCCGTCGAAGCCCCTATGAGCTTCGACACCCTCCGCCAGGACCTTCGCCACGCCGTCCGCAGCCTGCTGCGCGCGCCGGTGTTTACCGTCGTCACCATCCTCACCCTGGCGCTCGGCATCGGTGCCAACACGGCGATCTTCTCCATCGTCAACGGCGTGATCCTGCGGCCGTTGGGATATCCGAAGCCCGATCAGCTCATGTATTTGACGACGCAGTTTCCGGCGATGGGGTTCTTGAAGTTCTGGGTGTCGCCGCCGGAGTTCCTCGAGTTCAAGGAGATCAACCAGTCCTTCTCCGAAGTCGGGGCCTTCTCGACGAGTGAGGTCAACCTCACCGCCGGCGACCGGCCGCTGCGCGTGCGCGCGGCGTCGGTGGAGGATGGGCTGCTGCGCGCGCTCGGTGTGCAGCCGGTGCAGGGACGATTGTTTGCGAAAGGGGAGACCGACCTCACGGGTCCGCCGCCCGCGCCGGGTGGTCCGCCGCAGTTCCCGCCGCTCATCGCCATCCTGTCGTACGAGCTGTGGCAATCCGCCTTCGGCGGCCAGCCCATCGTCGGACAAACCGTGGAGGTGAACGGGCTGAAGCGCGAAGTGCTGGGCATCATGCCGCCCGGCACCGACGTGATGGACACCCACACCGAGATCTGGCTGCCGCTCGCGCTGAACCCCGCGAACCGCCAGAACCGCGGGAGCCACTATCTCTATTTGATCGGCCGCTTGAAGGACGGCGTGACGCCGCAACAGGCCGGCACCGAGCTCACGGCACTGATCCAGAATTGGAGCGAGCGCACCGGCGCGAAGCAGCACGTCTTCGTGCCGCTCGAGAAAGCCGCCGCGAGCACCAACCCTGGCGCTGGTCACATCCTCCAGATGGAACCGGTGCAGCAAGAGATCGTCGGCGGCGCGAGCCGGGCGATTTGGGTGCTGCAGGCCGCGGTGGGCTTCGTGCTGTTGATCGCCTGCGCAAACGTCGCCAACCTGTTGCTGGCGCGGGCGGAGACGCGGCATCGCGAGTTCGCCGTGCGCACCGCGCTTGGCGCGGGCCGTGGCCGGCTGCTTCGTCAATTCATGACCGAGGGCGTGTTGCTCTCGCTGGCCGGCGGCGCGCTCGGTCTCGTGCTGGCGCGCGTCGGGATCCAAACGCTGCTCCGCGTCTATCCCACCAGCTTGCCGCGCACGAGCGAGGTCACCGTCGATCCGCTGGTGCTGCTGTTCACGCTTGGCGTCTCGATGCTCACGGGCGTCGTCTTTGGCTTCGCGCCGCTGATGCACACGCGCGTCAAGGGCCTTGTCACCGCGCTCAAGGAAGGCGGCGCCAAGGGCGCCACGGGCGCGGCGCGGCATCACGTGCGTCGCGGGCTGGTGATGGCGGAAGTCGCGCTCGCGCTGATGCTGGTCATCGGCGCGGGCCTGTTGCTCCGCACCGTCTACAACCTGTCGTCGGTGGACGCCGGCTTCGACCGCTCGCGCCTGGTCACCTTCTCGATGGCGCTGCCGACGGCCAACTACCAGCAGGCCACCGGCCGCGCGCAAATGTTCCAGCGTGTGCTCGAGAAGATCCGCGGCATCGCGGGTGTTCAATCCGCCTCGGCGATGACGGGGCTGCCTCCCAACCGGCCGCTCGATGCCAACGACACCGACATCGACAACTACACTGCGCCGCCCGAGGGGCCGTACGAGAACGTGGACTATTACCAGAACGTGCTGTCCGACTATTTCGAGACGATGGGGATTCCGATCGTGCAGGGGCGCGGGTTTCTGCCGAGCGATGCCACGGCGCCGGCACCGGTTGCGGTGGTCAATGAAACGCTGGTCAACACCTTTTGGAAGGGCCTGAATCCGATCGGCCAGCGGCTGCGTCCCCAGGGACCAGGCGACGTGCCGTGGTTCACGGTGGTGGGCGTGGCCAAGGACGTGAAGCAAGGCGGCGTCGATCAAAAGACCGGAACCGAGTTTTA
>JBDTMB010000738.1:0-2175 GCA_039934485.1 Vicinamibacterales bacterium
GGTGCTGGGTGCCGGGTGCTGGGTGCTGGGTGCCGGGTGCTGGGTGCTGGGTGCCGGGTGCCAGGTGCATCGTCTTGGTGCTTTTCGCTACAGCGGCCCACGCGCAAACGGCTGCCCCTCCGGCCCCGCGCCCACATCATGCGACGGTCGCCGTTGGGGCGTCATGGGCGGGGACCTACTCGGTCGGAGAGACCAACGCGACGCTTCGCACCAATGCCATGGGCGCGGCGCCGGTGCCATTTACGTTGTTCTCGACGAGTTCGTCGATCGCTCCTGCCGCTGGCGTCCTGTTGCGGGCCGGCTTTGCGTTGACCCGGGCGATCACCATCGAAGGTGGCGGGGGATTTTCGCAGCCGTCGCTGACGGCCCACGTGTCGCAGGATGCCGAGCAAGCCGCGGCGATGGACGCGAGCGAGCGGCTTCAGCAGTTTGTGATCGATGCCGGCGTGGTGTGGCACCTTCCTGTGCACGTCGGCTCTCGCACGCGGCTGTTCGCCGCTGGCGGCGGGGGATACCTTCGGCAGTTGCACCGGGAGCGGACGTTGGTCGAGACCGGGCGTGTCTACTACGCCGGCGCCGGTGTGGATGTCTGGTTGCGGGGCGGGCACGGACCCTCGAAGTCGCTCGGCATTCGGAGCGACGCGAGGATCAACTGGCGACGGAATGGGATTGAATTCGAGCAGAAGACTCGCGCGTTCCCAACGCTCTCCGTCCTTCTCGTCCTCGGACTGTAAAGTGTGGGGCCCGTAGCGACGGTAACCCGTGGCCCCCGTAGCCCGTAGCCTGTAGTCTGTAGTCGGTAGTCTGTGACCGCCATCCAATTCTCCAGCGTCTCCGCCAGTCGCGGCTCCCGCGGCGTGTTGCATGACGTCTCGCTGTCGGTCTCTGCTGGAGAGGTTGTCGCGCTGGTTGGGCGCAGCGGGTCCGGTAAGACGACACTCCTGCGGCTGGTGAATCGCCTGCTGGATGCCGACCGCGGCGCGGTGAGCGTGGATGGCCGCGACACGCGTGAGTGGAATGCCATCGAACTCAGGCGACGCACCGGTTACGTGATCCAGGACGTCGGCCTGTTTCCCCACCTGACCGTCGCGGCGAACGTCGCCATCGTCCCTCGACTGCTTGGGTGGGAGGCGGCGAGGGTGCAGGCGAGAGTGGCCGAGCTGTTGAAGCTGGTGGGTCTCGACGCCGCGGCGTATGCGTCGCGATGGCCGGATGAACTGTCCGGCGGCCAGCGGCAACGCGTGGGCCTGGCGCGGGCGTTGGCGGCGGATCCGCCGGTGTTGTTGATGGACGAGCCGTTCGGCGCGCTCGATCCCATCACGCGGGCTGAACTTCACGTCGAGTTCCGGCAACTCCAGCAACAGCTGCACCGAACGGTGTTGATCGTCACCCACGACATGGCCGAAGCGTGGGCGCTGGCGGATCGCATCGCGATCCTCCATGACGGCCGCATCATCGCGTGCGACACGCCGGGCAGGCTGACGGAATCTGCCGACCCGCGCGTGATGGAGCTGGTGAGGCACCGATGAACAGCTTCATCGCGTTCGTCGGTTCGCACCGCGCCGAGATGGCGACCCGCCTCGGCGAGCACGTGCTGCTGGTGGCGGTCTCCACCGCGATCGCTGCCGCGATCGGCATTCCGCTCGGTGTTCTCGCGGCGCGCCGTCCCGGCTTGTCAAGGCCGATCGTTGGTGTCGCCAACCTCACTCAGACCATTCCCAGCCTCGCGCTGTTCGGCTTCCTGATTCCACTGCCCTTCATCGGCGGCATCGGCACGCGAACGGCGCTCGTGGCGCTGACGCTGTACGCCGTGCTGCCGATCTTGCGCGCGACGATCACCGGTATCCAGGGCGTGGCGCCGGCGGTGGTCGAGAGTGCCGTGGCGATGGGCCTGACGCCGCGCCAGGTGCTCTGGCAGGTGGAGTGGCCGCTGGCGCTGCCATCCGTGGTGTCTGGCCTTCGCGTCGCGGTGGTCATCGGCGTGGGCACCGCGACCATCGCGTCGGCGATCGGCGCTGGGGGCCTCGGTGACTACATCTTCCGCGGCCTGGCGATGGTCGATCCCACGGTGATTCTTGCCGGCGCACTTCCGGCGGCGTTGCTGGCCTTGATCGCGGACGGGCTGCTGGCGGCCGCCGGTCGCGTGGCCGATCCGCGACGACGGTCAAGGCGGGG
>JBDTMB010000739.1:0-2152 GCA_039934485.1 Vicinamibacterales bacterium
GGCAAACCTTTAGGTTTGCCCAGAGGAAAACCATGGGCGTCTTTTACGATTCCGTTCCCGTCTCCGCCATCGTCCGTATCCGCGACATGATGTACACCGTCAAGGATCCGTTTCGCCTCGACCAGGGCGACGTGTCCTTCGACGCGCCGGACACGTTCAAGCAGGCGGTAATCAAGGCGGTGGCCGACAATCGCACGCACTACCTGCCCACCCCCGGCATTCCCGAACTGCGCAAGGCCCTGGCCGAAAAGCTGCGGCGGAAAAACCAGATCCCCGTCGGTGGAGACGATGAGGTCGTGGTCACCAACGGCGGCACCCACGGCATCTACGCCGTGCTGCATACGCTGCTCGAGCCCGGCGACGAAGTGATCGTGCCCGGCCCGGAGTGGCCGCCGACGATGGCGATCGCGCAGACCGCGCAAGGCGTGCCGATCCAGGTGCCGCTGCACGAGCGCCTGGGGTTCCGCTGGGACCTCGATGAAGTGGAACGGGCGATCACGCCGCGCACGAAAGTGCTCTACCTCAATTCGCCGAACAACCCGAGCGGCGGCATCCTGACCCGGGCGGACATCGAGCGCCTCGCCTCGATCGCGAAGGAGCGCAACCTCTGGGTGCTGTCGGATGAAGCCTACGAGGACGTCCTCTACACGGGCGAGCACGTGAGCATCGCGTCGCTGCCGGGCATGTACGAGCGCACCATTCCGGTCTACACGCTGAGCAAGTCCTACGCCGTCACCGGCGTGCGCGTGGGCTACTTCGCGATCCGGGACAAGGCGCTGCGCGCCCGCGCCACCAAGATCGTGCTCTACACCACGAGCAACGTCTGTTCGCTGGCGCAGTACGGCGCGGTTGGCGCGCTCGAGGGCTCGCAGGACTTCATGCAGCAATTCCAGCGCGAGCTGAAGCAACGCCGCGATTTCTTCTATGACGGCCTGAAGGAGGCCGCGCCCGGTGTGTTCTCGGGCAATCCTCCCGACGGCGCGTTCTACGCGTTCGTGAAGATCAACGCCGACTGGGCCAGGGACGCGGGGCTCACGGGCGAGTCGCTGTCGTGGGCGATGGCCGAGCACCTGATCAAGAACGCGCGCATCGGCTGCGTGCCCGGCGTGGACTTCGGTCCCGAAAGCGAAGGCTACCTGCGCTTCTGCTTCGGCCGTGGCCGCGCCGAACTCACCGGGGCGCTGCAGTCGATGCGGGAATCCTTCGCGCAGATGCAACAGGTCCGGTCGTAGGGCGTCCCGGTCGTAGGGCGTCCCGGTCGTAGGGCGCCCCGGTCGTAGGGCGCCCCGGTCGTAGGGCGCCCCGGTCGTAGGGCGCCCCTTTAGGGGCGCCGCGTCAAATCCCGAACTGACGCAGGTGGTGGTCGGTGTGCCTCGCGATCAGCACGCCGTACTGCTTGTGCGTCAGCCGGCCGAACGCCGGATGCTCGGCGAGCGTGGTGGCCGGTGACACGGCCCCAAGCTTGTCCAGCAGGGTTCCAAACGCGCGTTGTTCGTCGGCGAGCACCGCGTGATCGACTCGGGCGATCAACTCCGGCGCCGTCGGCGAGCCTTTCGGAAACGGCAGCACGTAGATGATCAGTTGCTTGATCGGCGTGTAGCGGAGCGGCAGGTTCTTCGACTTCACCGGCAGCTCGCCGAGCGCCATCCGGTAGCTGTCGGTGAGATGCGCCATCATGCCGCTGGCGTTCATCTTGCCCCAGAGCGGCCTGGTGTCCTGGTTCAGGCGGCCCACTCGGGTCGCAAACGATCGGCGCAGGTCCTGGTCCCAAATCGTGTTCATTTGGTTATTCGTTCTTGGTTATTGGTTATTGGTTATCCGTTATTGGTTATTCGTTATTGGTTATTGTTATTGGTTATTTCACGTGTCTTCCACCATCCACCCGGATGGTTTCACCGGTGACGAAGTCGCTGTGCACCAGGAACAACACGGTCTTGGCGATTTCCGCCTCGCCGCCCCAGCGGCCTAGCGGCGTCGCCTTGACCACCTGGTCGCTTTCTTCCGCCGACATCTCCGGCGGCGCCAGGATGGGGCCGGGTGCGATCGCGTTGACGAGAATCTGGTCGGCGGCCAGTTCAAGCGCGAGCCCTTCGGTAAGCGCCTTCACGCCCGCCTTGGCCACATAGTACGGCAGGTAGCCGGAATAGCGGGG
>JBDTMB010000740.1:0-2152 GCA_039934485.1 Vicinamibacterales bacterium
CGGCGACGTTACGGTCCAGGCCGCGCATCGGGTCGTCGGGATCGAACAGGTGCAGGTTCTCGGTGGTCAGCGTCGGTGTGGCCTGCCGCAGGACGCCGATATTGTCGAGAATCCAGAAACTGCGGCCGTGGGTGGCAATCACGAGATCGCGATCGGCCACCACCACGCCTTGCACCGAGGTGTCGGGCAGGTTCAGTTGCAGCGATTGCCACTCCGCGCCGTCGTTGAACGACACGTAGATGCCGTTCTCGGTCCCGAGATACAGCAGGCCCCTGCGCTTGGGATCCTCGCGAACCTGCCGCGCGAAGTGGGTGTCCTTGATCCCGTTGACGATCTTCGTCCACGTCTTGCCGAAGTCGGCGGTCTTGTAGACGTACGGCTTTTGATCGTCCATCTGGTAGCGGTTGGCCGCCAGGTAGGCCACGCCGTTGGTGTGCGGCGAGGCCTCGATCAGGCTGATGCGCGCAAACTCCGGCAGATCCTTCGGGGTGATGTTCTCCCAGGTCTTGCCGCCATCGCGCGTGAGGTGGACAAGGCCGTCGTCCGATCCGGTCCAGATCGTGTTCAGGTCCTGCTGCGAGGGCGCAATCGTGAAGATGACGCCGTAGGTCTCGACGCCGGTGTTGTCCTTGGTGATCGGCCCGCCCGATGCGCCCATCGTCCTGGCATCGTGACGCGTGAGGTCGGTGCTGATGCGTTCCCAGCTCTGCCCGCCCGTGGTGGTCTTCCAGAGGTGCTGGGACGAGGTGTAGATCGTCTTCTTGTCGATCGGCGAGAAGATGATCGGGAACGTCCACTGGAAACGCTCGGTGATGCCCTCCGAGCCATAGCCCATGGGATTATCGGGCCACACGTTGACGTTGCGCTGCTGCCCGGTGGTGCGGTCGTAGCGGGTGAGCAACCCGCCGTAGCTGCCGGCATAGTAGACGTCGGGGTTCAGCGGGTCGGGCGCGATGTAGCCGCTCTCGCCGCCGCCCACGTCGTAGTAGTACTCGCCCTGGCCGAAGCCGCCCGACTGGCTCGACATGCACGCCGTGGAGTTGTCCTGTTGCGCGCCGCAGATTTGGTACGGCACATGCGAGGTCAGGAACACGTGGTAGAACTGCGCGGTCGGGAAATCCTGATCGGTCCAGGTCTGTCCCCCGTTCACGCTGACGTTGGCGCCGCCGTCGTTGGCTTCAATCATGCGATTGGAGTCGTTGGGCGCGATCCACATGTCGTGGTTATCGCCGTGCGGCACGCGCACGCTGGTGAGGGTCTTGCCGGCGTCGGTCGACTTGTAGATGTTGACGTTGAGGATCCAGAGCGTGTCCTTGACCTTCGGATCGGCATAGATGCGTGAATAGTAGAACGCGCGCTGGCGGATGTTGCGGTTGTCGCTGGCCTTCTTCCACGACGCTCCGGCATCGTCCGACAGGTAGAGACCGCCTTCGGGCTCGTTCTCGATCAAGGCGTAGACGCGGTTGCCATCGACGCCGGAGACGCTCAGGCCGACCTTGCCCCACAACCCGCTCGGCAGGCCGGGGTTCCTGGTGATTTCCGCCCACGAGTCGCCGCCATCGGTGGACTTGTAGAGGCCGCTACCGGGACCGCCGCTCGACATGCCCCAGGGGAACCGCTGCGATTCCCAGAGCGACGCAAACACCACCTTCGCATCCTTCGGGTCGTAGACCAGTTCGACCGCGCCGGTCTTGTTGTCGCGGAAGAGGGTGCGGCGCCAGGTCTTGCCGCCGTCGGTGGTCTTGTAGACGCCGCGCTCGTCGCTGGGCGCGAAGCCATGGCCCATGACCGCGGCGAGGACGGTGTCGCAGTTGTTGGCCGGATGCAGGCGCAGCTTGGCGATGACCTGTGAGTCCTTGAGGCCCACCGCCGCCCACGTCTTGCCGCCGTCGGCGGTGCGGTAGGCGCCGTCGCCCATCATGATGTTGCCGCGGATGTCGGCTTCGCCGCCGCCGATGTAGACGATGTCGGGATTCGATGGGCAAATGCCGACGGAGCCCACCGAGGACATGGTGATCTTGCCGTCGGTCATCGCGGTCCACGAATTGCCACCGTCAGTGGATTTCCAGGCCCCGCCGCCGGTGGCGCCGAACCAGTACTCGTTGGGCCGCGAGTCACTGCCTTCGGCGGCGATCGAACGCCCACCGCGAGC
>JBDTMB010000741.1:0-2150 GCA_039934485.1 Vicinamibacterales bacterium
AACCCGATTCGGATCTTCGCCGTTGAGCTCGGGCGGCACGACGGGCGCAAGTCGCTCGTGCTCGACCTGTCGACGCTGACCGAACGGGTGTTGTCGAGGGACCTCGCCCGGCTCGATAACTTCGAGGGCATGGCCCTCGGCCCCACGGCCAGCAACGGCACGCGCACGCTGCTGCTGGTGTCGGACGACAACTTCCGCGCCACGCAGAAGACGTCCTTCCTGCTATTGGCGATTCGCTCCGCGATTCATTGAATGGAGGGCGACGGCTTTAGCCGTCGCCAAAGCGAGGGCTAAAGCCCTCGCTCTCCACCCGCGAACTTGTAGTCGCCAAAGCGAGGGCTAAAGCCCTCGCTCTCCATCCACGAACTTGTAGCCAACCCCCCGCACCGTGACCAGGTGCGTCGGCTTGGTCGGATCCTTCTCGAGATATCTCCGCAACCGCACGATGAAATTGTCGATCGCGCGAGTGTCGGTGTCTTCGTGCAGGTCCCAGACCTCTTCGAGGATCGCCTTGCGCGACACCGCCTTGCCGGCGTTGGTGACGAGGTAGCGGAGCAGGTCGCATTCCATCTGCGTGAGCTGGTAGGTCTTGTCGCCCACGCGCAGCTCGAGCGATTCAAGATCCAGGGTGTTGCCCAGAAACGTCAACTGCTCGGGCTCGTGCTGGTCCTGCTGCATCCATCGACGGCGCCGCAACAAGCCGCGGACACGGGCCAGCAGGATCTGCAGTTCAAATGGCTTGGGCAGGTAATCGTCGGCGCCCGACTCGAACCCCTTCAGCACATCGGCCGGCCGGCTGCGCGCCGTCAGCATCAACACCGGCACATACTCGCCGGCCTCGCGCAGCTCGGTCACCACCGCGAAGCCGTCCTTGCCCGGCAACATCACGTCGAGCACCACCGCGTCGTATTGGCCGCGGTTCTCGAGCAGCCGCGCCAGCGCTTGCGCGCCATCGCCTTCGATGTCCACCGCATGCCCCTCGGCTTCAAGGTTGAACTGCAGTCCCTGCGCGAGGTGGGCCTCGTCTTCGACGACGAGGATGCGGCTCACCTTTCGACTCCCGAACTTCTTGCGTCGCTCACGGCAAGGCCCTTCAGGCGCGGAATCTCCAACGTGAACGTCGCGCCCTTGCCTTCGCCCTCGCTGGCCGCGAAGACGCGACCGTAGTGTTGCTTGGCGATGGAGCGGACGATGTAAAGGCCGAGGCCGGTGCCCTTGACCTTGAAGCCGCGTCCCTGGAATCGATAGAAGCGGTTGAAGATCCGCGAGAGCTGCGCCCGCGGAATGCCGACGCCCGAGTCCTTCACCCGAATCCACGCCGTGTCGGGCTTGGGCGTCGCCACCTGCACCGACACCCGCGGCGTGCCGCTCGAATATTTCACGGCGTTGTCGAGCAGGTTGAGGAGGGCGGTGCGGAGTTCATCGATGTCCCCGTTCACGGTGATGGCCGCGTCGGTGTCCGCGGCGCCGGTGAGGGCGATCTCGTCCGGCCCAAGGTGGTAGCGGCGCCGGGCGATCTCCACGCACTCGCGCGCGAGCGCCGACAGATCGACCGGCGACATGTGCAGGAGCCGGTGGCGCTGGCGCGCATAGCCGGCCTTGAGCACCTGTTCCACGGTGTGCTGCAGGCGGTCGGCGTCCGACAGCATGATCTTGTAGAACTCGGTGCGCTGCGCGTCGCCCACCTCGCGCGACTGCAGCGTCTCCAGGTACAGCCGGATCGACGCAATCGGCGTCTTGAGCTCGTGGGTCACCGAGTTCAGGAAACTATCCTGCTGCTCGGTGATGCCCATCTCGCGCACGAGGAACACCGTGTAGACGATGAGGCCGGCGATGATGAGGGAGAAGGTGAGAACGCCGAGGACGAGCGGCGCGACGCGCCGCCCGTTGACGAGAATCCAGCTGATGTTGAGGAAGAGTGCGGCGGTGACGAGAACGACGCAGAGGACGATGAAAACGATCGTGGCCGTCCGGCGTCGCGTCACCAGCCTATCTTAAGCCGCCTCTTCTTCCATTTCCTGGCGGACCTTGGCCACCTTGACGTCCCAGGCGAGCCCCAGCATCTTGAGCGTGCTGATGCCGATCCAGTTGAGGTCCAGTTCGTACCACGCCAGGCCGTGACGCGCCGAGACCGGATGCGCGTGGTGGTT
>JBDTMB010000742.1:0-2149 GCA_039934485.1 Vicinamibacterales bacterium
GAACGACATGTCCGAGTCGCGGGTGACCACCCCGAGCTGCGCGAACAGGCGCACCAGGTTCGGATAGGTGCGGTCGTTGTGCACCAGGAACCCGGTATCGAGCGGCACCGCGCCGTCCGGACCGCTGACGACGATGGTGTTGGTGTGGCCGCCGAGGCGCTGCTCTTTCTCGAAGAGGTGCACCCGGTGGCGACGGCTCAACAGGTAGGCGGCGGCCAGCCCGGAAATTCCTGCGCCGATCACCGCGATGGTTCGCATGCACCCCGATCGGTACCCGCCGCCGGCCATTTTGTCAAGCTCTTGTCCATGACAAATAGTTGACAATAACGGACCCCGGCGCTACCCTTGGATGGTGCAGACAATCAAGCTCGCGGCGATGGGCGCGGTGGCCTTCATGGTGCTCGACGGGATCTGGCTCGGCGTGCTGATGAAGAACTTCTACCGCCAGCAACTGGCGCCGATCGTGCGCCTCGCCGACGGCGGCATCGCGCCCAACTGGCCGGCGGCATTCGTGGTCTACGTGCTGCTGGGGACCGGCATCGCGTGCTTCGTGATCCCACGGGCGTCGACGGCGGTGCAGGCGGCGGCCTTCGGCGCGCTTTTCGGCCTGGTGGTCTACGGCGTCTACGACTTCACCAACTACTCGACCCTGCGCCAGTGGCCGTTCGCGCTGGTGCTGGCCGATGTCGCGTGGGGCGCCGCCGCTTCGGCGGCGGCCGCGGCGGCGGTCTGGGCGGTGGCGCGGTGAGCAAGGCGAGCGCTTCGGCGCGTTACCCGATTCGCGCGGCGTCGCGGATGACCGGCATTGCCATCGACACGCTGCGCGCCTGGGAGCGCCGGCATGGCGCGGTCACCCCGGTCCGCGACGCTCGGGGCCGGATCTACTTGCAAGCCGACATCGACCGCTTGAAGTTGCTGCGCGTGGCGGTTGAGCAGGGCCACAGCATCGGCCGCGTCGCGGGCCTCACCGGCCAGCAGCTGCGTCAGCTGGCGGCGGCCGCCGCGGCGGCTGCGGCGCCGCCGCCGGGCCGGCCGCGCGCGATGGCCGTCGACACCACGGCGATCACTGCCGCACTGGTCCACTACGACGCGCCGGGAATCGATCGCGAGATCGCGCGGCTGGCCGCCGTGCTGAGCCCGCTCGATCTGCTTCGCGACGTCCTGATGCCGGTCCTGGTGCAAGTGGGTGACGAATGGCATCACGGGCGTCTCGGCATCGCGCACGAGCACTTGATGTCCTCGACGATCAGGAACATCCTGGGGTCGTTTCTGCGCCTGCAGGCGCGCCCGGACGCGGCGGCCCGCATGATGTTTGCCACCCCGTCCGGCGACCGCCACGAGATTGGCACCCTCGGCGCGGCGATGCTCGCGGCGAGCAGCGGGCTCGGCGTGGCCTACCTGGGGCCCGATCTGCCCGCCCGCGAGATCCTCGACAGCGTGAAGTCCGCCGGCGCGCAAGTGCTCGTGCTTGGAGTGACCACGTCATCGGCGGCGAAGTCCATTGATAGCGAGCTTCGATCGATCGTCCGGCTGCTGCCCAAGAACGTCGAACTGTGGGCCGGTGGACCGGGCGCCGACAAACACGCCGCGCTCATCGGCCGGCGCGGATTGGTCCTGCACAACTACGACACCTATCAAAAGGAGCTGGTCCGACTAGGCGGACGCGCGATATGACTCGAATTTCCATGTTGACCCTGGCCACTGCGGTCCTCTGGACCAGCCTGGCCGTGGCCCAGGACACGACCGCCGCGGGCGGCATCAGTGGCGTCATCGTCACCATGGCCGGCGAGCCGGCCGAGGGCGTGCGCGTCTGCGCGCTCGATGCCGACGCCTGCGCCACCAGCGATGCGCAAGGCGCCTTTCACATCGCCGGGCTGCGCGCCGGCGCCTATCGCCTGGAGATCCTGCCCCTCGAGGGCCTGCCCTTCATCAGCGACCCGGTGGACGTGCGCGCCGGCCTCGACGGCACCGTCGAGGTCACGCTGCCCAAAGTTGAGGGCCTCGAGCAGACCGTCACGGTGACGGCACCGGCCTTCCAGGCTCCAGCGGAAGTGAAAACCTCAGGCTTCCTCGTCGAACCGCGTGAAATTCTCAAGAGCGCCGCGGCCCTTCAGGACGTGTCGCGCTACGTCCAGGGCCTGCCGGGCGT
>JBDTMB010000743.1:0-2138 GCA_039934485.1 Vicinamibacterales bacterium
CCACTTCGTAATGCGCCTTCCACTTGGTGCGGTCGTATTCACTGAGGTGAGGGCCCTCGTAACGGTAGGACTCGTCCGCCACCGCGCCATGAGTGTCGGAAAACACCGCCACGCTGCTCGTGTAGACCCCCCGGGTGACGCCCATCTCGCGCATCGTCTCGAGCACGTTGCGCGTGCCCTCGACGTTGATGTGTTCCGCCTGCGGCTCCACGACGCCGACCTTGTACCAGGCCGCGACGTGAAACACGCCGTCGGCGCCCAGCATCGGCGCCCGGAGACTTTCGCGATCGGTGATGTCACCCTGGTGGAGCTCGACGCTGAGCGCCTTGAGCATCCCGGCCTTCTCCGGCGAGCGCACGAGCGCCGCCACCTGGTGGCCGCGGCCGATCAACTGCTTGACGATCTCTCCGCCCACGAAGCCGGTGGCACCGGTGACAACGTACCTGGCCATGCGCGCATCAGCTTATGCTGAAACTACGATCACGCTGTCCCGCTTATGCCGCGGTGGGATGACACTACAGGTCATTGACGCCACTTAGTGGCTGGGCCGACGCGTGGGCGTGGGCGTTCAGGCCGCCTATCGACCGAAAATGATCTTCTCGCGGTGCAGCAGGCTGGTGGTGAAGCGCGTGAGGAGGGCCGCCGCCGCCACCGTCACCACGGCGGCGAGCGCCAGTTGCATCGGCGCCGGCGCCTTGCCGCCGAGCACATCCGACAAGCCCATGCTCTGGCTGAACATGGGGATCGCGTACATCCAGAACTTGCTGGTAATGGGATTCATCGTGTTGGCGATCGTCGGCACGATCGGAATAATCATCAGGAAGCCCATGTAGCTCTGCGCTTCCTTGAACGAACGGGCGAAGGTCGACACCGACATCTGCAGCGCCGCGGCGAGCGGACACAGGGGCCACGCCGCCGCGAACATGCCCAACACTTCGGGCGTTCCCAGCCGGAAGCGCATCCCCAGTTCCTGGAGCGGGATGTAGCGCATCATCGCCACGCACAAGCCAATCGTCACGCACACGCTCACCAGCGACATCGCGGTCGCCGCCAGCCACTTACCCGTCGCGATGGCGCCGCGCGGCGCCGGATTGACCAGCAGCGCCTCGAGCGACCCGCGCTCGCGCTCGCCCGCGGTGGAGTCGGTGGCGATCTGCATGCCGCCGGCAAACGCCGCCATGATGATGAACATCGGCAGGAAGTTGAGGATGTTGGCGGCGCGTTGCTGCGCGCTCGACACTTCGATGTCCTGCACTTGCACGGCGGTGGCGATGGCGGGACTGACGCCGCGGCTGACCAGCCGCAAGGCGCCAATTTCACTGGAGTAGCGCTGGAACAGGGCGCGGACCCGCTGCACTTTCGGCCGCGACGCCTGGCGCGATCCATCGGAGACCAGCTTCACCGGCGCCGGCTTCGAGGCGCGGAACTTCTCGATGAAGTCGTCGGGGATCACGACGACGACGTCTTCCTTCTTGTCGCGGACCGCCGCTTCCGGATCGGCCGGTCCGGCCACCACTTCCACGCCGCTCTGCTGCCGCAACCACTCGACAAGGGCCGGCGCGTGCGCCATGCCAACGATGGGGACCTTGACCTCTTCGGCGGTGCGCTGCCGATCGGCGATCTGGTTCATCATGAAGCCGACCATGATCGGCCCGAAGACGGACGTGAAGATGATCACATAGAGCGACCGCCGGTCGCGAAGCCCGTCGATGAGCTCCTTGCGCATCACCACCATGGCCTGGCGGATGGTGGTCATCATGACGCCGCTCCCGGCTCCAACCCGGACAACTGCACGAAGACGTCCTCGAGATCCGGCAGGCCGGTCTGCTGGCGCAGTTCATCGGGCGTGCCGGAGGCGACGATCTTGCCGCGCGCGATCATGATGATGGTGTCGCAGAGCGCCGACACCTCCTGCATCACGTGGCTCGAGAACACCACGCAGTGGCCCTCGCCGCGCAGGCGGCGGATGATCTCGCGGACCGCCCTCGTGCTCATCACGTCGAGCCCATTGGTGGGCTCGTCGAGGAGCACGTTCTTCGGGTTGTGGACAATCGCGCGCGCCACCGCCACCTTGGTGCGCTCGCCGTGCGAGAACCCGCCGGCCCGCCGATCGGCGATCGAGTCCATGTCCAGCAGCT
>JBDTMB010000744.1:0-2129 GCA_039934485.1 Vicinamibacterales bacterium
CGTCCGCCGGGCCGCGAGGCCTACCCCGGCGACGTCTTCTACCTCCACTCGCGCCTGCTGGAGAGGGCGGCGAAGCTCAACGACAAGATGGGCGGCGGGTCGCTCACCTCGTTGCCGATCATCGAAACCCAGGCCGGCGACTTGTCGGCCTACATCCCGACCAACGTGATCTCGATCACCGACGGGCAGATCTTCCTCGAGGCTGACCTCTTCAACCAGGGCGTCCGCCCGGCGATCAACGTCGGCAACTCGGTGTCGCGCGTCGGTGGCTCGGCCCAGATCAAGGCGATGCGCCAGGTGGCCGGCACCCTGCGCCTCGACCTCGCGCAGTATCGCGAGCTCTCGGCCTTCGCCCAGTTCGGCAGCAGCGACCTCGACAAGGCCACGCAGCAGCAGCTCAATCGCGGCGCCCGCCTGGTCGAAGTGCTCAAGCAGAAGCAGTACGCGCCGCTCCCGGTTGAGCAGCAGGTGACGATCCTCTTCGCCGGCGTCAACGGTTTCCTCGACGAAATCGCCGTCGCCGACGTCGGCAGCGCGCAGGACGAGCTGGTCAAGTTCATGTCGCAGCGCTTCGGCACGGTGCTGTCGGCGATCAAGGAGAAGAAGACCCTGGACGACGCCCTCAAGGCCGACCTGAGCGCCGCGCTGAAGGAATTCCAGCAACACTTCAAGACGATGAAAGCGACCGCGTGATTGGAGGGCGAGGGCTTTAGCCCTCGCCTCGGCAGCGACGGCTAAAGCCATCGCTCTCCAAGAAAATTAGCCTATGCCTTCACTCATCGACATCCGGCGCCGCGTTCGCGCGGTCAAGTCGACGCAGCAGATCACGAAGGCCATGAAAATGGTCTCGTCGTCGAAGCTGCGCCGCGCCCAGGAACGCATCCTTCGCGGGCGCCCGTACGCGCAGGCCATGCTGCGGGTGTTCAACAATCTGGCCACGCGCACCGACAACGCGACGCACCCGCTGCTGAACGACGATCCGCTCGCCGGCCGCACGCTGCTGATTGTGATCACCGCCGATCGCGGGTTGTGCGGCAGCTTCAATACCAACGTCGTCAAGGCGGCGGCGCAGTTCATCACCGAGCTGCCGAAGACCTCGGGCGAAAAGGCGGTGGCGATGGCGCTGGTCGGGCGCAAGGGCCGCGACTTCTTCATGCGCCGCGGCTTCGACGTGAAATACGAGGAAGTGGGGCTGTTCCAGAACGTCAAGTGGGCGCACGCGCAGGCGATTGCCAATACCGCGATCAAGGAATTCCTCGGCCCGGACATCAGCTCGGTCTACCTGGTCTACAACGAGTTCAAGTCGGCCATCGCGCAGCGCGTCGTGCTCGAGAAACTGCTGCCGATTCCCCGCCTTGAAATGGAACCATCGGCGGCGATGTCGAATATTGAATTCCTGTTCGAGCCCGATCCGCAGCAATTGCTGGACACGCTGTTGCCCTTCCACGTCGCCGTGCAGATCAGCCGGGCGCTGCTCGAATCCTCCGCCGCCGAACATGCGGCGCGGATGCAGTCGATGGACAGCGCCACGCGCAACGCAAAGGAAATGGTGGACCGCTTGACGCTCTACATGAACAAGGTGCGCCAGGCCGCCATCACACGCGAAATTATTGAGGTTGTGTCAGGGGCACAGGCCACTTAACGGGGCCCCGAGAGCGAGACAGTTATGACAACGAGCGATCAAAAAGTCGGCAGGGTCATCCAGGTCATCGGCCCCGTCATCGACGTCGAGTACGAGGGCGGACACTTGCCGAGCATCTACAACGCGGTGCGCATCGTCGACGATGGCGTGGCGGGTGGCGACAAGATCGACATCGTCGCCGAGGTCGAGCAGCACCTGGGCGAAGGCCGCGTCCGCACGGTGGCGATGAAGCCCACCGACGGCTTGCAGCGCGGCATGAAGGTGATCGACACGGGAGCGCCGATTTCGGTGCCGGTCGGTCCCGAGACCCTCGGCCGCGTGCTCAACGTCCTTGGCGAGCCGGTGGACTTTCCGGATCGCCCGGTCAACTCGAAGGAACGCTGGCCTATCCATCGTCCGGCCCCGACACTGGAGCAGCAGTCCACCGAGCTCAAGATGTTCGAGACCGGCATCAAGGTCATCGACCTGCTCGAGCCCTACCTGCAGG
>JBDTMB010000745.1:0-2121 GCA_039934485.1 Vicinamibacterales bacterium
GACCACCGCCACACCATCCGCGGACAGCTGGACATCGAGCTCCAGCCCATCTGCACCGTGCGCCATCCCGTTGTCAAAGGCGGGAATGGTGTTCTCGGGCGCCAGCCTGGCGCCGCCGCGATGGGCGAACACCAGCGGGCGCGTGGACTGAAAGATCGGGGGACGCGAAACGCGGCCGGCTCGCACGGAGTCATAATAGCCAGATATGGCCGCCGCACCTCCTTTTACCACCCTCGGACAACTCAAGGCCGCAATCATCAAGAACCAACTTCGCCGCCGCTCCGTGCGCGACGAGGTCCGCGAGAACCTCGCGGAACGCCTGAAGCGGAAAGAGACGCTGTTTCCCGGCATCATCGGCTACGACGATACGGTCGTGCCCCAGCTGGTCAACGCCGTCCTGGCGAAACACCATTTCATCCTGCTGGGCCTGCGCGGGCAGGCGAAGACGCGCATCCTCAGGGCGCTGACGACGCTGCTCGACGAGTGGCTCCCGGTGATCCCCGGCAGTGAAATCAACGACGACCCGCTGGCGCCGCTGTCGGCGTACGGCCGGCAGCGCGTGCAGGCCGACGGCGACGCGATGCCGATCCACTGGCTGCCGCGCGAGGCCCGCTACGTCGAGAAGCTGGCGACGCCCGACGTGACGATTGCCGACATGATCGGCGACATCGATCCCATCAAGGCCGCCAAGAGCGGCTCGCACCTGGCCAGCGACCTGTCGATGCACTTTGGCCTGCTGCCGAGGTCCAATCGCGGCATCTTCGCCATCAACGAGCTGCCCGACCTCGCCGGCAAGATCCAGGTGGGCCTGTTCAACATCCTGCAGGAAGGCGACGTCCAGATTAAGGGCTACCCGGTGCGGCTGCCTCTGGACGTGATGATCGTCTTCACGGCGAACCCGGAAGACTACACGGCGCGCGGCAAGATCATCACGCCGCTCAAGGACCGCATCGGCGCCGAGATTCGCACGCACTACATGTCCAACCGCGCCGACGCGATGGCGATCACCACGCAGGAGGCCTGGGTTGACCGCGGCACGAAGATCGACATTCCCCGCTTCGTGCGCGAGGTGGTCGAGGAAGTGGCGTTCCAGGCGCGCGCCGAACGGAAAGTCGACAAGCGATCCGGCGTGAGCCAGCGCCTGCCGATCAGCGTGCTCGAAACCGCCGTCTCCAACGCGGAGCGGCGCGCCCTGGTCGCGGGCGAAACCCCCGTCGTGCCGCGCATCACCGACATCTACGCGGCGCTGCCGTCGATGACCGGCAAGTTCGAGCTCGAATACGAAGGCGAGTTGAAGGGCGCCGACTCGGTGGCGCGCGAGCTCGTGCGCGCGGCGGTGTCCAACGTGTTCGACGGCTGCTTCCCGGACGCCGACCTGAAGCCGATCATCGAGTGGTTTGACCTCGGCGGCTCGCTCACGCTCTCCGACACCACCGGGGCCGCGTCGCTGGTCGACCAGGCGAAGAAGGTCCAGGGGCTGATCGATCTCGCGCGTCGCACCGGTATCGCGCCTGACGCCCCGGTTGCGGTCCTCGCCGCCGGCATCGACTTTGCGCTGGAAGGCCTCTATTCACAGAAGAAGATCGGCCGCAGCGACGAGCGCGGCTACCATGGCGCCGAACCCGCCCGCCGTCAGCAGCCGCCACCGTCACGCACGCCGGTGCTCACCCCGGACGACGATGACGATATTGAGGGCGGCGGCCGGAAGCGGAAGAAGTATTACAACTAACGGGAGCCGGGAGTCGGGGGCCGGGAACCGTCACGATGAGATACAAATACGAGAAATACGTTCCGAACCTGCTCGACGAGCTCGACATGGACGAGCTCATGTCGAAGTTGTCGGATCTCCTGCTCTCGAGCGGCTTCGGCAACCCGCGCGATACCGGCGACGACAGCGATCGGTCGATGCAGGCGCTGCACGACGCGATTCTCGAGGCGCTGTTCAACGGCGGCGTGCTGCCGGAGGACCTGCTCGAGAAGCTCTTCGGCGACCAGGCCGAAGGCAGCGAGCAGCAGATGCGCGAACAGCTCGAGGAGCTGATCAAGGACATCATCGAGCGGATGAAGGAGTCGGGCTACATCACGACCCCGCCCGACCTCGACGACGAGAAGGCCCGGCGC
>JBDTMB010000746.1:0-2103 GCA_039934485.1 Vicinamibacterales bacterium
TGATCGGCGATCCGGTGCTCGTGCGATCCGACGGCATCCCCGCCTACAACTTCGCCGTGGTGATCGACGATGCGCTGATGGAGGTGACGCATGTGATCCGGGGCGAGGATCACATCTCGAATACGCCGCGGCAGATTCTCCTTTACGAAGCCTTCGGCTGGACGCCGCCGCTCTTCGCGCACCTGTCCCTGGTGATGGGGCCCGATCATGCGCCGCTCTCGAAGCGGCACGGCGCGACCTCGGTGAAGGAGTTTCGCGACAAGGGCTACCTGCCCGAGGCGCTGGTGAACTACCTGGCGCTGATTGGCTGGTCGCCGGGGCAGAACGAAGAACTGCTGCCCGCCGACGTGCTGGCGCGGCGCTTCAAGCTCGAGTCGGTGGCGCATAGCGCCGGCGTGTTCGACGAAGACAAGCTGGCGTGGGCCAACCGCCACTACCTGAAGCTGCTGGCGCCCGATCGTCTCGCCGATCTGGGGATTCCCTATCTCAAGGCGGCGGGACAGGTGCTGGGCACGTTGTCGCTCTCGGCACGCGGATGGCTGGAGGTGACGCTCCCCGGAATGGCGTCGTCGATTGACCGGCTCACGCAGTTGCCCGACCGGCTGGAGACCGTGTTCAATTTCTCGGCCGCCGCGACCCTGGCTCACGCGGCCGCGGAGTTGCGCGAAGCCAACGCGAGCGCCGTGGTGCGCGCGCTGGCGGAAGAACTCGCCTCCGCGCCGCGATTGAACGACAGGGACACGTTCCGCGCCGCCGCCGGCCGGGTGAAGGACAAGACCGGGCAGAAAGGCAAGGCGCTGTTCCATCCGATCCGCGTTGCGCTCACCGGTGCGGGTGAGGGTCCGGAGCTCGATCTGCTCGTCCCGGCAATCGATCGCGCGGTGGAGTTGGGCGGCGAATGCGGCCTGGCGAAGGTGATCGGCTGCCGCGAGCGCGCGGCGGCGATCGCGGAAGCCCTGTGATGGCTCGTCGCGAGTGGGCGAAGCGAGTCGATGGATGGTGATCTACGGCATCAATCCCGTCCTCGAAGCCTTGAAGTCGGGACGCGTGCGCGCGATCCGCGTGGCCGATCGCCACGACGAGCGGCTCGGCAAGCTGCTCGACGAAGCGGCGGCGCGCGGCGTGAACGTGCAGCGCGTGGCGAAAGACGTCCTCGAGGCCGAGTCGCGGCGCGGCGTGCACCAGGGCGTGGTGGCCGACGTGGACAAGATGCCGGAGGCGCTGCTCGAAGATCTGATGGTGATCGGCGAGCCGGCGCCCCTGATCGTGGTCCTCGACGAAGTGGAGGACCCGCAGAACGTGGGCGCGATTCTGCGCACGGTGGATGCGGCCGGCGCCACCGGCGTGGTGCGCCAGACCCGGCGCGCAGCGCCGCTGGACGGAGCTGCCGGCAAGGCCTCGGCCGGCGCGGTGCACCATGTGCGCATCGCCACGGTGGTTAACATCGCCAGATCCCTCGAGGACCTGAAAAAAGCGGGAATTTGGACCCTGGGACTCGACGCCGAGGCCAAAATGCCCTACTATGAATGGGATCTCACCCTTCCAACGGCTCTGGTCCTAGGCGCCGAAGGTCACGGACTGCGACGGCTCGTGAGGGAACGGTGTGACCAGGTGGCGTGCATCCCGATGCAGGGCCACGTGGGTAGTCTTAATGTTTCGGCAGCCGCGGCCATCGTCTTATTTGAGGCGGTCAGGCAGCGACAGAGTCGGAGCCGGGGGAGGCCTTCAAAATGAGGCCGATAAGACCCCGGAAGAGAGGGCGAATAGAAGAAGTGTCTCTGTTGGCTTGCACGAATGGCATAAGACGTGCTAGCATTCCCGTTTTGTCTAGGCTGGCGTAGCTCAGCCCGGTAGAGCAGCTGATTTGTAATCAGCCGGTCGGGGGTTCAAATCCCTTCGCCAGCTCCAACTTGGCAGCGCCGACGGCAAAGACGGGCACGAAACAAACGGGGCGCATCCCTAAAACGACAGAATTCCGGAGTGTTCCGCGGGCGCGCTACGCGGCTGGCAAAGCCTCGTCGCGACCACGGCACCAAGGGCAGACAAGTGGGGCAGGTGGCGGAGCGGTCAATCGCAACAGACTGTAAATCTGTCGCCCCAGTG
>JBDTMB010000747.1:0-2095 GCA_039934485.1 Vicinamibacterales bacterium
GTGCTTCCTCGAAGTGCCGCTCCATGCAGACGCCCGCAGCGCCCGGATCGCTCGCGATGATTGCATCAACGATGTCCTGGTGCGACTCGACCACGCGGAGCACCTGCGCCTGATCGCTGCGACTCTCCAGGCCGGCGCGAACCGAGGTCGCCATGGCCTCGCGCAGCGCGCTGGAGATGAACGCGAACAGCGGATTGCCGGTCGCCGCGCCCAGGCACTCGTGAAAGCGCACGTCGTGCTGCACGAAGACGTCGATGTCGCGCCGGGCGCGCTTCATCCCGCGCACGGCGCGGGCCAGCACCTCGATGTCGGCGGCGCTGCGTTTCTCGGCCGCCAGCTCCGCCGCGCGCACCTCGATGGCCGAGCGCAGATCCAGGGCCTGTTCGGGCGACGCCTGTTGCGTCGACAGCGCGTGCTGCAGCACGGGGCTCAGAGCCGTACTGCGCAGGGCGCCGACGCGGGGGAATCGCCCGTTCGATATCTCGAGGATCCCCGCGCTGCGCAGCGCACGATACGCTTCACGTACGATCCCGCGACTGATCTTCAGGTCGGCGCTCAGGCGCACTTCGGACGGCAGCCGCTCGCCGGATGCGAGACGGTTGGTGCGGATGTGATCCATCAGGTGGTGCGCCACCCGATCGGACAGGTTGCGGTGCTGTTGTACGGTGGCGAGCGACGACGATTTTGTCATGGCAGTTTGAACGTGATCAGGCTGTCGCCGGCGACGCGGTCATAGTAACCGCCACCCGATGCGAAAATCGCGACGTATTGCTTGCCGTCGCGCCCGCGATAGGTGATGGGTGTCGCGTATGCGCCGGTCTCGAGTTGGGTTTCCCAGAGCACTCTTCCGGTCTTCGCGTCGAACGCGCGGAATCGTCGATCGTTGGTCGCACCGATGAAGACCAGCCCGGTCGCCGTCGCAATCGACCCGCCCATGTTCATCGTGCCAGTGTTGTGGATGCCCTTGGCGTCCAGTTCCTCGACCACGCCGAGCGGCACCCGCCAGGCTTCGTCGCCGGTGTTCACGTCGATGGCGACCATCTCGCCCCACGGGCCGACCTGGCACGGCCAGTATTTCTCGCCGTACCAGAACCGCGCGAAATTGCCCCACGGGCTGTTCCGCACGTAGAGCAGCGGCGAATTCGGCGGTGCCGGAATCACCCGGCCGACGTCCGCCAGGTTGAGCGTGTTGACGAACAGCAGCCCTTGCGACGGGCTGTACGACATGCCGTGCCAGTTCGTCGCACCGAGGGTCCCGGGGAACTGAATGGACAGCGTCGTGTTGTACCGGGTGAAGGGCCCATCGTTGCGCAATCCGCCTTCGACCGCCATCATCTCGGCGCAGGCCTTCTCCTGTTCGGGAGTGTAGTTGGCCAGTTCGCTCGGCTTGAACCCCTGACGCGACAGGGCCTTCGGCTTCGCCGGCACCGGCTGCGTCAACCAGCGGTTGTCTTCGCCGGGCACGTCGCTTTGCGGCACCTTGACCTCTTGCATGTCGAAGAGCGGCTTGCCCGTGCGACGGTCGAGGATGTAGATGAGCCCAACCTTCGACGTCGCGGCGACAGCCGGAATGCGCTGGCCATTCCGCGTCACGTCGATCAGCACGGGCGCCGAGCCCGGGTCGAAGTCCCAGGTGTCGTGCCGAATCATCTGGAAGTGCCAGCGGTACTTGCCGGTGTCGGCGTCGACCGCGACAATCGAATTGCCAAAGAGGTTGGCGCCCTTCCGATCGCCGCCGTAGAAGTCATAGCTGGCCGATCCGATCGGCAGGTAGACGAGCCCGAGCGCGGGATCGACACTGATGAAGCCCCAGGTGTTCACGCCGGAGCGGTTCTTCCAGCTGTCCCCTTCCCAGGTGTCATGGCCCACCTCGCCCGGCTGCGGCACGTGGTGGAACTGCCAGACCAGTTTGCCGGTCCGCAAGTCCCAGGCGCGCGTGTCGCCGGCGTAACCTAACGCCGGCGATTCCTGCACGCGCGCGCCGGTGATGACAAGGTTCTTGTAGACCTTCGGCGGCGACGACAGGCTGATCTGCCCTTCGGTGAAGCCGTTGGTGATCCCCTGGCGGAAATCCACCATGCCGTTGTTGCCGAAC
>JBDTMB010000748.1:0-2091 GCA_039934485.1 Vicinamibacterales bacterium
CGGGCGGCTGCCGCGACGCGCGCGCCTCGTCGCGCGGCGACATCGCCTCGAGCGCGAGGCTCTGGTCGCGGAAGCGCCGCCGCCAGAAGCGCTGCCGGTTGCGGGCCTGGTTGATGACGATGCGGTAGATCCAGGTCTTGAGCGCGGACTGGCCGCGAAAGTTGTGGATGGTGCGGAAAACGCTAAAGAAGACTTCCTGGGAAAGGTCCAGGGCCTCGTCGCGGTCCCCCAGGAGGTGGAGGGCCAGTTGAAACACCATGCGCTCGTGTCCGGAAACCAATTCGGCGCACGCCGACTGGTCGCCCGCGGCACAGCGCTCGATGAGCGCCGCTTCGCGGACTCCGACCTCAGCCCACCCGAGAGCCCCTGCGTCTTTCACGAGGTTTTCGGCGACAAGTCGCAGTCCCATGGCCAGTGTATCAAAGTTAGAACCCGTGCCCGGCCGAAAGTTCCCTCGATTTGCTACGATTGACCGGCACCGCTAAAGCGGCGCCCTACGACTGCCAATGCGCCGAACTTTGCTCGCGATCGTGCTCGTCGCCGGGACCGGCGTGGCGGCCGCCCTCGCTTACCAGGCCTTTGCCAACGAGCGCGACTTCGACCGCCTGATTGCCGAGGGCGACCGGGCAGTGGCCCAGGAGCGACATTTCCAGTCGATTGAGGCGTATAGCGGCGCCATCGCCCTCAAGCCCGATTCGATGCTGGCCCACCTGAAGCGCGGATCCGTCTACCAGCAGCAAGGCGAGCTCGAAGCGGCGCTGCGCGATCTGCGTGAGGCCACGGAGATCGATCCGACGGCGCCCCGCCCGCTCGAACTGCTGGGCGACGTCAACGTGGCGATGGGCCGCCCGGAGAGCGCCATCGAGCGGTACGAGCGCTACATCGGCCTCGACGAACGCAACGCGCGCGTGCTCTACAAACTCGGCGTCGCCCGCTACCGCGCCGGCATGGTCACGACGGCGGCCGAGCCGCTTCACCAGGCACTGCAACTCGATCCGACAATCAGTGCCGCGCACTACATGCTCGGCCTCGTCGAACGGGACCAGAACCAGCTCGCGCCAGCGAGGGCGTCGCTGCAGCAGGCGTTGCGGATGGACCCGGGCAGTCCCACCACGCGCGAAGCGCTGGCCGAAGTGCTGGCGCTTGACGGTGAGCACGCCAAGGCCATCGAGCAGCTCCAAGCGCTGGCCGCCCTCGATCCGTCGAGGCCCGATCGGTTGATCGCGGTGGGGCTGGCGCAGGCGCGGGCCGGTCGCCAGGACGCGGCCGTGCTGACGCTGTCGGGCGCCGTGGACCGCTTTCCTGACGCCTCGCAGGCCTACGCCGCGCTCGGCCACGTCTGGCTGGCCGCCGCGCAGAACCGCGGCGACCGCGTGTCATTGAAGAAAGCGCTGGAAGCGTTGACCACGGCCGCCACCCGGTCCGACGCCAGCAGCGAGACGCTCGCGGAACTGGGGCATGCGTGGATGATGTCGGGAAATCCGCAGGAAGCCGAGCGGATGTTGCGACAGGCTGTCTCGCGACTTCCGGTGTCGGCCGACGCCTACCTGCGGCTGGCGGCGGTCACCGAGCGGGACGGCCGCATCCAGGACGCGCGGGACGCGCTGATGAAATACGCCACGCTGATGGGAGATGCGCAGCCGATCGCCGGCGTGGCGACCAGGATCGCGGACCTGTCGATGAAACTGGGCGAGCCCGCGATCGCCGTCCGCTGGTTCGACCGCGCGCTCGACGAGGCGGGGCCGACCTCGGTGCTGCTGGCCAAGCTCGACGACGCCGCGCTGAAGGCCGGCAACATCGCCCGCGCGCGACAAGCCGTGGATGAAGGACTGGCCGCAGAGCCCAACGATCGGCCGCTGCAGCAACTGAAACGCCGTTTACCGCCGGGATAAGCCCACGTTAACCACGGAGGACACGGCGGGCACGGAGCTCTTGTTGGACTGCCCTCTGTTCTAGTCTCGTGTTGACCAGAAATGACTCCGTGTCCTCCGTGCTCTCCGTGGTTTACGTTTGTGGACAGGTGTAAATGACACCCACTTTGTGTTGGACCGGCTGCGCGATCGTTTTGCGGAAGACGCAGGACCACGCACG
>JBDTMB010000749.1:0-2078 GCA_039934485.1 Vicinamibacterales bacterium
ACCGACGATCTCGCCCGCGGGGCGCAGTGGCTCATCACCATGGGCTGCGGCGATCAGTGTCCGGTGGTGCCAGGCGCGCATCGCGACGATTGGCCGATTCCTGATCCCAAGGGGCAGCCGGTGGCTCGCGTGCGGGACATCAAGTCCGACATCGACACCCGGGTCCGCGCATTTGTTGAGAAACACGGCTGGACGCGGCGTTAAGATGTCGCGATGAACCAGCCCGACCCCCTGCTCGCTCCCATCCCCGGCGCCACGCATCGCGATCTCGGCAGCGTCACGCTGGACATCGTCCGCGCCGGCGACAGCCGCATCAAGCGGGTGATCTACAAGCCGGGCTTCCGCTGGTCGACGCAGATGAAGCCGGTGGTCGGCACCGACCTCTGCATGCACGCGCATGTCGGCTTCCTCGCGCGCGGCAGCATCGGCGTGAAGTACGCCGACGGCTGCACCGTGGAATTCACGGCACCACAGGTCGTGGCGATTGATCCCGGGCACGACGGCTGGGTGATCGGCGACGAACAGGCGATCTTGATCGAAATTGATTTCGAGGGCGAGACTGCCGCGAAGCTCGGAATACCCGCGACGCACCAGCACCGCTAAACATCCGCCGCTACGTACGCTAACCACGGAGAACACGGTGGTTGACGTACGTTACCGATGAGCCTGCTTCAATTCTTTCGCCAACAGCTCGTATTGATCCGTCGCCAGAAAGTCCACGCTGGCGTCGATCGATGCTTTCCAACGCAGCCTGGCGGCGGCGAGCGAGCCGAAGTTGTAGCCGTCGCTCCAGCCCTGGTTTGCTTCGGGAGTATGCCCATTAAGCGTGTAGAAGCGAATCCACAAGCCCATCGCATGCGCGCGCTCCACTAGCGCGTGCAATCGGGCCGCATCCGCTGGGGTCCACTCCCCCGCCTTCGGCTGGCCGCCGCGCTCGACGACCGCCCACGGAAAGTTCATCCACCGGCGGTAGTTCGTGGCCCGCGCCGGAATCACAATCTCCGGTGACGTTGCCACGGCGGCGGTCGCCTGCGCTTCGCGATCCTCGGTCCGCGCTCTTGGCGCGCGGCCCGCCGGCATCGTACCAAAGACGCGCAAGCGCGAGCCGACGGGCACCTTCTGGTAGAACGCTTCCTCCTGACCGTTCTCGGTCAGCGCCATCAGTGGACCCAATTTCAGCGGCATGATCTCGCTCTCATCCGCCCTGCGCTCGGCGGTGGTCAGCCACTCTTCATGGTGGCCAAGAATCTCCCAGATGTCCTGCATGAAGGCCGGATCGCTGTCGCGGAAATTGAAGTGGAGGTAGACCACCGGCCAGGTGTCGCGCTTGTTCTCCGAGAGCGCGCGTTCGATGATCGGCCGCACTTTCTTGAAGAAGTGATCTTCGAGCGTCGGCTCCTTGCCGGTCGGCGTTCCGCCGTGGGCCACGACCGATCGGCCTGTTCCCGTCGCGGGATCGACATACCAGACCACGTCCTGTTCGACCGCGATTGGTTGCACTGACGTTCCAAGCGCGCGGTCGATGCGATCCGTCCAGCGGCCGTCCTCAGGAAAGCAGTTGTGCGCATGTAGGGTCACGCGACCAAACGGCACGCTCGTCGGTGTCTGCGAGATCGCCGGCGACCCATACACGCCGAGGCAGATCAGAAGGATCAGAACGCCGCGGACGATCGTGATGTTTCCCATGGCCATCGTTCTATCAGGCCCCGACAACAACCTTGTGACGCCGGCCGGCGTTGCGAAGAATTTGCACCAGCGAGACAGCGGCGTCGAATGCGATCGACAGACTCCCAAGTCTGGAGGATGTTCATTTGAATACCAACCCCGTTCGTTCGCACGGCGGTGGCCTGTTGCTGTCGTGGTTATTCGCTGTCGGCCTGATTCTTCTTGCCCTCCCCGCGTCGGCACGTGCCCAGGTGGACGCCGGGGCCCTTCGCGCGCTGATCGCCGACCAGTCGGGCGCGATCGTGCCCGGTGCCACGGTCACCCTGACCAACGCGGCGACCGGCGTGTCACAGGGGCTCGTGTCCGACAGCGCAGGGTACGTCGCCTTCTCGCCGATTCAGCGCGGCAACTAC
>JBDTMB010000750.1:0-2065 GCA_039934485.1 Vicinamibacterales bacterium
GCGCACCCGCGTGGCCACCGACTTGACGCCGGCCATCTCCCGCTTGAGCGCTTCGGCGACATAGACCGATCGATGGCGGCCGCCGGTGCAACCGATGGCCACCGTGAGGTAGCTCTTGCCTTCCGCGACGTAGAGGGGCACCACCCACTTCAGGAACGACGCGATCTTGCGGATCACCGTGCGGGTGGCCGGCTGGCGGCGCATGTAGGCGGCCACCGCCGGGTCCTTGCCCGTCTGCTTGCGCAGCGCCATCACCCAGTGCGGGTTCTTCAGGAACCGCACGTCGAACATCAGGTCGGCTTCAGCGGGCGGGCCGACACGGAAGCCAAAACTGAGGAACGTCAGCACCAGTTTCGAGGCCTGCTTGCGGCCGCTGACCAGGTCGAGCAGCGCCTGCCGCAACTCGTGCACGTTCAACGACGAGGTGTCGATCACCTTGTCGGCCAGGGCCCGGATCGGCCGGAGCGAGGCCCGCTCTTCGGCGAGTCCCTCGGTGACCGGGCGATCCGGCGCCAGCGGGTGCGGCCGCCGCGTCTCGCTGAATCGCCGGACCAGTTCCTTGTGCCCAGCCTCGAGAAAAATCAACGTCGCGTCGACGTGCGCGGCCGTCTTCAACTTGCGGTAGACCCGCGGAAAATCGCTGACGAACCGCGGCTCGCGGATGTCCAGCACCACGGCGACCCGATCGTGCTCGCCGTCCTGCGACTGGCTCAGTTCGGCCATCACCGGCAGGAGCGAGACCGGGAGGTTGTCGACGCAGTAGTAGCCGAGGTCCTCGAGGGCGTGAATCGCCTGTGACTTCCCCGATCCCGACAGGCCGGTGAGGACGATAAACCGCGCCGCGTCGGGCCGCTTGCGGGCCTTGCTCACGGCAGGCCCCCGGCCTCGGGATCGTCATCATCGTCCGCGGCGGCGAGCGCGGCGGCGACCGGCTCGGGCGCGCCCGAGCGGGCGAGGTTGGCGTCCATCCGCGCCACCAGCTCCCGGGCGGCGTTGATCCCGCGCATGCGCAGCAGCTGATTGCGCGCCGCGACTTCGACCAGGATGGCGACGTTGCGGCCCGGCCCCACCGGCATCTGGATCAGCGGTACGCCCAGCCCCAGCAGGTCGAAGGTCGCCTCGTCGAGGCCGAGCCGGTCGTATTCGCGGTTGGGATCCCAGCGATCGAGCTGCACCACCAGTTCGACACGCTTCGACGTGCGCGTCGACGCGACGCCGAAGAGGTCGCGGATGTTGATCAGGCCGAGGCCGCGCACTTCCATGTGGTGGCGCGTCATCTCGGGGCACACGCCGATCACGATCGACTCGGCGCGGCGGCGGATTTCCACGGTGTCGTCGGCCACCAGGCGATGCCCGCGCACGACCAGGTCGAGCGCGCACTCGCTTTTGCCGATGCCGCTCTCGCCGGCGATGAACACGCCGAGGCCGAGGATGTCCATGAGCACGCCGTGCCGCGTCTCGCGCGGCGCCAGGAGGTCTTCGAGATACGCCGTGAGGCGCGCGATCGCGATCGGCGTTGGCTGACTCGTTCGCAGCAGCGGCACGCCCGCGCGCTCCGCTTCCGTGACCATCTCGGGCGATGCGTCGAAGCCGCTCGTCACGAGGACGCACGGCAAATCTCGCGTAAACAGGCGGCGCAGCGATCCGAGGCGTGTGTCCGGGTGCATCCGCTCAAGGAATCGGATTTCGCTTTCCCCAAACACGAGCACGCGACCAGGCCGCAGATACTCATCGAAGCCGGCGAGCGCGAGGCCCGTTTTCTGGATGTACGGGAGATTGATCGGCCGATCGAGCCCCGCCGACCCGGCCAGCAGGTCGGCTTCGAGTCCCGACGCGACGCCGCGCGCGCCGAGCAACGACCCGACGGTGACGCGGCTCATTTAATACAGAACCTTCCGTTGATTCGACGTCGGGATCTTGAGTTCCTCGCGGTATTTCGCGATCGTCCGTCGCGCCAGCGCGAGACCTTCCTTCTGCAGGATGTTCATGATCTTCGAATCACTGAGCGGTCGCTTGGCGTCCTCGGCGTCGATGATCCGCTTGATCCGCTGCTTGATCGTGACCG
>JBDTMB010000751.1:0-2041 GCA_039934485.1 Vicinamibacterales bacterium
TTCTCTTCCTTCGGATACACCTCGATCGGGTGAATCTTGTCGGCCTTGATGATCTGCGCGTAGTGCGGCTCGGGCTCGGTAAACGCATCGTAGAGGAGCTTCATTTTCTCCTCGCTGATGTCGAGCAGCTGCGACGACTCCGGCTGCGACGGCCCGACGTTCAAGTGCCGTCCATGCGACAGCTTGTTGAGGCCGACGAGGTAGTTGCCGTCGGGACTGACCGTGTCGCCTTCGGCCGCCGCGAGGTGGCCGATCGAATACGACATCGGCGCCTTGTCGACGACCTCCCAGGTGCCCAGCTTCCATTTCGCGATGGCGCTGTCCACGAACAGCGAGGTGTAGGCGTAGCCGTCGGGCCCGAACTGGGTGTGCAGCGGGCCGAGGCCCACCGGCACCTCGGCGTCCTTGATCGAGGCGTACTTCAGCACCGGGATGCCGTCTTCCTCGCCGGTGAAGTCCTTGTTGCGAATGGCGGTCTGGACCTTTTCGAAGTTGAACGCCGTGGTCACGCCCTGGAGCTTGCCCGAGCCGATGATCCACTTGCCGTCGGGCGAGACGTCGACGCCGTGCGGCGACTTGCCGCAGGGCATCAGGTAGACGAGGCCCGGGACCCTCTTGGGGTCGATCACCTTGACGCCGGCGATCATGTCGAACTTGCCTTCGTTGACGGCCTTCTCTGCGGCGCGCCAGTCGACGGCCGCGATGTAGTCCTGATCGCGTTGCGAGGCGGTGACCTCGAGCTTGCCGGTGGCGCGTTCGGTGTTGTACGAGCTGAAGAACATCCAGCCGTCCGACCCCAGCTTGCCGGCGTCGCCCAAGTCGAAGTCGAAGGGCGGCATCAGGATCTGCCAGGCGAGCGACATCTCACCGGACTTCGGATCGATCTTGATGCCGGCGATGATGCCCTTGTATTCGGTGGCGTACTTGTCGATCCCCACCGGCCGATTCGGCACGGGACGGGAGAAGCGGGTGGCCATCATCGCGTATTCCGTGTTCGGCGTGACGAAGGACGACGCGTGGTTGCCGTGGAGGTTCACCACCGGGCCGAGGATCTGCTTGGTCTTGAAGTCGCGCAGGTCGATGCGTGCGATGCGCCCGTTCATCTCGTTGATGAAGAGCCAGCGTCCGTCGTAGTCGCCCTTCGTCTCGGACAACGCCGGGTGGTGCGCGTCGCCCCACGTCAGCTCGCCCAGCATCTTCTTGGTGTCATCGTCGAAGCCGTAACCCGTCGCGGGGTATGGGGTATAGACCGGGATCGTCGTGAGGTGCCGCATCGAGGGGATGCCATAGACGTAGACCTGCCCGGAGTGTCCGCCCGATGAGAACATGTAGTACTCATCAAGGTCGCCCGGAGCGACGTAGGTTTTTTGTGCCGCCACGGCGACGTCCGATTGCACGCCGCCGCCCGCGCGCTTGGACGCCGGCGCGCTGGGCGTGCATTGGCTGGCCGCGAGCACCACGAGTGCGATTGCGCCCGCCGCGATCCAGGTCTTTCGATTCAACGGATTCATTTGACTGCCTCCTGCTGCTTCTGCGCGCCCTTCTGGCGCTGATACTCGGCGAACGCTTCGCGCAATTTGGAAATGGCGACTTGCTTCTGCTCCGGCGTGAGGATGATCTGGCGCGTCAACACCACGCTCATGGTGCCGGTGGGGTTGGCGAGGAACTGGTCGATCGTCAGGCCGAACCGGCTCTGGACGTCCTCGACGGCGTTCGACAGATCCGGCCCGATCTGCGCGGGGCTCTTCACGCCAAGCGCCTGGATCGAATGGCAGACAAAGCATCCGGTCTGCACGAACCACCCGCCGGGGCCGGTCTTCATCGCCGCTTCGGCCTTCAGTTCCTCGGCGTTGCGTGGATCGGTGCGCGGCGCGCCCGAGACATAGCGGGCCGGGATGTCGGCCCGCCGCCACGACAGCACCAGCATCGCCAGCGACTGCGCCTGCTCGGACGAAAAGTTGAAATTCGGCATCACCGTGCCTTCACTGAGCGCGCGCGGATCCTTGAAGTGCGCCACGTGCCAGGCAAACGCCGTGCGCTG
>JBDTMB010000752.1:0-2041 GCA_039934485.1 Vicinamibacterales bacterium
GCGGTAACCCAGGCACCCCTAAAGGGGTGCCCTACGACGTAGCACTCAGGCACCCCTAAAGGGGTGCCCTACGACGTTAGCCCTGCGACGTAGCCCGACGATGTAGGGCGACGACCGATGCACCCTACGCTATTATCGCTGCATGAAATCGGTCACCGCGCCCTCGCTTTCGGCCCTGGTTCGCGAACAGGTGGCCAAGCCCTCCCCCATCCGCCAGATCATGAAGATGGCGGAGCGGCAGAACATCCTGGAGATGGGGCTCGACCCTGCCACGGTGATTTCCTTCGGCGGCGGCTGGGTCAATCACGCGGCGCCGGAAGAATTCCGGCAGGCGTATCAGGCGATCGTGTCGGACCCGGAGCTGTTTCACAAGAGCGGCGCCTACACCGCGACGCTCGGCGACATGGAATGCCGCGAGCAGATCGCGCGGTTCGAGGAGCACCTCTTCGGCGTGCCGCGGCTTGGCGCGGAACACATCGCCATCGGCCTCGGCAGCACGCAGCTCACCCACGATCTCTTCCGGACGTTGCTGGATCCGGGCGACACCGTGATGCTGCTCGACCCGACCTACGCCAACTACGAAGGGCAGTTGGCGTTCGCCACCCCGGGCGTGAAAGTTGTGCGGCTGCGCGTACTCGATCCGCAGACCTGGTCCTACCTGCCGGAAACGGATCCCGCTGGCGTGGCGCGCGAGTTCACGCGCCTGTTCGATCTGCATCGCCCCAAGCTGGTGCTCTTCGGCGCGCCCGACAATCCCACCAGCCAGGTGGTGCCGCAAGCGCTGGCCGAAGTGATGCTGGCGAAGACCGCCGACGCGGGCGCGTGGCTGGCGATCGACTTCGCCTACAAGTGCCAGTACTTCCAGGCCCCGCCGCTCTACTACGCGTGGTCGCCGGCCGACCATCCCAACGTCATCGGCATCCACTCGAACTCCAAATGGTCGCGCGGGCTTGGGCGTCGTCTTGGCTGGCTCGAGGCGCACCCGCCTGTCATCGAGGCAATCGAACGCGTGCAGCAATGCAGCATCCTGTGCCCGGATACGCTGTCGCAGATGGCGATGGCGAGATATTTGCGGCAGGCGATCGGCGACGGCTCCCTGCGCCGATACGTGGACCACGCCAACGCGCTCTACAAGCAGGCCGCGCAGATCACCGTCGATGCGGTCGATCGACACCTGGGCCGGCCGCGCCTGCAGCCCTTCGGCGGCCTCTACACCGTGGTGGACGTCGGCACCAACGCCGAGGCGTTCGTGCCCAAGGCGCTCAAGGCCACCGGTGTCCTCGTCGTCCCCGGCGCCGGCTTCGGCGCCTCGCTCACCAACGGTGTGCGCATCTCCTTCGGCCCGCTGGTGATGGACACCGCAAAGATCGAAGAAGGCCTGTCGCGCCTCGGCGCCTGGATGAAGGGCGCCTAGCGATCGAAGGGGATGCCGACGAAGCTGCCGTCCTGCTCCCACCTGAGAATGAGCTGCGTGAACATGAACTGAATCGCCATGCGGTTGTCCCCGAGGCGCATGATGTTGATCGGCTGCTGGTGCTTCACGTGCCAGTCGTAGATGATGTAGAACACGTCGGAGCCGATCTCGCAAAACTCCGGAAACTTGCCGTTGGCGCGGAGGAACACCCGGTACGCATTGCGAACCAGGCCGATGGCGGCGTCATGGCCCAGGGAACTCTTCAGCAAGCCGTCGTCGAGCACGCCCTTGATCTTCGACAACTCGTCCTTGATGTTCGACAGCTCGTTGGCCACGCCTTCCGAATCGCGGTTGGCGGCCCGGCCCTGATCCGCCTCGGCCAGGGCGTTCGCGGACCACGATCCCAGCACACCACCGGTGACCACTTCTCGACGACTGATCATGAGAGGCTCCTTCTCCAAATCGCAGGTTCTTTTTTCGAGACGTTTAGGGAAGAATGACGGTTTGATTATGAAACGAATGCTCCGCGCCCTATCTGTGTTTATCTGTGGCTCTGTGTTTATCCGTGGCTTTGTGTTTATCTGTGGCCTGGCCATGGCGTCGACTGCCGCCGCGCAAACGGCCACA
>JBDTMB010000753.1:0-2029 GCA_039934485.1 Vicinamibacterales bacterium
TGCGGCCGCGCATCTCGATGATCGAGCAGAAGCTGCAGTCGAAGGTGCAGCCGCGGGAGGTCTCGACGACATCGACGGGGCGGCCCAGCATCGTGTAGCCGCCGAGGACCCGGGCGCCGCGGTTCGGCGGGCGGAGCTCGTCACCAGCCAGCGTCGACACGTGGCGCGGCGGGTTGCGATGGAAGCCGTCGCCATCCCTGAACCAGAGACCGTCGATGCCGGACAGGGGCTGCCCGCGCTCGAGCGCGCGGATCAACTCGCGCAGGGTCACGTCGCCTTCGCCGCGCACGATCGCGTCCACGCCAATCGCCGGGTGCATCCAGGCCTCCGGGGCCAGGCTCGGATCGTATCCGCCCACGACGATCGTGGTGGTGGGCCGGAGGGCGCGGATCAAGGCGATGATCCGGCGGGCGCTGGCGCGTTGAAATGTCATCACCGACAGGCCGACCACGTCGGGTTGCAGCGACGCGACGAGGTGTCCAACGGTGGCCTTGACGCTTGACTGTGCCAGCACCAGGTCGGCGACCGCCACCTGATGGTGCGGGTCGAGGTTGCCGGCGAGCGAGGCGAGCGCGCCATTCGGCATGCGGATCGCGATCGCCGGCGTGTGCTCGAACGAGTCGGGCATCGAGAGCAGCAGGATTCGCATGGCTCGGCTCCGCCGGTGGGACGATATCAGGTTGTCGGCTCGGCGAACAGCTCAGCGTTGTCGCGCGCGGACCGGGCGCTATTTCTGCGCGAGCGCGTTGATCATCCGGTACTGGAACTCCAGCCCCTCGAAGAATTGCTTCACGCCGATCCGCTCGTCGCGGCCGTGCGCGCGCACGTCTTCCATGTCGCCGAACGTGCCGTCGATGCCGTAGGTGGGAATTTCACCGTTGCGCAGGTACAGGCCGTCGGTGGCCCCGGTGCTCATGACGGGAACGACGACCACGCCCGGATACATTTCCCTGGTCAGCGATTCGACGACACCCATCACTTCAGGACGAAGCGGCGACGGCTTGCTCGGCCGGGCCTCACCCACGAACGACACTGAGATCGCGGGGTCGGCCAACACCTTCACCAGCGTATCCTTGACGGCCGCCGGCAGCTCGCCGGGCAGAATCCGGCAGTTGACGTTCGCCGTCGCCAATTGCGGCAGCGCGTTGGTGGCATGGCCGGCCGAGAGCAGGGTCGCGACGCACGTGGTCCGCATCTGGGCGTTGTAGTACGGCAGCATCGCCGCCAGCCGCGCGACGGCGGCCATGTCCGGCGGCGTCTTCGCCACGGCCCGCATGTCCGCGGCCACCTTCGGATCGCTCTCCACCTGGGCCGACCGCTCAAAGTAGGTCCGCGTCACTTCACCCAGCGCGACCGGGAACTCGAAATTCTGCAGCCGGGCCAGGCCCGCCGCCAGGTGGTAGATGGCGTTGTCCTTCACCGGTAACGAGCTATGGCCGCCGGCATTCTTCACCTCGAGGTGGAAGTCCTGGTAGACCTTCTCGCTCGCCTGGACCTCGTTGGTCAGGTACTTCCCCTTGCGCATGCTGCCGCCACCGCCCTCGTTGATGGCAAACTCCGCGTCAATCAGGTCGCGATGGTTCTTGACCAGCCAGTCCACGCCGTTGAAGCTGCCGCCCTCCTCATCCGCGGTGAGCGCCAGGATCAGATCGCGATCGAGCGTGACGCCTTCGCGCTTGAGCCGGATGAGGTTGGCCACGAACTGGGCGGCCATGCTCTTGTCGTCGGAGGTGCCGCGGCCGTAGAAGAAGCCGTCCTTTTCGAGGAAGGTGAACGGATCGACCGTCCAGTCCGTGCGCTTGGCTTCGACGACATCGAGGTGGGCGAGGAGCAGGATGGGCCGCTTCTTGCCGCTGCCCTTCAGGCGGGCGATCAGATTGCCCTTGCGGGGGTCCGGGCCGAGGACCTGGACGTCGGTGATGCCGGCGGCCTTCAGCCGCGCCGCCACGGCCTCTGCCGCGGTTGTCACGTTCCCGGCCGGGGTATCGGTGGTGTTGATCTCGATCAGTTGCTTGAAGATCTCGCGCGC
>JBDTMB010000754.1:0-2026 GCA_039934485.1 Vicinamibacterales bacterium
TCGCGATCGACGCCACCGCCTACCGGCTGGTGCACGGCGAAGCCGACCTGCTGCCCTCGCTGATCGTCGATCGCTACGCCGACTACCTGGTCCTGCAGGCGCTGTCGCAAGGCATGGATCGCCTGGTGCCGACGCTGGTGCCGCTGCTTGTCGAGCTCACCGGCGCCAGGGGCGTCCTCGCCCGCAACGATCCCAAGGTCCGGCTGCTCGAAGGCCTCGAGCAGAAGGTCGAAGCGCTCGTCGGCAACGTGCCGGAAACGATCGCCGTGCGCGAAGGCGCGATCACCTACGACGTCGACCCGTGGCGCGGGCAGAAGACCGGCCTGTTTCTTGATCAACGCGAGAACCGCGAAGCCGCCGCGCGCTACGCTCATGGCGCCTTGCTCGATTGCTTCAGTTATAACGGCGGCTTTGCGCTCGCCCTGGCGTCGCGTTGCCAGAACGTCGAAGCCCTGGATGTCTCCGCCGACGCCGTGGCGCGGATCGCCGCCAACGCCGCGGCCAACAGCGTGGGCAACCTCACGGCTCGCGAAGCCAACGTCTTCGACGAGCTGCGTCACCTCGAACGCGACGGGGCGCGCTACGACACCATCGTGCTCGACCCGCCGGCGTTTGCGAAGAACAAGGCCTCGGTGCCCAAGGCGCTGGCCGGATATAAGGAGATCAACCTGCGCGCCCTGCGGCTCCTCGCGCCCGGCGGCTTTCTCGTGACCTGCAGTTGCTCCTACAACGTGGACGAAGGCATGTTCGCGCAGGCGGTTTTCGAGGCCTCGGCCGATGCGCACGTGTCGGTAACGGTGGTGGAGAAGCGAATGCAGGGCCGCGACCACCCCGTCTTACTGGGCGTACCCGAGACCTATTACCTGAAGTGCTTGATTCTGCGGAAGTTAGCCTAACCTTGGAATGGATTTGAGCCGATAAACTTATGGGTCCGCCCCCCTTGCAGATCATCGACTGGCTGCGTGACAATCAAGGGGCCGACGGTGTAGACTCCCGTCCCTATACGTTTCGTTACATTTTCGGAGGGGAAGCGCAATGACATCAGGTAATTTCCTCGGCCGGGTAATTGGTGGCGCAGTTGGTCTCGCGGCTTTGCTCGCGGCGCCGGTATCGCTGTCGGCTCAGACAACGGCACAGACGGTGACTTACACCAAGGATGTTGCCCCGATTTTCCAGAACAAGTGCGAGTCGTGCCACCGGCCGGATTCGATTGCGCCGATGTCCCTCACGAACTTCGAGGAAGCGCGACCCTGGGCGCGATCGATCAAGGATCGCGTATTGACCGGCAACATGCCGCCCTGGATGATCGACAAGCACGTCGGCATTCAGCACTACAAGAACGACCGCTCGCTGAATGACAAGGAAATCGAGACGATCGTGGCGTGGGTCAACGGCGGCGCCGTCAAGGGCGATCCCAAAGAGATGCCCCCGCCCGTGAAGTGGGAAGCCGGCAACGGCTGGCACTATGCCAAGCAGTTCGGCGGCCCTCCCGACATCATCATCAAGTCGCCGAACTACACGCAGAAGGCCGTGGCGCAGGACGCGTGGTACAAGCCGGTGGTTGAGACGGGCGTTACTGAACCCCGCTGGGTGCGCGCGATCGAAATCCGTCCCTCGACCATCAAGGGCCGCAAGATCACGCACCACGCCCTCGCCTACCTGATGCAGGACGAGAAGGAAGCCGGCGCCCTCCTGCCGGCAGACGCCGACAGCGGCGCGGGCCTCTTCATGGAATGGGCCGTCAACAAGGAAGGCGAAATCATGCGGCCGAACACGGGCAAGCTGCTCCTGCCCGGCTCGAAGATCCGCTTTGACATCCATTACAGCGCCGGCGGCGAAGACGTCACCGACGACGTCGAACTCGGCATTTACCTGTATCCCAAAGGCCAGGAGCCCAAGTTCCGCACGATGCTCGCCCTCTACAGCGGCGTCACCGGCGGCAATCAGGCGCTCGACATCCAGCCCAACTCGATCAACGTGGGCCAGAACTTCCACGTGATGCGCAAGGCCGGCCGCGTCGAGAACT
>JBDTMB010000755.1:0-2000 GCA_039934485.1 Vicinamibacterales bacterium
TCCGCGAGAGGATTCCCTTACCCACGGGAGCTCGCAACGGCCCTCCCGAATCCTCGACGGCCATGCCGCGCGCGAGACCTTGCGTGGGCGTCAGGGCAATCCCACGCACATGGTGCGCATCACGCTGCGCCAGCACTTCGATGACGATCCGCCCTTCATCTCCGGCGCGCAGCACCGAGTAGATCGGCGGCAAATGTGTGTCGAACCGAACATCCACGACACTGCCGCGCACCGAGACCACTACACCGACGTTGGATAGGCTGGCAGTGTCTTCCATGCTGGCGCTCGTTGATCCAACTCGGTGTAGTTCAGGCACACGCGTCGTCTCCGGCACAGTGTTCCTTTTCGCGTGTTGCCCGAACTCCACCGCCGATGCCCGAATCTCTTGACCTCGGAAGGCCTTAACGTCGCGCAGCAGCATCACCGGCAGCAGTTGACCTCAGGCGATTCCCGCCATGATCAACATCCTGCGCGCTGCGCGTGATCGGCCGAATGGTCGAGCAGATCATTGCCACCAGACCGAAATTCAGTCAGGGCACACAAGGCCCGTGTCCACAACACTATGCCGTCGTGGCAATGCCGCCTGTTCAGAACAGCACATCCGCACGGCAGGATCGTAGGACACTGGGGTCATGACCTGGCTGACTTGGCTGATTCTTTCCGTCATTGTCGCCGCCTTGGCGGCTATCACCGGCATCAAATCCAAAGGGACGCGTCACATCGCCCACACTCATCTCATGAGAGTGGCCCGGGGAGCGCTGGTCGTCATGGCCATCATCGTCGCCTACCTCGCGTTCGAAGCCCGGTCCGCCCTCTGAACCGATCACGAGCCAACATTTGACGACAGTCCGGCCCTGTTGCGCCAGGCCCACGCGCCGCATGTGCACGTGCTGCGAAACGACGCGAACTAGTTCAGGAGGGAGGGACGAATCGTGAGGCGGTTGGCGTCATCCGTAATGAAGTCAAGCTTTCTGAACTTGTTCAAGAAGAAGTTCACGCGGGACCGAGTCGTCCTGATTCTCTCGGCGAGAGTTTCCTGAGAGATTGAGGGCAGGAGCCGCAAGAGGCTGGTCGAGCGCGCCACACAGCGCACGCCATCGTGCCGAATCGATTCGCGCCAGTTGCTGCACGTTCTGAAGCCTCCAGCGAATTGCCGGCAGCGCCGCGAGGTGAGCAAGGTCCAAGAGCGACCAATCGCGCAAGCCGAGGTCAAACGCCGCGTACAGCCGGCGCCGCATCTCGTCCCCCGTGGTGCCGATCCGATACTTCGTCGGATTACAGATCTCGCCCTTGATAATCTGACAGCACAATCCACGCGAACTCCGGTACTCGGCCGCGAGCTTCGACTGTTGCTCGCCGGCCGCCACGCGCGTTCGCAGTTCGTTCACCATGTCCCAATTCAGGCGTCGACTGTGCGGCTGATGCTGCGGCCGGTTCAGAAGATCGCATGCGGCGATCAACGCCTGCTCGGCAGGCTCTTCTACCCGCGCACGTGTTGTCGGTCCAGTTGCGCTCTTTCTGCGCCGCGTTCAGCCAGCGCTCAATCTGCAACGGCGCGCCGGCCAGCTCCTCCAACGTCTCCTGGCCGAAGCCCTCGACGAGCACGTCGAGCATGGCCGGCAGCGAATTCGCCGTCAGGTGATGGGCTGGTGCATCGTGCGTCTGCCACTCGGTGACGAAGTCGCTGAACAGATCTCACCCGCCTCGAGGTCTCGCCGATGAGTTCGACGAACCGAGGAGCGTCACAGTGTGCTGTTCCCATCGACGATTAGAGTAGTGGCTGCGCTGGCAGACTGGTCCGCGACGAAAGGCCGCCTTGCCGTCGCGTTTGGGATCAAATCTCCCGCCCCGGCCAGCATAAGACTTAGCAGCCAAGAACGCCCTTTGTCCGCCTTTCACCCCCGACCATCGCCGACACGAAATCAGGCCTGATTTCGAGAGAATATTTGGTTCTGCAGGCGAAAGTGTGAAGAACGACCAATAAAAATGGCCTTCAACCG
>JBDTMB010000756.1:0-1981 GCA_039934485.1 Vicinamibacterales bacterium
GAGGGCTTCGGCCTGCCCGGCGTCGCCCTCCGCATCGTCGAAGGGAAGACCGACGATGTGCTGCAGGCGAGTGACGCGGTGATCACGGCGTCTGGCACGGCGACCGTGCAGGCGGCGCTGCACGGCAAGCCGATGGTGGTGCTCTACAAGCTGTCGCCGATGACCTACAAGCTGGGGAAGCCGCTGGCGCGGGTGGACATGTATGCAATGGTGAACCTCATCGCCGGCCGCCGCATCGTCGTCGAGTTGATCCAGGAGGCGTGCACGCCGGAGGCGGTGGCGGAGGAAACGCTGCGGATCCTTTCGGATGACGCCTATCGCGCGAGGATGCTGGATGAATTGGACGCGGTCCGCACGCGCCTGGGCGAGCGCGGCGCCAGCGCCCGCGCCGCGGACGCGGTACTCGATGTCATACACTCGCATCATGCGTCGTAGCGTCGTCATTGCGCTGCTCTGCGGTCTCGTGTCGTCGTCCGCCCTTGCCACCACGATGGTGCCGCTGAGCTTCACCGAGCTGGTGAAGGCGTCGGCCACCGTGGTGTATGCGCGCGTGGCTGACGTGCGTGGACAATGGACGGCAGATCGGCAGGGCATCGAGAGCCTGGTGACGCTCGAGGTGCTGACGCCGTTCAAGGGTGCGCCGGGCGAACGGGTCACCTTCACGGTGGCGGGCGGCCAGGCCGGGCGCTACATCAACCTGCTGCCGGGCGCGCCGACGTTCACGGAGGGCGACCTCGTCGTGGTGTTTCTGACCGCGCGGGGGCCGCGGCTGCCGATCGCGACGGGATTCACCCAGGGCGTCTATCGGGTGTCGCGTGACGTCTCGAGCGGCGCGATGACGGTGGCGCCGCCACGGGACGATCCGCAGCGGCGGGCGTTGACGCTGGCTGAATTCCAGGGCCGGGTCCGTGCGGCGCAGGAGGGTGCGAAGTGAAGCGCGCGCTGGCGTGGTCCTTGATGGTCCTGACCGCGACGGCGTCGCCGTCGCCGGTGTTGGCGTACCTGAAGCTCGGCACGGAGAGCAACGGGCGCGTGGTGGATGTCAGCTGGCACCAGCAGCCGATCCGCTACTTCATCACCGAGAAGGACGGCCCCGGCGTGTCGGCGCAGGACCTGCGCGCGGCGGTGGGGCGGGCGACGGCGTCGTGGCAGAACGTGCCGTCGGCGGCGGTCCGCTTCGAATTCCAGGGCACGACGTCGGCGCTGCCGGGCAATTCCGACGACCGGACCACGATCGGGTTTCTCGATCGGCCTGACCTGGATCGCGTGCTCGCCGCGACCAGCTTCATGATCGACTCCACCAACGGCACGATCGTCGAGGCCGACATTTTCTTCAACGAGCACTTCAACTGGTCGGTGGCCCCGCAGGGCGAGCCCGGGCGCGTCGATCTCGAATCGGTGGCGCTGCATGAACTGGGGCATCTGCTGGGCCTGAGCCACTCGGCGCTTGGCGAAACGGAGCGCACGGCCTCGGGCGGGCGGCGGGTGTTGGCGTCGGGCGCGGTGATGTTTCCGATCGCGATGACGGCCGGAGCGGTGGCAGATCGGGTGCTGCAGCCGGATGACATCGCGGGCATCAGCGATCTGTATCCGGCCGCGGGCCAGCTGGCCAACGCCGGCGCCGTGACGGGACGCGTGACGAAGAACGGCCAGGGCATCATCGGCGCGCACGTGGTGGCGTTCAATCCGGAGACCGGCGCGCTGGTCGGCAACTTCTCGTTGAATGCGGCGGGCGAGTTTGTCATCGCGAGTCTCACGCCCGGCCCCTACATCCTGCGCGCGGAGCCGCTCGATGACGCCGACGTCGAGAGTTTCTTTTCGCCGCCGGTCGAACTGGACTTCCGCGTGGCGTATGCGCCACGCCTCGTCGTCGCGCCTCGCGGGGGATCCTCGGCGCCAGTCGAAATCAGGGTTCTGCCGAAGTGAGGTGCTGGGTGCCGGGTGCTGGGTGCTGGGTGCCGGGTGCTGGGTGCTGGGTGCC
>JBDTMB010000757.1:0-1972 GCA_039934485.1 Vicinamibacterales bacterium
TTAATGGCGGGATTTGCGCTGTCGATTAATGGTGGGATTTGGGTGTCCACCGAGGATCACCAACCACGATCGTGGGCGGCACAGAACGCCACCCGAGCACTGGATGGCCGCAGACGTATTCCTTTGCTGGCAATGAGATAGCAGCCTGCGCAGTCGCTTGGCGGGCGATCAGGCTGACGGCGGGATCCGCCGCCATAGCTGCCTACGGCTGAGGACAACCTCGCGCGGCGAGGTCGTCCCCGAGGTTGTCCCTGTTCGATGGATAACTACGCGACGCCGACCATGGAGGAGAGGTGCAGGTATTGGCGCGACAAGCGGACGAACTCGACGCGTCCGGTATGCCGCTCCAGTGCGTCTTTCAGGGCCGGCGATTGCGCCGCCCAGATGGCGGCATCCCCCTCCTGCTGCCATCTGCGAAACAGCGCCTGGAAGCGTGGGGTGCGATAGGCATGGGCTTCGGATCGGAAGCCGCGGTCAGACGGTTCTGACGGCGTTTCCTGCCGCTGTTTCCTTTCGTGGAAGTACTGCCGCAGGCCATCAGCCATGGCGGGCGTAATTGGCGAGGCGAGGGTTTCTCGCGCGGCGTGGCCGAAGACCGGAACCGCCTTCGCGAAGGGCTCTGGCACGAGGGCCCGGATCGTCCAGCCGGGCAGCGCCCGAAGCAGTTCGCAGTGACGAATGAGGAATAGGCGGAAGTCCATCGGTACGGGGCTCGTGACCAGATACATGAGGATGTGGTTGGTCTGGTCCGCCTGAATGCCGATAGGCAGCTTGTCGGGCAAGTATCGGTGCAGCGTCTTCTCGCCGCTGCCGAACGTCAACCGCGGGAACTCGTGGGGTTCGAGGCGTCCATCGAGCCGGCGCCTGAAGTAGCTCCGCTTGTCGAACTCCGTCCCCAACCAGGTGAACGTCCGGTCGGCCAAGACGGCATCCAATACCATCAACCGCTCGACCATCTTTCCCAACGGCATCGCCTTCCGATGGCGATTGTCTGCCTGGCCAATGGCGGCGTCGAGCGGCTTGTAATGCACGTGGAATATCCGCCCGCGATGGAGTGCGCCAACCATGGTCGGCCGGGCGTAGCCACGCTCGACCAGCCGTGTCAGGAAGTCGTGCGTCTTCTGCCCATGGGTGATTCCGGCGAAGGTGCAGTACTGGCGTTCGACGAAGACTCCGCTGTGAATCAACACCTCGACCAAGAAGCGAGCTTGGCGCTCCGTGAAGCCAAAGGCGGTAACTGCCTCGGACCGCTCAGCGGTCAGACGATCGATGTTCCAGCTCTCAGGCGGAGTCGGCAGTTCCGTCACAGAAACTCCTCTGCCGCACGGGGGTCGAACGCAGAGCCGCGCCCCTTCTTTCCGCTGTTGTGGATCGAGAACCCTGATCGGGACGCGGCCGCCCCATGAGCGCCTCGGTAGTGCTCGGTCGTGACCTCGATGTCCTGCCACCGGACATCGCCGTTCGCATCTTCGTACTCGATGCGGAGATCGGGGAAATGGACTTGGTCGTCAAAGTAGGGCAATTCGTGCTCGCGTGCCCAGTCCTGAATCTCCTCAACGGTCCGATCGGGCCGCCCGTCGCTATCGCGATCACCCCGGTTGCGCTCCTGTAGAAAACGTTGGTAATCGCGTTTCAACTCGCGGTCCAGTGCGACCCGGAGGATCCGACTCTCCTGCTCGTGCAGGCGCTCAGAGGCTTTCAGGTATGCCCGATGGATCTCTGCGTCATGCGTGCGCTCGCGAGGCCTGTCGACGCCAGAATAGAACTGCTGAGAGCGTTCGGTGTCCCGCTCCCGGTGGCCTTCTAGAAGATCGCGGCCGCGGTCCGTGAGGGCAACGGCCCGCTCACGTCCGTCCAAAGGCACGCGCTGGATGAGTCCTTGCTGTTCCAGAGGGCGCAGGTCGTTGTCGCGCACGTCGACCGACGCATCACGAGGGTCGCGCAAGTCGCGCTCTGAGACCACGCGGAACGC
>JBDTMB010000758.1:0-1957 GCA_039934485.1 Vicinamibacterales bacterium
CCGCCACGCCGCTGAGATAGCCGCGGCCCCGCACCATGTATTCGCGGCCGGTCCATTCCACGACGCGGCCGCCGACGTCGTTGTTGCTCTTGCGAATCGCGTCGATCACCTGGTCGATCGACAGGTGGTAGCTGGCCAGCGCATTGGGATCGATTTCGACCTGGTACTGCTTGACGTAGCCGCCGACCGGCGCCACCTCGGCGACGCCGGGGATGCTGCGCAGCCAGTACTGCACGTACCAGTCGTTCAGCGTGCGCAGGCCTGCCAGGTCGGTCTTGCCGGTGCGATCGACCAGCGCGTACTCGAATCCCCATCCAACGCCGGAGGCGTCGGGCCCAAGAACAGGCGTGACCCCGGTTGGGAGGCGTCCCTGCAGGCCGTTGAGATACTCGAGCACCCGGCTGCGCGCCCAGTAGGGGTCGGTGCCGTCCTCGAAGATCACGTAGACGAACGACACGTCGAAATAGGAGAAGCCACGGACCACCTTCACGTAGGGCGCCGAGATCAAGGCCGTCACGATGGGGTAGGTGACCTGATCTTCGACCAGCGTGGGGCTGCGGCCCTCCCAATTGGCCGTGACGATCACCTGGACGTCCGACAGGTCCGGGATCGCGTCGATCGGCGTCTGTCGAATCGCCCACACGCCGGCTCCCGTGATGGCCACCATGAGGAGCACCACCACGAAGGCGTTGCGGGCGCTGAAGGCGATGAGCTTGTCAATCATGACGGTCTACTGGTGGTTGTGCGGCTTCGGCGGCATGTCCATCCCTGGCATGCTCGCGGACATCGCCTGCATTGCCGCTTGCAGGTTGGTTTCGGAGTCGATCAGGAATTGCGCGGAAGTGACGATACGCTCGCCACCGACCAGGCCCTTGAGTACCGGATAGAACGCGTCCACGGGCTCGGCGACCTCGACGGGTCGTGGCTCGAAGTAGCCTTCGTCGAGCGCCAGGATGACGTAGCGGGAGGTCCCGGTATCAATGACCGCCTCGCGCGGGATCGCCAGCGCATGGCCGCCGGCCACGTGGATGATGACGGTGACGTAGGTCTCCGGCTTCAGCTCGAGGCCCGGGTTGGCGAACTCGATCCGCACGCGCGCGCGACGGGTCTGCGGGTCGATGTCCGGGTAAATGAACGTGATGCGGCCGGCGAGCTTGCGGGTGGATTGACCGTACGGGAACTCGATCTGGGCCTCCTGGCCCAGCTTTACCGCGCGCGTTTCGTATTCGAAGATCTGGGCGACGACCCAAATCCTGGAGAGGTCGGCGATCTTCGCGGTGGCCGTCTCCGGCGTGATGTACTGCCCGGCAAACGTGTTGCGCTCGAGCACCACCCCGTCGAAAGGAGAATAGAGCGTCAGGGTCCGCTGCACTTCTCCAGTTCGCTCGAGCTCCGCGACCTGGGCATCGCTCACGTCCCAGAGGCGAAGACGGTCGCGCGTCGCTTCGAGGAGCGATTCGGCGCCGCTGCGGGTTTCCGCGAATGCGCTCTTGCTGAGTTGTCCGCGGGCGCGCATGGCGAGCAGGTATTCATGCTGGGTAGAAACCAGCTCGGGGCTGTAGATCGTGAGCAAGGGTTGACCGCGCCGCACGGTCTTGCCGACGTAATCGACAAAGATGCGCTCCACCCATCCGGCGACCTTCGGGTGCACCTCGGTGATCCGGGTTTCGTCATAGGCCATGGCCCCGACGGTTCGGATGGTGGTATCCAGCGACTGGGGGCCGGCGATGGCGGTCCGCACGCCGATGGTTTGCTGGCGGGCTGCCGAAATAAACACGCGTGGCGACCCGGACGAGGGGGCATCGGTGGCCGCGGTGGAGTGGCCGCCGTGCGGATCCGCGGGAGCCGGTTCGGCTGCCGCGGCAGCCACGGTCGGGGCCGGCCCACGGTGCTCGACCAGGTCGGCGCCGCCGGCGCCAAGCGCCAGCGACCCGGCGGCGACGGCCGCGATCAGTAG
>JBDTMB010000759.1:0-1945 GCA_039934485.1 Vicinamibacterales bacterium
GGCAGCGTAATCGTGGAAGTGAAGGCAAGGTCTGCTGTTGGCCCGCCCGAGCACGTGCCCCACGTCTTGAGCACCGGCGATTCGTGTTGGGCGACCCCGTCGACGGGCGCAGATGAAGGCTCGGACTGGGAATCGGCGCCAACGCCGCCATCTTCAGCCTCGTGAACGCGCTCATGCTGCGCCCGCTGCCGGTTCCTCAACCTGCGCAACTGGTCCAGCTGGTGAGCCGGTTCCCAGGTGAACCGCGTTCCTTCGCCTTCCGCTGGAGTGTCTACGAACACTCTCGCAGCCAGAACCACGTATTCACCGATCTGATCGGCTTGTCTCCGTCGCGTTTCCCGGTTGGGGGTCAGGGGTTCGAGCCCGCGTTGGTCAACGGTGAGTATGTCGTTGGCGGTTTCTTCGAAACACTCGGGGTGTCACCCGCGATGGGACGAATGATCGTTCCAGCCGACGATCAACCCGGAGCTCTGAAGAATGCGCCGTGGCTGGTCGCAACCGGACTGGTGGCTGGCACCCCCGTGGCGTTTTGGAGCCAACGGCTGGCGGCCGGTTGGGTCGACAACCTGCGGATCGACGGCGCGCTGTCAATCGGATGGGCCGCGATCGCCCTTGTAGCTGTGGCGTTGCTGTCGGTGTATATCCCGGCGCGACGGGCGGCGCGAATCGATCCCGTCGAGGCACTGCGCCACGACTGACCAAACCACGGACAGATACCTTGCAAGCGCAGTCGCCGAAAAACGTATCTGCGTTTATCTGCGGCCTGTGTTTATCTGTGGCCCTTACCTGAAGTCTTCCAGCCGCAACTCCACGTACTTGTTGCCGCGGAACTCGTTCTCTTCCACGGTGTAGGCGATCTCGACGCCGGCCTTCTGCGCCGTCAGCTTGCCTTCGCGCTCGGCGGCGTTCCACTGGATCGCGCGCAGGACGCGGCCGTCCTGTTTCACGCTCATCTTCAAGTGGCGTTCCTTGAGGAGGCGCGGGCCGTCGCACACTTCCACCGGGCCGGTGTGGAACCGGGGCCGCGGGTTTGACGGGCCGAACGGCGCCAGGGCGTTGAGCTCGGCGACCAGCCGATCGCTCAAGGCCGAGAACGCCAGCGGGCCATCGAGCCAGAGCCGCGGCCGCAGGTCGTCGGGCTGCAGGAGCGGTTCGGCGTGCGCGTTGATCGCGTGCCGGAATTCCCTGATCCGCGAGGCTTCGAGCTGCAGGCCGGCCGCTTGCTTGTGGCCCCCGAAACGCCCGAGCAGCGGCGCGCACGACTCGAGCGCGGCGAGCATGTCGAAGCCGGGAATGCTCCGGCACGAACCGTGGGCGACGTCGCCGTCGGTGGACAGCACGATGGCCGGACGATAGAACGCGTCCACCAGCTTGGAAGCGACGATGCCGATCACGCCGCGATGCCAGCCTTCGCCGGCCACCACCAGCACGCTGCGCGAACCAATGTCCGGATCGCTCTCCACCGCCTTCTTGGCCTTGGCGAGGATGTCCTGATCTTCGGTTCGACGGCGGGTGTTCTCGGTCTCCAGCTGTTCGGCCAGCGCCTTCGCCTCGTCGGCCATGCCCTCGTCCGAGGCGAGCAGCAGGCGTGTGGCGATATCCGGCGTGCTCATGCGTCCCGCCGCGTTGATCCGCGGCGCCACCATGAAGCCGATGTGATAGCTGTCGATGGTCTTGCCGGTCAGGCCGGCCGCATCGAGCAACGCGCGCAAGCCCACCTTATGCGGGCCCTTGGTCAGCATCTCGAGCCCGAGCTTGGCGATCACGCGGTTCTCGCCGACCAGCGGCACGACGTCGGCCAGCGTGCCGATGGCGGCGATCTTGACGAAGGCCGGCAGCCAGCTGGACTTGCCGGTCTTGTGCAAGAGGGCCTGCACCAGTTTCAAGGCGACGCCGACGCCGGCGAGGTTCTTGTCGGGATAGGTGCAGTCGTGCCGCTTGGGAT
>JBDTMB010000760.1:0-1939 GCA_039934485.1 Vicinamibacterales bacterium
CCTGGATGCCGTCGTTGATGCGCGCCTGCGCGGTGTTGTCCTGCTGATCGAAGTAGTCCTGGTAGCCCAGGCTCACCGGGCACTTGGTCATGTCGCGGCCGTTGGTGTTGAAGCACTGGTTGGCAAACGTGACGTTCTCGCGCGTCCAGGTCACGCGGAAGGTGCTGACCTTGGTGTTGGAGATCACCTTGTTGAAGTTGGCCGACACCGTCTGATCGACGTCCGACTCCTCGCGCGCCGCCGCCGGCGCCGCGGCCTGCGCGCCGGTGGCGATGATCTGGTTGACCTGGGGTGAGGTCTCGCGCAACCACCGCACGCTGTAGGTGGTGGAGTTGTTGATCTGGTGGTCGCCGCGGATCACCGTGTTCCAGACGCGGTCCCTGGTCGCCTGCGTACCGTTGTATTCCGGGCGGGACGGGATGTTGATGGTGTTCGGCCGGTCGATGGAGAAGCGTTCGAGGCTGGCGAAGAAGTGGATCTTGTTCATGACGATCGGTCCGCCGAAGGTGCCGCCCCAGCGCTGGTAGCTGGTGTCGGGCTTCGCCGTGTTGTTCTGCTTGGCGAAGAAGTCCTTCGTCGTGAGTTTGGCGTTCTGGCCGAAGGCAAACGCGACGCCGCGAAACTGGTTGGTGCCCGACTTGGTCACGGCGTTGACCACCGCGCCCGAGGTGCGGCCGTACTGCGCGTCGTACTGGCCGGTGATCACCTGGAACTCCTGGATCGCTTCAATCGGCGTGCGCGCCTGGGTGCCGGCGCGCTGGCCGATCACGTCGTCGTTGTTGTTGCCGCCGTCGAGCATGTAGTTGTTGTTGCGCGGGTCCTGGCCGTTGACGGCGATCGAGTCGCTGCCAAATGACTCGGTGCTCACCGAGGGGACGATGCCCGGCAGCAGGCCGACGAAGCCGATGAAGTTGCCGTTGACGCTCGGCAGCTTGACCAGGGTATCGCTGGTGATGTTGCCGCCGAGTTCCTTCGAGGTGAGGTCCACGATCGGGGATTCCGCGGTGACCCGCACCGTTTCCTCGAGGCCGCCGACCGCCATCGTGACGTCGATGCTGGTGGTCTTGCCGACCTCGAGCCGCAGGTCGCTGCGGAAGAACCGCTTGAATCCCTGCAGTTCCGCCGTCGCCTCGTAGGTGCCGGGGACCAGGCCGCTGGCGATGAACGACCCGTCGGGGCCGGACAGGGTTTCGCGGACATTGCCGGTGGCCTGATTCTTCAGGGTGACGGTCACGCCAGGCAGGACCCCGCCTTGCGCGTCGATGACCTTGCCACGTAATTCAGAAGTGCCTTGTTGCGCCGACGCGGCCGAGACGACGAACAGCGTCATCAGCACCCAACTCAAGATCCGTACCTTCATACCAACCTCCAAGGAAGTCATTCAGCCAAAGGTCAAAACCACAGCGCCCGTACATGGTACAACCTGCCGGGCCCTGCAGAACTCTATAATGAACCTGATGTCCCGTACCGTTGATGCCTCGAAACTCTCCGGACTGGCCAGCCGCTTTGGCGCCTTCGTGGCTGAGCGATATCCGTTCGCGCTGGCGATCGCACTCGAGGTGTTCGAGAAGGCGGGCGTTGGCGCCATCAAGGGCCGCGACGCGGTGAAGCTCGACGCGGCGCGGCCCGTCTTCCGGCGCGCCCTCGCGAAGGCGCTCTACGACATCGTCGCCGCCCCGGAGGGCACGGCGGAGACCACGCCGGGCACGTCGGCAATCAAGCGGCTGGAGCTGGCGCGCGCCGAGCTCGTCGACGCCTGTGACGGGTTCCTTCGCCGCGCCGCCATCGAAGCGTCACTCTCGAAAGACGAGCGCATCGAAATCCTCAAGGGCATGTGCCTCACCCGCAGCGTCGACAACCGCCTCAAGCAGTTCTTCATGGGCGGGGAAGTGCGCTGGGGCGAGATGGCGTTCCAGGGCAAGGGCTTCCGCTCGCTCGG
>JBDTMB010000761.1:0-1934 GCA_039934485.1 Vicinamibacterales bacterium
GCCCGAGCACGAACCGCGCCTTCGCCTGTCGTGCGACCTGTTCGAAGCTGTGGGCTGACAGGTGATGGCACTCGTCCACGATCAGGTGACCGTAGCCGGCCACCCGATCATCGACGACGCCCTTCTTGACCAGGCTCTGAATGACCGCGACGTCCACGAGCCCGGTCGGCGTGTTGCGACCGCCCCCGATGCGTCCAATCGACTTGTCAGGGAGGCCGAGAAATGCCGAGAGGCGCTCGACCCATTGATCGAGGAGCTGTCGCCGGTGGACGAGCACGAGCGTACTGACGCCGCGCCGCGCGATCAGCCATGCGCCCACGACCGTCTTGCCGAATGCGGTGGTGGCCGCAAGCACTCCGGTGTCGTGGGCTAGGAGCGCGTCTACTGCAACTTGCTGATCACGACGCAGCTCCCCTTGGAAGGTCAGATCCAGCGGGCGACCGGCGTGGCGTTCGTCTCGCACTGTCGGGCGAATCCCGAGGTCGGCGAGCGTCTGGCGCATCTCGTCGAGACAGCCCCGTGGAAGACCAATGTGATGGGGGTGGCCCGACCACTGAAGCAAATTCAGGTCTCCTTTCGCTTCATTCGCAGAACCTCGATAGACCTGTAAGCCATTGAACACCCGGTGCTTGACAGGATTCAGCTAGTGGGAGGGGCTGGGCGTTAGAGCCCTCAGGTCTGACGCCTCCGTTTGCGTGAGTTGACGCACGCGCTGGTGCGACAGCCCGCGCATGTGCGGCATCGCGAGCACGACCCCAGTCGAACGTTTAGCGTTGTCTTCCATCATGGCCGTACGTGCATCGTCGACGAACAGTTCCAGCGCCTCGCGGATCCGGCGCCGAGCTTTGTCAACGGTACGCCCTGCGTGTGGCATCCACTACGCTGCGCACGGAAGCCGCACGCCAGAGGATTCGTCTTCCAGGTGGGCCACGCCGATTAGCGATCGGGCGACGGAAGGCAGTGGGCACAATTCAAGGCACAGAATCGGTGACCGGCGTCGACGGCAGGCTTTCGAGCACGGAGAGACGGCCGGATTTACCCGCGCGTGTGCGGTCGAAACTGACTGTGCCCAAAACTGTGCCCACTCGAGCACGGGAAACACGTCGATTTCCTCAGTATTTTCGACGAAGGCGGATCTCTAAAAACCGCCGCCTTCAGCGGCGCCAAAGCACGATCATGCAAGTGCTGTCTTCACGTATACTTACCGTCTGCGGTGAGGTGGCCGAGAGGCTTAAGGCGGCGGTTTGCTAAGGCTGCCGAGGATCAGAAAACGGGCCGAAATCTTCATGGTTTCGGCCCGTTTTTTATTGAGCACTTGGTTGGCGTTGGGTGCCGGATGATGGGTGTCGGAACGCGTTTGGGCACAGTCGTGGGCACAGTGGGGCTGCCAGGAAATAGCGATTCTTGACATTACTTGTTATCGGTCCTAGGCTGCGAACTGAGGACGGAAACGAGCATGAATGTGTCACTCACCCCTGAGCTCGAACGACTCGTGAACGAGAAGGTGGAGAGCGGTCTCTACCAGACGGCCAGCGAAGTCGTGCGTGAGGCTTTGCGCCTGCTGAAAGAGCGGGACAACGCGCGCGAACACCTTCGTGCGGACGTGCAGGCTGGGTTCGACGCACTGACTCGGGGCGAAGGGCGCGCCTATGACAAGGCCTCCAGCCGGCAGCTCGCTGAACAGATCAAGTCGCGCGGGAGAGCCACCCGCGCCAAGAAGTCCTGAGATGCCCTATCGCCTCTCGTCGCTGGCCGAGCAGGACCTCGACGAGATCTGGTTGTATTTTGCCGAGGAAGCAAGCCCGACCACCGCCGACCGGCTCATCGACGACATTGTCGACCGCTTCGACCTCATCGCGGAACAGCCCCGGATCGGGCGCCTCCGCCCGGAGTTCGGACCCGGCGTTCGCTCCACCAGCGTCGAGAATCACGTC
>JBDTMB010000762.1:0-1933 GCA_039934485.1 Vicinamibacterales bacterium
TGATTCGACCAGTTTTCCGCGACCGAGGTTTTCGTCGGATAACGATCTCCACGTCCTGGTCGAGGGCCGTCAACAGATTCATCAGGCGTTCGACGGAGAAGCCCGCCAGCTTGTAGTGGCGAAGCGCAGAGACCTTCGGCTGCGTGACCCTCAGCATCTTGGCGGCATCGGCTTGGGAGAGCTTGCGCCCTTCGAGCACCTGATTGAGCGCATAGGCCAGGCGCAGCTTGGCTTGACGCTCCACGGCGTCGGGGAACCCGAGGTCCGCGAACACGTTTGAGGTGCCGCGAGTGATCGGTTCTGTACGTTCAGTGCTTCGGTTTGCCATAGTGCTCCTCGTGATCCCTCGCGGCGGTTTTCAATCGTTCGGCGACGAGATCGGCCCTTCCACGGCTTCGCCATCGGCGCTGTCCCGCCGAACTGCGCGATGCCGAGGGCGTTGCCCATGTCCTCCTTGACCGCCGCCGGAAAGCTCAAGAAATCGCGCTTGGAGGACCCGACCCAATGCAGCGGTCTCTCGTCGACAGCTAGGACACGTCGCACTTTAAGATTATCCCAGTTCTGGGATAATCTTGCAAGCCTCGGCTTGGCTCGAAGCGTCCTCGCTTTGTCGCGGAGCTCTGAAACGGAGTGCTCATTGGCAACCGCCGGGATCTTCTTCGGATGCTCTGCGAAACCAAGGGTCAGCCGCTCATGGGCGCGCCGCTCAGAAAGTAGGCCATTCGCCGCTCGGAAAGTAGGCCACCTGAGGGTCTGATGGCGGACTTGCCGGATCGAGGGGATCCGGGGTCCGCTGGGGGGATGCTCAGGATGGATCAGGTGCATGTAGTACGGCACAAAGTGCTCGTCGAAGGACGGACGCAGCGGTCAGTGGCGCGCGAGTTGGGCGTGTCGCGGACGACGGTCAGCAAGTACGTGGAGCAGGCGATGCCGCTGCGGAAGGCGGAGGCCGGCCCGCGACCCCGACCCGTCTGGGACACGGTGGCGACGCGGGTCGAGGCGCTGCTGGTCGACTCGGCGAAGTGGACCGGCGGCAAGCAGCAGCTGACGGCGACGCGGCTGCACGCGATGCTGGTGGCGGAGGGGAAACAGGTCGGGGTCACGGTCATCAAGACGGCGGTCGCCGAGTGGCGGCGCCAGCGGCGGGAGGTCTTCGTGCCCTTGACCTACCGCCCGGGCGATCTGGCCGAGGTCGATTTCTTCGAGGTGCTGGTCGACATCGACGGCACCCGGCGCAAGGCCTGGCTGTTCTTGATGCGGCTGATGTACTCGGGCCGCGATTTTGCCTGGATCTACGAGCGTCAGGATCAGATCAGTTTTCTCGATGGGCATGTCCGGGCGTTCGCGCACTTCGGCGGCGTGCCCGCGCGGGTCGCCTACGATAATCTCCGCGCCGCCGTCGTGCGGATCCTGGTCGTCGGTGCGCGCACCCTCACCGCACGGTTCGCCGCGCTCGCCTCGCACTATCTGCTGGAGGCCTGCTTCTGCCGACCCGGTGAGGGCCACGACAAGGGCGGCGTCGAATCGCGTGGCAAGGCCGTGCGCCAGCAGGCCCTCGTCCCGATTCCGAGGGGCGCGACGCTGGCGACGATGAACGCGGCGCTGCTGGCCCAGATGGATGCGCGGCTCGCCAGCCAGCGCAATGCGGCCGGCCAGACGATCGGCGACCGGTTCACGGAAGAGCAGGGTCAGTTCCGGCCCGCCCCGATCCCGTTTGCGCCGGAGGCCACGACGTTCGCCACGGTCACGCCGCGCGCGCTGGTGCGGCTCGAGGGCGCGTGGTACTCCGTGTGGACGCGATGGGCCGGCCTCGACCTGGTCGTGCGCATCGGCGCGAGCACGGTGACCATCGTCGGCCGTGACGGCACCTGCGTGCACCATCCGCGCAAGCGCTTTGGCGAGCGGTCGATCGATTACCGACATTATCTCGTCG
>JBDTMB010000763.1:0-1928 GCA_039934485.1 Vicinamibacterales bacterium
GAAGCTGTCGTGGGAAACCGAGCGCGTCGACAAGTTCAACCGCAATCGCTGGCTGGTGATCGACAAGTTGCGCAAGGGCGGGTCCACCGATGAGGATCTCGACGACACCGGGTTCTTCCGCCACGTCCTGCCGTCGGGCCGCGTGGACGTGACGCGGACGGGCAACGCCTTCGCGGCCAGGACGCGCGGCGTCGGATCCTTCACCCTGCTGCTGTCACCGGAGGTCGTGGATTTTTCGAAACCGGTGACGGTGACGGTGAACGGCAAGCCGGTGCTGAGCGAGGCCGTGAAGAAGGACGTCGCCGCGCTGCTGCGCTGGTCGGCGCGCGACAACGATCGGGCCATGCTCTACGGCGCGGAACTGAAAGTCATGGTTCCCTGAGCGCCACGTCCTGCAATAAAATCCCGCGCATGCCACAGATGAACGCAGAGACGGCAGGCCGGGGCGTTGAATACGGCACGCAGGAACGGTTCTGGTTGTGGACCCTTGCCGTCGTGGGCGCGGTCGGCCTCAATACCGCGTTCATGTATGGACTCCTGGTGCGTCCCGAACTGCTGGACCAGGCGATGCAGAACCCGGTGTCACTGGCCTTCATCATCGAATCCCTTCTCCTGATGGGCGCGTTCGCCTACCTGCTCCGCAAATGGGGCGTCAGCCGCCTGCACTGGGGCTGGTTCGTCGGCTTGTCGTTGCTGGGCAGCATGGCGCTGGCGTTGCCCGTGGTGCTGTTGTCGAAACGGAGATCCTGATGTTGCGTCGCCCGCTCCTCGTCGTCGTGGCCCTCGTGGCACTTTCGGGATACCCGAGCGCGCAACAAAACCATGTCGACACGGTGGCGCCGAACGCGCCGGAACTCGCCGCCTTTGGCCAGTATCCGATCGGCGTGCGGACGCTGACGGCCACCGACAAGAACCGGCCCGACGTGCTCAACATCAAGGAGGGCGGTCCGCTCGTGCGCTACGACCGCACCCTCACGCTCGAAGCCTGGTATCCGGCCGCGCTGGCCGCGGGCCAGAAGGCCGGTGGGGCGTATCGCGGCGTGATCACACGCGACCCGTCGATCAAGGTGACCCTCTATGGCCAGGCCGTGCGGGATGCGGCGCCGCTGACCACGGCCGGCGCATTTCCGCTGGTGATCATTTCGCACGGCTATCCGGGGAACCGTTTCCTGATGAGTCACATCGGGGAGAACCTCGCGAGCAAGGGGTTCGTCACGGTGTCGATCGATCACCGGGACAGCACCTATGACGATCAGAAGGCCTTCGGCAGCACGCTCTACAACCGCCCGCTCGATCAGCTGTTCGTGCTGAACGAAATAGCGCGGCTGGGCCAGCCCAGCTCCGGCAGCTTTCTGAGCGGACTTGTCGATACCACTCATACCGGCATCGTCGGCTACTCGATGGGTGGCTACGGCGTCGTCAACGTGATTGGCGGCGGCTACAGCAAGGCCAGCGAAACCGTGAATGGCGCGCCGCCCAACAAGATGCTGGCGGAACGCGGGGCCGCCAATCCCGGCTACGCCGAGACGATGGATCCGCGCATCAAGGCGGTGATTGCGATCGCGCCGTGGGGCATGGCCGGAGGATTCTGGGACACCGACGGGCTCAAGGGCATCAAGACGCCGGTGCTGTTCGTCGCCGGCAGCGTCGATGATGTGGCCGGATACGAGAAGGGCACGCGGGCGATCTACCAGGCGGCGACCAACGCCGATCGCTACCTGCTGACCTTCATCAACGCCAACCACAACGCGGCCGCGCCCATCCCGGCCCCGGTGGAGGTCTACGCCTCTGCGGGACAACCCGCCAGCGCCTTCTCGCACTACGCCGACGCCGTGTGGGACACCGTGCGGATGAACAACATCCTCGATCACTTCGCCACCGCCTACTTTGGTCTCTACCTCAAGGGCGAACAGGACAAGCAGGCGTAC
>JBDTMB010000764.1:0-1902 GCA_039934485.1 Vicinamibacterales bacterium
CGCGGCTGCACCTTCGACTGCAGCTTCTGCTCGATCATCGAGATGCGCGGCCGCAATTTCCACCGCTTCTCGATCGCGCGCGTCATCAGCGATATTGCCGACGCGCACGCGCGCGGCGCGCGCACCATCTTCCTGGTCGACGACAACATCACGCTCGACGTGCCGCGGTTCGAAGAGCTCTGCCGCGCAATCGTCGCCGCGGGCCTCGACCACCTCGATTACATCGCGCAGGCGATGACCGCGTCGATCGCGGCGCATGGCGATCGGCTGGCCGGGCTGATGCGCCGCGCCGGTTTTCGCTATGTGTTCCTCGGCATCGAGAACATCCTCGACGAGGACCTGGCGTTCCTCAACGCGCGCGCCAAGAACAGCCGGTACCGGGCCGGAGGCCGCATCAACACCGCGGTCGAAGCCGTCGAGGCGCTGCACCGCCACGGCATGCTGGTGGTGGGCGGCCTGATCGTCGGCAATCCCGACGATCGCCGGGACGCCATCGCGGCCAACCTGGAATTTGCGCGCCGCTATGTCGACTGGCCCTACATCCAGCATCCGACGCCGTACCCCGGGACGCCGATGACCGTGGACTTCGATCGGCGGGGCCTCATCGTCAGCCGCCGCGTCGATGAGTACGACGGCACGACGGCGGTCACGCGGAGCGAGGGGGTTGAGCCGGCGGAGATCGAGTTCATGCGCTGGAAGGCCGAGCGATGGATGAAAGTGCGCCACCTCCCGAGCGTGGTGCGGCACGACCCCGGCTTTGTGCTGCGCCACGGCGCCGGCATGCTGCGTCACACGTTCAGGGGCTCGACCTGGCGGTCGATGCTGGGGCTCGAGTCCCCACGGACGACGTTCGAGCGCTACCGGGCCATCCGCACGCGCGAGCGCGAATATCTCGACTGGCCGGATCCGTTGGCCGAGGCGAGCACGCTTCGCACTGCGCCGACCATCCAACAGCCGGGTGATCGGCCGTCGAGTTCGTCCACAGCGGCTATCAGCGCAAGATGACGCCTAGAGTCCGGAGCGTGAACTGCGACTAGTCGGCCCACTGCAAACCGAAAGTCTGCCCCCGGGCAGAATGTCCACCCTCCAATGGTTGTGCGCGTGCGGCAAATGTTGTGTGCAGTCCGTCGATGCGCACGAGGCTAGTGGCCCTCCTCTTGCAAATGGGTGGGCCACGAGCCCAGAATGCACACTCACACCCTGCTCATCGCCGACGACAGCATCACGATTCAGCGCGTGATTCAACTCACCTTTGCCGACGAGCCCATAAAGGTTCTCGTTGCTGCGAACGGACAACAAGCCCTTGATTGCATCGAGGCGGAGCGGCCAGACATCGTCCTGGCGTGCACCGACGTGCCCGGCGTCGATGGGTACGCGATCGCTCGTTATGTTTCCGGGAAACGTCACTTGCGCAAGCTCCCCGTGCTCTTGCTCACCAACAGGTTCGAGTCCAGTAACGAACTGAGGGTGAAGGAATCTGGGGCCAAAGGGGTTGTCGAGAAGCCACTCGAGCCGGGCATCCTGATGGCCAGGGTCAAACACGCGTTGGGCATTTCGACGCCAGCCGCCGAGCCCGTTCCAGCCGTGCCGGCGCGCAAGCAGCGACGGCCCGCGGCGCGCCGACTGCCGGCAGCTGGCCGCAGCGCGTCGCCAAAGGCTCGCAAGGCGAAGCCGCGTCGCGTCTCGCCAGTCCTGGGCCCAGGGATCACGCACGAAGCGCTGGCGCAGATCGTCGGCGGCGCTGTCGCCCATGCCGTGGTCCACGCCATCGACGCCTATGAACGAACACTGGGCCTGTCGCCGGCACCGGCCAACGATCTTGCCGCGCCGTTGCCAAAGCGACCACAGGCCACGCCGATGCAGTCAAGCGCCCTCCCGCCTCTGTCGACCAAGGTGTCCCTC
>JBDTMB010000765.1:0-1897 GCA_039934485.1 Vicinamibacterales bacterium
TCCCCGCTCCCCGCTCCCCGCTCCCCGCTCCCCGCTAGGGCAAGTAGGCCTGGGCCATGGGCCGCCAATAGGGCCAGTCGTGCTTCGAGTTGTTCCACACGTGCAGGGCGTGCGGGATGCCCTTGGCCGAGAGGAGCGCGGAAAACTGCTCGTTCGGCGCGCGGCAGATGTCGTGATCGCCGGTCACCATCACCCACTTGTTGCGGCGGAACTGGTCCAGGTAATACGCGTCGCTGAGGCCCGGCAGGAACGACGGCGGGTTGAGGAAATAGCAGTCTTCGTCGGCGTAGCCGTCGAGGAATTGCGACACGTCAAAAGCACCGCCCATCGTGATGCACGAGGTGAACGTGTAGGGATGGCGCAGCGCCAGCGTCATCGCGTGATACGCGCCAAAGCTGCAGCCGGTGACGCCGATGCCGTCCTGCCGGCTGAGGTGCCGCACCAGCGGCACGACCTCGTTCAGGATGTGGTCTTCGTAGTGCAGGTGCCGCTCGATACGGTGGCGTGGATGAATCCGCTTGCAGTACCAGCTTTCGTTGTCCACCGAGGAGACGCAGAACAGGCGCAGGCCGCCGTGTTCGAGCTTGTCGGCGAGCGCCGCCACCATGCCGCGGTCCTCGTATTCGAAAAACGCGCCCATCGAGGTCGGGAACACCATCACCGCCGGGCCGCCGTGACCGAACGCGAGCAGCTCCATGTCCCGGTTGAGGGAGCGGGAGAACCAGCGATGGTGGTCGCGCGTCATGGATCGTTTGGACCTTCCGGCATTCGTCCGGCTGGTTAAAGGGCATCCTATACTGATCGCAACGCCTTGAGTAACAACTCTCCCGCCGCCGGTACCCTCCATCGCCACGAGCAGTTTCACTCCGTTCACCTGGCGGGCGATCGCGACCTGATGGTGTGGCTGCCACCCGACTACGAAATGGACGGCGATCGGCGTTACCCTGTGCTTTACATGCACGATGGGCAAAATCTTTTCGATCCCGCCACCGCCTTCCTCGAGGGCAGCCACTGGCGCATCGGCGAGACCGCCAGCGAGCTCATCGCCGAAGGCCGTGTCGAGCCGCTTATCATCGTCGGGATCTACAACACCGGCATCGATCGCATCGAGGAGTACACGCCGACCAGGGACGCGCGTCTGGGCGGCGGGCACGCGAACGACTACGGGCGGTTGATCGTCGAGGAGTTGAAGCCGTTCATCGATCGTACCTACCGCACGCAGCCGGACGCGCTTCACACCGGGATCGGTGGCTCGTCGCTGGGCGGCCTCGTCACGCTGCACCTGGGCTTCACCTATCCGCGCGTGTTCAGCCGGCTGGCCGTGCTGTCGCCGTCTGTGTGGTGGGACCGGCGCGCGATTCTTCGCACCGTGCGCCAGGCGTCGCCGAGGCCCGACCTGCGGATCTGGGTGGACATGGGCACCGCGGAAGGGCGGCGCGGGCTCGACGATGCGCGGCTGCTGAAGGCGGCGTTGATGGGCGCGGGGTGGGTGGAAGGGAAGAACCTGCATTACGCCGAATACGAAGGGGCCGATCACAGCGAAGGCGCCTGGGCGGCCCGGATGGGGCCCGTCCTCGAATGGCTCTTTCCCGCTCGCGCGTGAATCAGGCACTTCTTGTCGGGAGGGCGCTGTACGCGTCTTGCTTCGCGTTGTCGATCATCCGGCGTGTCGTTTGGAGGCACCTCCCACTGCCGTGCGTGCTCCCGTCGTCCTCGCGCGTTGAGGGGACGATTTGATCGGCCGCGCCGCCGACAAAGTGTTGGCCTCAGAACTATCTATGCCGCGAACATGGGGCTCAAGTGCGCCAGCTAACGAACGTTAACCACGGAGAACACGGAGGGCACGGAGACCATGCGGGGAAGACCAATGCCGCTGAGCAGCACTGGCCTTTCCAGA
>JBDTMB010000766.1:0-1892 GCA_039934485.1 Vicinamibacterales bacterium
GACGTCCCATGGGACGCGGAACGGGACGCGGCAGGACGTGCAGGATCTGGCCGCTGATCAAGCCGATGATCAGGCCCGCCGCGGCGGCGACGCTGATCCAGTTGCGGCTGATGGGCGGGGCCGTGGTGGCGCCGCTCGGTGCTCCAGGGAAGCGGATGACCCGGGCCGTTTCGCCAAGGTGGGCGATGCGGGCCAGGATCTTGTGGCGCTGGGCCTCGAGCGCCCGGTCATCGAAATGGGCATCAGCTTCGGCGCAGGCGGCGGCGCGATAGGCCGCGAGGGCCTGGTCGTGCTCGGTGATTTCACGGGTGCTCATGCTCGCTCTCCTAAAGCCCCTCGTAACTTCCTGAGTGCGCGAAACAAGTGGACGCGCACCGTGGCCTGGCTCATTCCCGTCGCCGCGCTGATCTCCGCGGGCGTGCGCTCGTCGACATGACAGAGCGTAAACACCAATCGCTGGCGGTCGGGCAGGTTCGCGACCTGGTCGGTGACCTGCTTCCACCGCTCTTGCGCCAGCAAGCGCCGCTCGTGCGACGCCTCGCGTCCGGCGACTTGCTCCACCGCCCGGCCGGTCTCTTCCTCGGGCGCCTGGCTGATCCAGCGCTGCTGCCGCGCCCGCGCCTTGAGGCGGTCGAGCGCGGCGTTGACCAGGATCCGCGTAAACCAGACGTCAAACGGCAACTCGTCGCGGTACTGGTCGATGTGCAGGAACACCTTCACAAACGCGTCCTGCACGGCTTCGTCGGCGTCGGCGGCATCCCGGAGGTACTGGAACGCGATCCGCAGCGCCCGCCGCTGGAGGAGCGCCACGAGCGCCCCGAAGCGATCCCGCGCGGTTTCCTTGTCGCCACGCGCCACGAGCGCCTTGATCTCGGCCGCCAGCGCCGAGGCAGGCGACGGATGGGCGCCCTCGCTGGTGCGGGGCGTCGGCGGGGCAGCGGCGTTGACGATAGGCTGTCCTGACATCTGTTACAGGGTTGGCCGGATGGCTGTTTACCTAGTTTAGCAGGGTCCGCCCAAACTCGTGTCGGTTATTGACTTAGCGGGTTTGCCATCTGTACCATTAATGGTTTCGATACGGCATTGGTCGCCGGATCGAGTTTGGAGTCATTCATGAGCACGACGCAGGTGGGGCGGGGATTCGACGCGCAGGGCGTGCAATCGTCGAAGCCCGTTCATTTCAACCTGGCGGCAGCGGCGTTGTACGAGCATGCCATCCGGCGCCAGGAAGGCGTGATCGCTGAAGAGGGCCCACTGGTCTGCCGGACCGGCGCCCATACCGGCCGGTCCCCGAACGACAAGTTTGTGGTGAAAGAGCCCTCGAGCGAGGCGAATGTCTGGTGGGGCAAGGTCAACCGGCCCATGGAACCGGGCGCCTTCGACGTGCTGCGTCGCGACGTCATCGCGCACCTCAAGGGCCAGGAGCTCTTCGTCCAGGACCTCTATGCGGGCGCCGATCCGGCGTACCGGCTGCCGGTGCGGTTCATCCAGGAATACGCGTGGCACAACTTGTTCGTCCGCAACCTGTTCATCGTCCCGCCCGCCGCGGAGCTGGCCGGGTTCGAGCCCCAGTTCACCGTGCTCAATGCGCCGTCGTTCAAGGCCGATCCCGCGCGCCACGGCACGCGATCGGAAGTGGTGATCGCGCTCAACTTCGCGTCCCGCGAAATTGTGATCGCCGGCACGAGCTACGGCGGCGAAAACAAGAAGTCCATCTTCACCGTCCTCAACTACCTGCTGCCGCTGCAAAACGTGCTGGCCATGCACTGCTCGGCCAACATCGGCGAGGCCGGCGACACGGCACTCTTTTTCGGGCTCTCGGGCACCGGCAAGACGACGCTGTCGAGCGACCCGGATCGCCAGCTGATTGGTGACGACGAGCACGGCTGGAG
>JBDTMB010000767.1:0-1883 GCA_039934485.1 Vicinamibacterales bacterium
GCGGGGCCACGTTCAACCACGCCACCGTGTTCGCGCTCGTCGGCCAGCACGCCGCGCAGGCGTGCGCGGCCTGTCACAAGAACAACGTCTACAAGGGCACGCCTCGCGACTGCGTGGGGTGTCATCGCACCAACTACGATCGCACCACGTCGCCCGCGCACGCGGCTGCCGGCTTCGGCCTGACCTGCGAGACGTGTCACCGCGCCACCGACTCCACCTGGCGCCAGGGCACCTTCAGCCATCGCTTCCCCATCACATCCGGCCGTCACGCCGTGGCGTGCTCCAACTGTCATCAGGCCGGCGTGGCCTACCAGAACTTCACGTGCCTGACGTGCCACGAGCACGCGCAAGCCGCCATGGATCGCGAACACCGCGGCCGCAATGGCTATCGCTACGAATCGCGCGCCTGCTACAGCTGCCATCCGACCGGCCGGGCGGATTGAGGTGACCATGACGATCCACTCACTCGCATTACGAGCCGGTGCCGCGCTGTTGCTAGCCTCCGCCCCGGCGTGGGCTCAATCGACACCGCCGAAGCCCGATGCCCGCGTGTCGCTGTTTGTGACGACCGCGCACCAGACACCGGATGGCGGGGAGGCGTCGAACGACCTCCAGTTCGCGACGAGCTTCACGTTCCGGATTCCGGACATGGACTCGGGCGGCATCGACGCAGGGATCGATCTGCGCCACACCCGGTACAGTGCGGAAGGACGCGATCAACGCGTGTCGATCTACGACGGCTACGCCGGCGCGCGCTTCGGCGACCGCGGCCAGTTCCGCGTGCGCGCCGGTCACATGTGGCTGCCCGACCTGGGCACGGCCGGCGCGCTGGCCGGCGGCCTTGCCGAATATCGCAGCGCGGCCGCGGGTGCGAAGAGCCGCATCGTTGCGGGCGCGTTCTACGGCGCGGAGCCCCTGGGCTACGAAATCGGCTACGCCCCCGCCGTCCGCAAGTACGGCGGCTACGTGGCGTTCGAGAGCGGATTTCTACGACGCCACGTGGTGGCCTTCGCGAACATCCGCCAGCTCTCCATGAGCGAACGCTCGGTGTTGAGCATCACCAACTACATTCCCGCCGGCAAGTCGTTCTACGCGTACCAAGCGATGGAGTACGACCTCAAGGGCGCCGCCAACGGCACCGCCAAAGGCGGATTGACCTACTTCCTGGTGAACGCGCGACAGTCGGCCGGACCACGCGTGGAACTGCAAGGCACCTACAATCGCGGACGATCGATCAACGCGCGGCAACTCACCGACGATGTGCTGAACGGCCGTCCACTTTCGCCTCAAGCCGTGGATGGCCTCCGCTACGAGACCGCCGGCGGCCGCGTGAGCGTGAAGGTGGCGAAGGGCATCGAGCTCTACGGCGGCTACGCGCGCGATCGCAACAACCAGGATGACGCGCCCACTGGAAGGCTCACGCTGGGCGGTTACGCCAGCAATCTCTTCGGCAGCGGTTTCGACCTTTCGGGCTCCGACGCGCTCATCGATCGGCCCACGGGCCCCTATCATTCCCGGTACCTGTCGCTTGGACACACGATCGGCCGCTCGCTGTATATTTCCGGCGACTACTCCACGTCGCTTGCGGTGTTACGCTTCGTCCGCAGTGACGGGGTGGCCATTGAAACGCGCCCGTGGACGCACCGGCTGTCGGGCAATTTCTCGGCCACGATCAACCGGCAGTTCTCCGTCACCGGCGTGGTGGACTTCACCACGGACCAGGGCATGAAGGACCTGCGGGTGATGACTGGGCTCACTTATCGGATGCGATGACATGAAGACTGCCGCCCTCCTTCTCACCGTGTTACTGGCGTGCGCGACCGCGCATGCGCAAACGCAAATGGTGCGCGCCGCGGGAATGCCGCTGGCCGATGGCGCGTTGC
>JBDTMB010000768.1:0-1857 GCA_039934485.1 Vicinamibacterales bacterium
CAGGGTAATTCGAACTGTTTGTGAATGCCTTTCACGCTGGCCGTCAGGAGGCCTGGGATCTGTGCCGCGATGGTGGAATTCTCGATGTTCTCCTCGGCGTGTAAACGGCGCTCGAACAGTGCAGCGCTTGGCAGGTCACCGATGGTCGGTCGAAAAGTGTAGCGCTCATGTCCCTTGTCGCGGATTCGTGACCAAGACTTGCGACGGTAAATCCGTCACAAGTCCTACGAACCGCGAGAAACATGAGTGTATCGAGACATGCAGCAATGGACCGAAATCCGTCGCTTGGTGTTGACCAAGCAGAAGAGCAAGCGGGCGATCTGCCAGGAATACCACCTGCACTGGAAGACGCTCAACAAGATCCTCAATCACGCAGAGCCGCCCGGCTATCGGCAACGACAGCCGCGGGCCAAGCCGCGGCTCGATCCGTATCTGTCGATCATCGCAGAGATTCTGGAGCAGGATAAAACTTCCCCGCCCAAACAGCGCCATACGATCAAGCGGATCTTCGATCGGCTGCGGACGGAGCAGGGTTACGAGGGCGGGATCACCATCGTCGGCGAGGCGGTGCGGGCCTGGCGGGCCGGTACGGCCGAAGTGTTCATGCCGCTCGCGCATCCGGCGGGCGAGGCTCAGGCCGACTTTGGCGAAGCCGACGTCTGGCTGCAGGGCACGCTGACGCGCGTCGCGTACTTCGTGATGTCGTTGCCGTTCAGCGACGCGTTCTTCTGCCAGGTGTTTCCCCGAGAATGCACCGAGACGTTCCAGGAAGGGCACTGCCGCGCCTTTCAATTCTTCGGCGGCGTTCCCACGCGGATCAGCTACGACAACAGCCGCATCGCGGTGGCGAAATTTGTCGGCCGCCGCGGCGACACGCCGACGCGCGAGTTCTTGCGGCTGGAAAGCCACTTCCTGTTCGCGCATCACTTCTGCCTGGTGCGCCGCGCCAATGAGAAGGGGCACGTGGAGGGTTTGGTCGGGTTCGCCCGCCGGAACTTCATGGTGCCGGTGCCGCGGATCGACGACTTGGAGGAGTTCAATGAACAACTGGCCCAATCATGTCGGGCCGACCTGGAGCGTCGCTTGCGCGGACAACCCACAATCAAGCAAGGCCTGCTGGAGGAAGAGCAGCGGGCGTTATTGCCGCTGCCGAAGCAATCGTTCGAGGCCCGACGCGTCGAACAGGCCAAGGCCAACTCGCTGTCGCTGGTGCGGTTCGACACCAACGATTACTCGGTCCCGACCGCTTGCGCGCATCACCCGGTGACGGCGGTCGGCAACATTCAGGAGGTGCGGCTGATCGTGGGCGATCGGGTCGTGGCTCGTCATCCGCGCGATTGGGCGCGCGAGAACGTGCATTACGATCCGGTGCATTACCTGGCGCTCCTGGAGCGAAAGCCGGGGGCTTTGGACTTCGCCCGACCGTTGGCCGACTGGAAGTTGCCGGAATGTTTCGGCGTACTACGCCGACGCTTGGAGACAGAACGGCACTCCGCCGGTCGCCGCGAGTTCATCAAAGTGCTGCGGTTGCTGGAGAATCTCGAACTCGGCGAGTTGGCCCGCGCCATCGAACGGGCGTTAGCGATCGGCGCGCTGACGGTGGATGCCATTCGGCTGTTGGCGCAGAGTGGTCGCGAACAACCGGCGCGGTGGTTCAGCCTGGACGGTCGGCCGCATCTGCAAGGCCACGACATCCCGCCGCCCCATCTGGATCGCTATGCCTCGCTGTTGCCGGGAGGTGACCGATGAAACCGATCGAAACCAAGAGCCTGGTGTTGCTGCAACATCATCTGAAACTGCTCCGGCTGCCGACGATCCACGACGAGTGCCAAAAGCTGGCCGCCCGCTGCGCCCAGG
>JBDTMB010000769.1:0-1852 GCA_039934485.1 Vicinamibacterales bacterium
AGCACTTCCACGGCGGGTGCGCGGCCCTTGCCGTCGGCCTTGGGCACCAGGCGCTGCGAGATCGCCGACTTGAGGACCGACGCCAGCTGGAGGCGAATCTGCTTCTGCTGGTGCGGCGGAAACACCGAGATGATGCGGTTGATGGTTTCCGTCGCGTCCAGCGTGTGCAGCGTCGAGAACACCAGGTGGCCGGTTTCGGCGGCGTGCAGCGCCGTCTCGATGGTTTCCATGTCGCGCATTTCGCCGACCAGGATCACGTCCGGATCCTGGCGCAAGGCACTCCGCAGCGCGAACGCGAACGACCGGGTGTCGACGCCGATTTCGCGCTGGTTGATAATCGAGAGGTTGTCCCGGTGCAGGTACTCGATCGGGTCCTCGATCGTGATGACGTGCGACGATCGGGTCGCGTTGATGTGATCAATCATCGCCGCCAGCGTGGTGCTCTTACCGCTGCCGGTGGTGCCGGTGACCAGCACCAGTCCGCGTTCTTCCTCTGAGATCTTCTTGAGGATGGGTGGCAGGCCCAACTCGTCGATGGTCTTGACGATGACGGGAATCACGCGCAGGACCACGCCAATCGTGCCGCGCTGCTGGAAGACGTTGCAGCGGAAGCGGCCGAGGCCGGGGACGCTGTACGCCAGGTCCACTTCCTGCGAGTCCTTGAACTTCTGCCGCTGCGCCGTCGACATGATCGACGCGGCCATTTCGACCAGGACCTCGTGGTCCAACCGGAGTTCTTCCGTGATCGGCTTGAGGTGGCCATGAATCCGGGCCATGGGATAGCTGCCGACCTTGAGGTGCAGGTCCGACGCGCCCGCGTCAACGGCGAGCTTCAGCAGGTCATTTACGTGCATACGTCAATTATCGGACGCCGACCGCCGCGCCTACAGGCGTCAGCCAGCGGTGCGAGTCGGGCAATTCGCCGCGCAAAATCCCGAAAAACCGTTTTTGCAGGGCCTCGGTGATGGGCCCCTTGTCGCCGGTCCCAACCGCAATCTTGTCGATCGACCGGATCGGCGTGATCTCGACCGCCGTGCCGCAAAAGAAGGCTTCCTCGGCGAGATAGAGGAATTCGCGCGGAATCGAGGTTTCGCGGACCTCGTAGCCCAGGTCATGCGCCATCGTGATCACGCTCTCGCGTGTGATGCCCTGCAACACCGACGAGCCGAGCGACGGGGTGTAGATCACGCCGTCGCGGACGAGGAACAGGTTCTGTCCGCTGCCTTCGCTCACCAGCCCGCGTTCGTCGAGCGCCAGGCCCTCGGCGTAGCCGTCGAGCGTGGCTTGCATCTTGATGAGGGCGGAGTTGGCGTAGTTCGCGGTGCCCTTGGCGAGCGCCGGCAACGTGTTGGGCGCCAGCCGGGTCCACGAACTCACGCCGACGTCGATGCCCTGGTCGAGCGCGCCGGCGCCGAGCATCATGTCCCATTCCCACACCACGATCGACGCATCGACCGGGCACGGCATCGGGTTCAACCCGAGCTGCTCGTAGCCGCGATAGACGAGCGGGCGGATGTAGCAGCTCTTGAAGCCGTTCACGCGCACGGTGTCGATGACCGCCTGTTCAAACTGCTGCTGGGTCCACCGCGGCTCCATGCGATAGACGCGGCAGGAGTCCATGAGCCGCCGCATGTGCGGCTCGAGCCGGAACACGTTGGTGCCGGTCCTGGAGTCGTAGGCGCGGAGGCCTTCGAAGACGCCGGTGCCGTAGTGGAGTGCGTGGGAGGCGATGTGAATGGTGGCGTCTTTCCAGTCCACCAACGCGCCGTTCATCCAGATCTTGCCGGTTCCAGGGAATGCCATGGGGGATTATATCTCCGGTGCTGGGTGCTGGGTGCTGGGTGCTGGGTGC
>JBDTMB010000770.1:0-1839 GCA_039934485.1 Vicinamibacterales bacterium
AGTGATTAACGGCGTGTCGGCCGGCAAGCGGTGGATGCACGCCTTCACGTATTCGGGACACCCGACCTGCTGCGCAGTCGCGCTTCGCAATCTCGACATCCTCGAGAGCGAGCACCTCGTCGAACGCGCGGCGGTCTCGGGCGCGCGGCTACTCGAGAAGCTGCGCGGCCTCGAGACTCTTGAAGGCGTCGGCAACGTCCGCGGCCTCGGCCTGATGGCCGCCGTGGAAGTGGTGGCGGACAAGAGCACCAAGCAGTTGTTTCCACCAGCAGCAGGCATGACGCAAAAGCTTACCGATGCACTGCTCGATCGCGGGCTCTACACGCGCGTCGCGATGGATTGCATCTGCCTGGCGCCGCCGCTGATGACGAGCGATGCGATCATCGACCGCATCGTGGACACCGTGCGCGAAACGATTCCGGCCGTGCTGGCGACGCAGATGGAACACCGATAGGGCCACAGGTAAACACAGCCACAGATAAACACAGCCACAGATAAACGCAGATGAAAACACTCTTGATTGGCATCGTCATGTTGATCGCCCTACCCCTGGCCGCGGCCGCGCAGGGCGGCGGTGGCGGTGGTCGTGGCACGGGCGGCGGTGGCGGGCAGGAAGAGCCGACCTACAACAAGGGCAGCGTGAGCACGTTAACCGGTGTCGTGACCGCGCTTGGCTCGCATCTCGGCAAGCGCGGCACGCCGCGATCGCGGGCCACGCTCAAGGCTGGGGATGCGTCGATGCTGATTCACATCGGTCCGACCGCGTTCCTCGACGCGAAAGACTTTCACTTGTCGGTGGGCGACCGCGTGACGGTCATCGGTTCGAAGGTGAAGGAGGATGACGGGACCGAGATGGTGATCGTCCGACAGATCACGCGCGGCACGACGGTCCTCATGATGCGCGACGAGGAAGGCAGGCCGCTCTGGGACGACAAATACAAAGGGTAGCGGCCTTCGTCCCGGTTGGGGAGCAGAAGTTCGCGGTGCTGTCCACTGCGACGTTTGGCGTGTATGCGATCTACTGGTTCTACCAGAACTGGAGCGCCATTCGCGATGCCCAGGCACCCCATCACGGGGTGCCCAACGCCGGCGGGCGCGTCGTCCCGCTCTGGAGGGCCAGCCTCGCGCCGTTCTACGGAATTTCGCTCTTGGCGCACATCAAGCGGCAGGCCGAAGCGGAAGCCATCCCCGTGACCTGGAATGCCACCGTGCTGGGCGCGGCGTTCTTCGTCATCTCGATGATGGCGTTCCTGCCGGATCCGTGGTGGCTCGTGTCGGTGGGGATGTTTGCGCCGCTGCTGCCGCCGGTGCGCACCTGTAACGCGATCAACGTCACGGCCGAAGATCCGGAAGACGTCAATGAGGATTACAGCGCGGCGAACATCGCCACCATCATCATCGGCGGCCTGGTGTGGGTGCTGGTGATCTTCAGCATGTCGATCAAGAAATAGGCGGCGCTTCGGAGTGGAATGCCGTGTCGCGCTGATACGCATCGGCCGCCCGCAACAGCGTCGATTCGTCGAACAGCTTGCCGGTGAGCTGCAACCCGATCGGCAGGCGATCGGCGGAGAACCCGCAGGGCACGCTGATCGATGGCAACCCGGTGAGGTTCGCGCTCACCGTGAAGATGTCGTTCAGGTACATCTGGATCGGATCGCTCGTCTTCTCGCCCAGCTTGAACGCCGGCGTCGGCGTGGTCGGCATGGCGACGACGTCCGTTTTTTCAAACGCCTGGTCGTAGTCCTGTCGCAGCAGCGTTCGCACCTGCTGCGCCTTGAGGTAATAGGCGTCGTAGTAGCCGGCGCTGAGCACGTAGGTGCCGAGCATGATGCGCCGCTT
>JBDTMB010000771.1:0-1818 GCA_039934485.1 Vicinamibacterales bacterium
GCGACCGTCATCGTATCGCCGGCGATCTTGACGATGGTGATGTGGCCGTCGCTGCAGGAGCTCATCGACATCGAGGTGCCCGCATCGAAGAACGTGGCGTCGGTGCCGTCGCAGATCTTGACGCTGGCCACGACCTTGCCGGTCGCGCCATCGAGCATCACCTGGTTGGGTCCACCACCCACGAACAGCCGATGCCGCACGGTGTCGATGGCCATGCCGGTCGGCTCCTCGGCCGGTGCGACCTTCCAGTTGGCCACCACCGTGTGCGTCTTGATGTCGATCACGTCCACCGCGCCGGTGTTTTCGATGTTGACGTAGACGCGGCCCAACGCGGGATCGGCGGCGCCGGATTCGGCGACGCCCGAGAGCGGAATGGTCGCCGTGACCTTGCCGGAATCCGCGTCGATCACGGTCACCGACTTGCCGGTGTGGTTGAGCGAATAGATCTCCTTGTTCTTCGGCTCGTAGACGATGGCGTCGGGGTTGGCGCCGGTGTCCACCTTCATCAGGATTTGCAGCGTCTTGAGATCGAACACCGCGACCTTGTTTTCCTGGCCGTCGGTGATGAAGCCCTTGCCATTCGGCGCGATCGCGACGCCGTGCACGCCGGGCGTGTCGGCGATCCTGCCAATCACCTTGTTGGCAGCGATGTCGATCACCACCACTTCGGTGCCGTGACTCAGGTACAGCCGCTGGGCGGCGCTGTCCACGGTGAGGTAATCGAAGCGGCCGGGTCCACCGACGGGAATCTCGCCGGCAGGGGCGTACTGCCCATCGGCAGCGGCGTGGAGCGGCGCTGCGGGCGTGAGGGCGAGACCAGCGGCGAGGGCGGCGACGGCGAGCACACGGTTACGCATGAGATACCTCCGTCCACGAGCGCGGGACGAACGGTCAGTCTAGTGTCGCGCAGATGAATTGTCGATGAACGCCACAGATGAGCGCCACAGATGAGCGCCACAGATGAGGCTCAGCCGAACACGTACCCCTCGCCGCGGCGGGTGGCAATCAGCGAGGCTTCGCCGTCGGCGTCGAGCTTGCGCCTTAGCCGTTGCACGTAAACATCGATGACGTTGGAAAACGGATCGTATTGTTCATCCCACACGTGATCGGCGATCTCGGGCCGGCCGATCACCTCGCCGGGCCGCCGCGCGAAGAACTCGAGCAGGGCATACTCACGGGCCGTGAGCCGCAGCAGGCGCTGGCCTCGCCGGGCCTGGCGGGCCCGGGTATCGATCGTCAGGTCGGCGACGGTGAGGATCTCGGCCACGATCGGCCTCACGCCGCGGCGGATGATCGCCCGCAGGCGCGCCAGGAGTTCGCCGAACGCGAACGGCTTGGTGAGGTAGTCGTCGGCGCCGCTGTCGAGGCCCTGGATGCGGGAATCGACCGCGTCCATCGCGGTCAGCAGCAGGATCGGTGTCAGCGCGCCGCGCGCGCGGATTTGCCGGCACACCGACAGCCCGTCCTGTTTGGGCAGCATCACGTCGAGGATGATCGCGTCGTAGGTGTTCTCGTAGGCCTGGTGGGACGCCTGCTCGCCGTCCACGGCCACGTCCACCGCAAACGCCTGCTCGCGCAGGCCCTTGGCGATTAACTTCGCCGCGTCGGGTTCGTCTTCAACCAGCAGGATGCGCATGGGGAAGGTGGGCCTCGAAGGTGGTCCGGCCCTGGCCGGACTCGGTGAGCGTCAGCGTGCCGCCGTGTGCTTCCGCCACCCAGCGGGCAATCGAAAGCCCGAGGCCGGCGCCGCCGTCGGCCGGGCGGGTCGGATCGAGCTTCACGAACCGCTCAAAGATGCGGTCGCGATCTTCCGCAGCG
>JBDTMB010000772.1:0-1803 GCA_039934485.1 Vicinamibacterales bacterium
GTGTTGTGGTAGAGGCCGGCGGCGCGTTTCTCGAACAGGCTGGCGATAATCACCATGCCGTACTTTTTGGCGAGCTTGCCGAGAAGATCAGTGCTCGGGCCGGGGATCGTTTCAGCGAGCTTGAAGAAGCGGTGTTCCTCGCTCTGGCAGAAATACTGCGACCGGAAGAGCTCCTGGGTGCAGACGATGCGCGCACCCTTCTTGAGGGCCCGCTCGGCCAGCGCGATTTGGTGGGCGAGATTGGCCTTGGGGTCCTCGCCGCACGCCATCTGCGTGAGGCCCACTTTCACCGTCGTCGACGCGGGCATGCAGGTATCTTATTCCTGATTTGCGCTCGGCCCCGGTCCGAGCTACAGTTCATCGGCGTCCCGCTCGTCCCTTCTCGTCCGACAAGGAGTTCACACATGAAGCGTGTTTTGAGTCTCACCTCGGTATTCGTGCTCGTAGGATCGGCCGCCTTTGCACAGGGCGGGGGCATGATGGCGCCCCAGAAAATCTCCCTCGCGACCGGGCTGCAGCGCAGCTATGACGGAGTGAAGCGGAACCTGACCGAGATGGCCGAGAAGATGCCCGAGGCCAACTATCCCTTTAAGCCCACGCCCGAGCAGCGCGACTTCGGCCAGATCTTCGCCCACATCGCCAACAGCTCCTACGGCGCCTGCTCGGCGGCGCGCGGGGTGGCCAACCCCAACCAGGGAAAGAACCTCGAGGAATTGCTGAAGACGAAAGCGGAATTCGTGAAGGCGCTCGCCGACTCGTTCGCGTTCTGCGATGAGGCGTTCAAGATGCTCACCGACGCCAACGCCGTCGAGATGGTGAAGCAGGGACAGAACGAAGTGGCCCGCGGGTCGATCTTGGCCGGCGTGATCGGCCACGACGACGAGCTCTACGGCACCGGCGCCGTCTACATGCGCTTGAAGGGCCTGGTCCCGCCGTCCACCGAGCGCGCCGCGGCGATGCGAAAGCCCGGACAGTAACGGACGCTAACCACGGAGACCACGGGGACCACGGAGACCACGGGGAAAGAAGGTTGCTCCGTGTCACCCGTGTCCTCCGTGGTTAGCGTGAGTTTGACGGCGCTCTTTAGAATTTCCTCAACGGCGCGTCCCACGCGCGATCGTCCACGAAGACATCGTCGAACTGGTGTGAGCCGTCCACGTAGATCAGGCCGAACGACTCGCCCTGGTCGGCCAGCTTGGCCAGGCCCACGGCGGAGGGCTCTGACCTGACGTCGACGAAGCCGTCGAGCCCGGCCCTGGCGATGATCGTCAGTCCGGAGCGCCGAAGTTGCCAGGGGGTGGAGCAGCCAGCGGACTTATTTTCCGTTCTGCATCGCCGCGAGGAATTCGGCGTTGGTCTTCGTCTTGCTCAGTTTCGACAACAACAATTCCATCGCCTCAACCGACGACAGCGGGGTGAGGACGCGGCGCAGCACGTAGACGCGCTGGAGGTCTTCTTTCGACAGGAGCATCTCCTCCTTGCGGGTGCCGCTCTTCTGGATGTCGATGCTCGGGAACACGCGCCGGTCGGCCAGCTTGCGGTCGAGGTGCACCTCCATGTTGCCGGTGCCCTTGAACTCCTCGAAGATCACTTCGTCCATGCGCGAGCCGGTGTCGACCAGCGCGGTGGCGACGATGGTGAGCGAGCCGCCCTGCTCGATGTTGCGCGCGGCGCCGAAGAAGCGCTTCGGGCGCTGCAGGGCGTTGCTGTCGACGCCGCCGGAGAGCACCTTGCCGGAGGTCGGCACGACGGTGTTGTAGGCGCGCGCCAGGCGCGTGATCGAGTCGAGCAGGATGACGACGT
>JBDTMB010000773.1:0-1802 GCA_039934485.1 Vicinamibacterales bacterium
CGCGGCGCTCGAGCGCGCCGGCTATCACATCGGCAGCGCCTACACCGCCGTCAAGCGGCCCGAGGTCACCAAGTTCGTCTACCGCGATCGCCTGTGGGAAGGCGCCGACCTGGTGGGCCTTGGCGTGGCGTCGTTCGGCCACGTCAACGGGGTCCACATGCAGAACCTCGACACCTGGGAAACCTACGTCGGCGCGGTGCAGCGCGGTGAACTGCCCCTCGCGCGCGCCTACCGGCCGAGCGCCGAAGAGCGGTTGATTCGCGAAGTGGTGCTGCAGCTCAAGCGCGGCTGGATTCGGCCGCGGTATTTCCAGGAGAAGTACGGCGTCGACGTGCGCGACCGCTTCAAGGATCAATTCGCCAGCTTGTTGCGGGACGGCGTGATGGGGCCCTCAACGCCCGATCGCTTGACGCTCACGCGAGAGGCGTTGTTGAAAGTGGATACACTCCTCCCCCGCTTCTTCCTGCCGGAACACACCGGCATTCGGTACACATAACGGCGTTCGTCATTCTTAATTTTGGTTATTCGTTATTAGTTATTCGTTATTCGTTATTCCCCATGCCTTCAAAGTCCTCTTACGACGTCGTCATCATCGGCGGGGGCCCCGCCGGATCAACCGCCGCCACACTTCTCGCGCAAGCCGGCCGGTCCGCCTGCGTCTTCGAACGCGAAGCCTTCCCCCGTTTCCACATCGGCGAATCGCTGATCCCGGAAACCTACTGGGTGCTCAAGCGGCTAAACATGCTGCCCAAGATGCAGCGCAGCCCGTTCGTCAAGAAATACAGCGTGCAGTTCGTCAACGCCAACGGCAAGCTGTCGGCGCCGTTCTACTTCTGGGACAACAAGCCGCACGAGTGCTCGCAGACCTGGCAGGTGGTGCGCAGCGAGTTCGACCAGATGATGCTCGACAACGCGCGCGAGCACGGCGCCGAGGCCTACGACCAGACGCACGTCACCGAGGTGCTGTTCGAGGGCGATCGCGTCACCGGCGTGATGATCAAGGAGCCGAACGGCTCGCGCCGCGCGATTGCCGCGAAGGTTGTGATCGACGCCAGCGGCCAGGCCGCGGTGCTGCAGAACCGCTTCAACACGCGGCTGTGGGATCCGGTGCTCAACAAGGGTGCGGTGTGGACCTACTGGCAGGGCGCCTACCGCGACACCGGCCGCGACGAAGGCGCCACCATGGTGCTGCAAACCGCGGATCGACAGGGCTGGTTCTGGTACATCCCCCTCCACAACGACATCGTCTCGGTGGGCGTGGTGGCGCCGTTCGACTATCTCTTCAAGGGCCGCGCCGGTCATCAACAGACCTACGAGGAAGAGGTGGCGCGGTGCGGTGCGGTGAGGGACCGCGTCGCCAAGGCCACGCGCGTCACCGGCTTCTTCGCCACCCGCGACTACTCGTATCGATCGACGGCCGTCGCCGGCAACGGCTGGGTGCTCGTCGGCGACGCGTTCCAGTTCCTCGATCCGCTGTACTCGTCAGGCGTGCTGCTGGCGCTCAAGTCCGGCGAGCTCGCCGCGGACGCGATCATCGACGGGCTGAAGATGGGCGATACCAGCGCGGCGCAGCTGGGACGCTGGGGCGACACCTTCAACGAAGGCGTCGATCGCATGCGCCGCCTCGTGTGCGAGTACTACGCGGGGTTCAGCTTCGGGCAGTTTGTGAAGAAATATCCGGAACTCACCGGCACCATTACCGATCTGCTGATCGGCGATCTCTTTACCGATCGCGTAGACAAGGTGTGGGGCCCGATGGAGACGCTCTACGCGCCGGGGCGCGAAGCGCTCAAGCCGTGGCA
>JBDTMB010000774.1:0-1796 GCA_039934485.1 Vicinamibacterales bacterium
GATCGGCCTGGCCGGCGGCGTTCCGCGCCCGCCGCTTCAACCGGTCAATGCCGCCGCGACTGATGTCCTGCGAGGACAGCTGAAGGACCTGGCGCTGCTTCCGGTGACAGTAGGCACCGCTAAAGCAGTGCCCTACAACTGATTACGGCCTAAAAACGCACGAGGGCAGAGTGGTATGGCAGTTGCACGACGGGCTTACATGCCGCGTACGAAGTGGACCTGCTTCCTTTTTTCGGTTTGCGTAATAGCGGCGGCCTGCGCCACCAATCCGGTCACCGGCAAGAAGCAGATCTCGGTGTTGAGCGAGGCCGAGGAACTGGCGATCGGGCAGCAACAGGACGCCGAGATCCGCCGGGAGATGGGCGTCTACAACGACTCGGCGTTACAGCGTTACGTGTCGGATGTCGGCCAGCGCCTGGCGGCGACGTCGCACCGCCCCAATCTGCCCTGGACGTTCACGGTGGTCGACAGCCCGGCCATCAACGCTTTTGCGCTGCCAGGCGGCTACGTCTACATCACGCGCGGCATCCTCGTGTACCTGGACGATGAGTCGGAGTTGGCGGGCGTGCTGGGCCACGAGATTGGCCACGTCACGGCGCGGCACGCGGCGCAAGCCTACACGCGCCAGGCCGAAGCCAACCTCGGCCTCACCATCCTCAGCATCTTCGTCCCGAGCACGGCACCGTTCTCGGATCTGTCGGCCAGCGGCCTCTCCGTGCTGTTCCTCAAGAACAGCCGCAACAACGAACTCGAAGCCGACCGCCTGGGCGTCGAGTACGGATCGAACGCCGGCTGGGATCCGGAGGGCGTGCCGCGATTCCTGGCCACGCTGCAGCGCGTGGATTCGCTGAGCGAGCGCGGCGTGCCGAACTGGTTATCCACGCACCCGGCCCCGGAATCGCGCGTCGAACGCGCCACGCCCGTGGCCTCGAAGTTCGCCGGCACGGCCACGGCGCGCAACCGCGACGCGTTTCTCGAACGCCTCAACGGCCTGATCGTCGGCGACAACCCGAAAGACGGCATCGTTCGCGGCAACGTGTTTCTCCATCCGATGTTGCGGATCGGCCTGGATTTCCCCGACGGGTGGGAAGTGGTCAACACCGCGGAGCAGGTGATCGCGCGCGAGCCAGGCACGACGCACTACATGCTGCTGCAGGAAGTGGAGCAGCCGCGCCTGGTTCGCCCGGGCTCCGCAGGCCAGGGCGGGAGTGCGCTCGGCGAGATCGCCGTCGCGTCGATGATCAAGGCCGGCTACAAGGTGGTGGACGGGCAGATGGAGCGCGTCAATGGGCTCGACGCCTATGTCGGGACCTATCGCGGCGACGTCAAGGGCATGGGCAAGGTGGTGATGCGCGCGGCGCACATCACCGTGGGCCGGCAGGTGTACGTGGTCGCCGGTCTCGCGCCGGAGGGCGACTTCGCCGCGGTGGACCGCGAGATGATGCCGGCCGTGCGATCGTTTCGCGAGTTGAGCCGCGACGAGGCGTCGCGGATTCATCCCAACCACCTCGATTTCTACGTGGTCCGGCCGGGCGATTCGTGGCAATCGATCGCGGCGCGGCAGGGCAAGAGCATCGTCAATGCGGCGACGCTGGCCATCATGAACGACCACGAAGTGTCGGTGCAGCCGCAGGCCGGCGACCGCGTCAAGATCGTTGTCGAAGGGTAGGCCGCAGATGGGCCGCAGATGACGCAGAGGACGCAGAGGACGCCAGGGCCGCAGATGACGCAGAGGACGCCAGGGCCGCAGATGACGCAGAGGACGCAGAGGACGCCAGGGCCGCAGATGACGCAGA
>JBDTMB010000775.1:0-1795 GCA_039934485.1 Vicinamibacterales bacterium
ATCCTCAACCGAGTTGTCTTCCCACACCAGCTTGCCGGTCTTGCGATTGATGGCGATGATCGACGGCGCCTTCGGCGAGGGAATGTTGACGTGGCTCTCGTCCTGGCCGTTCGAGGTGCTGCAATAGAGCAGGTCGCCGTCGGCCACCGGCGAGCAATTCGACATGTTGTGCGGGAACGAACCGACCTCCTCCATCATGTCGAAGGTCCAGATGAAGTCCGGATCGTGCGGCCCGGTGAGCTTCTCGTCCTTCTGCGGGCCGTCGTTCTCGTTGTCGTGGAACCCTTCCACATCCACCGCGACGATCTGGCCGCGATTGGTCGTGAAGTAGGCAATGCCGTCCAGGATCAGGGCCGAGCTCGCCAGCCCCTGGAACGGCCAGTCGTTGGCGCGGCCCGAGGCAAGCTTCTCGAACGTCGCCTGCCACAGGAATTCGCCCGTGGATTCGCGGAAGGCCATGGCCACGCCGCGGTCGCCGCCTTGCTTGGGGTCCTTCACCGCCTCGTTGTTGGTGCCGATGATCACCACGCCGCTGCCGACGCTGGGGTTGCCGTAGGATTGCGACCCGAGCTCGGCCACCCACTTCACGTTCTTGCCGGTCTTGATGTCCCACGCGGTGGGCAGGCCGGTCATCGGCGAGACCATGTTGCGGCTGGGTGTGCCGCCCCACATCGGCCAGTCGGCCGACACCGCCGCCGAGGTGAACAGGACAAAGGCGAGAACCAACGAGCTACGTTTCATGATCACCTTTACTGATTTTTGTAGACCTTGAAATTGTCGAAATAGACGTCCGAGATCCCGTCGGCGTAGAAACCCGGGCTGCCCATCTTGTGGGGGATGGTATCGATCTTCTCGACGGTCCAGGCCGCCGGCTCCGCATCGCTCGCCGGCCACACCTTGCCGCGGACGCGGGCGGTGCCGTTGGGCAGGTGGTCCACGCGCAGCTTCATCCGGTACCAGCGATCGACCTCCCAGCTGAACGGCACCTTCACCGTCATCTCATCGGCGGCCTGCCACGGATGCAGTTCGAGCTTTTGGCCGTTGCCAAACAGGACCAGCCCATACCGCTCGTTGATGAGGCCGACGTCGCCGCGCTGGCGGCGCATCTCGCGGCCACGCACGTCGGCTTCGATGGTGTAATCGGACAGCCCCGGCGGCCCCATGAAGATCTTCGAGCGCCGGCCGACGGTGTCGTCGCGCGGGCGCACGATGAGCTTGCCGGCACCGTCGACCGTCCGCTGGAACACCTTGCCCGGCGCACCGGTCCACCACGCCGGCGGCGCTTCGGCGGTCGCGTTGTCGAAGTCGAAGCTCCACGGCAGCGGCGCGATCACGCGCACCCGGGCGGTGGCCGACAAGCCGGCGACCGTCGCCTTGACGTAACCGGCCGACGAGCCTTGCCCCGGCGCCGCGTAGACGCCCCTGGCGTCCACGGCGCCGCTCAGCTGATCGACGGACCACTGCGCGGCCGGCTCGTCGCGCACGAAGTTGCCCTTCGCGTCGAACAACCGCGCGCGGAACGTCGCGGTTTCTCCGGGGGCGACGAGCGCCTCGTACGGAAACACCTGCACGGCAGTCACCGGGCCCACGGTGACCGCGCTGGCACGCGGCGCACCCGCTGCCCCCGCTGCACCCGACCTTCTCTTTCCAATCGCATACAGCGCATCCATCGACGCCACGTAGACGCGGCCGTCCGACACCACCGGCGAGGCGATGATCGCCTCAGGCTTGTCCTGCGAACCGAGCCAGTCTTCGTCGAGGATGTCGACGCCGGTGGCCGACGGCTTGAGGATGT
>JBDTMB010000776.1:0-1779 GCA_039934485.1 Vicinamibacterales bacterium
GGCGCCGGCGCGCAGCTCGAGCGCGCGCTGATCAACTTCATGCTCACCCTTCACACCACAGAGCACGGTTACACCGAAGTGCTGCCGCCGTTCATGGTGACCTCGGCCACGCTGTATGGCACGGGACAGCTGCCGAAATTCGAACAGGACCTCTTCAAGATCGCCGGCGAGCGCGACTTGTACCTGATTCCGACGGCCGAAGTGCCGGTGACGAATCTGTTTCGCGGCGAGATTCTCGATGGCCGCCGCCTGCCGATCAAGTTCACGGCCTACACGCCGTGTTTCAGGAGCGAAGCCGGATCCTACGGCGCCGATGTGCGCGGATTGATTCGGCAGCACCAGTTCGACAAGGTCGAGCTCGTGAAGTTTGCGTCGCCGGAAAATTCCTACGAGGAGCTCGAGGGCCTCACGCGCGACGCCGAGCGCGTGTTGCAGGTGCTCGGCCTGCCGTATCGCACCGTGGCGCTCTGCACCGGCGACATCGGCTTCTCGTCGGCCAAGACCTACGACATCGAAGTGTGGCTGCCGAGCCAGAAGACGTTCCGGGAAATTTCCTCCTGTTCGAACTGTGAAGCGTTCCAGGCGCGGCGCGCGAACATCAAGTTCCGCCCGGAGGGCACGGGCAAGGCCGAACATGTGCACACGCTCAACGGCTCTGGCCTGGCGGTGGGCCGAACGCTGATTGCGATCCTCGAGAACTACCAGCAAAAGGATGGCACGGTCATCATCCCCGAGGCCCTGCGGCCGTACATGGGCGGGCGCGACGTGATCGAGCCGAGGTAGGGGGCGGGCAGGGAATAATCCCCGGTGTCTTGGCGGCGACGCCACAAACACGCGGGAAGTCGCGGCAATTCGCACCTGCGACACTGGCCTGATCGTTGCACTCCGGACCCTAGGTCCTCAAAAGGAGTGCAGCCAATGCCGCGAACAGTCAACCGGATCGCGCCCGCCCTGGTATTACTCATCGCAGTCTTCACCCTTGCCGGGCTATCGCCCAGGCTCCTGGGCCAGACCGCCTCCGCTGGTTTTCCCAGCAAGACCAACGGCGAGTGGCCGAGCTACAACAGCGACATCAAGGGCAGCCGCTACATGCCCTTCGATCAAATCAACGCCTCCAACTTCAACCAGCTCGAAATTGCCTTCCGCCTGAAGACCGACAACTTCGGTCCGCGCCCCGAGTACAAGCTCGAAGGCACGCCGCTGATGGTCAAGGGCACGCTGTACATGACCGCCGGCACGCGCCGGTCGGTGGTGGCGCTTGACGCCAGGACTGGCGAGCTGAAGTGGGTCTACGGCATGGACGAGGGACGGCGCGCGGAGATGGCCCCGCGCGTGCTTTCGGGCCGCGGCCTGTCGTACTGGACCGACGGCAAGGGCGACGAACGGATCGTCTACGTGACGATCGGCTATCGACTCGTGCAGCTGAACGCCAGGACGGGCCAGCCCATTCCCACGTTCGGCAAGGCCGGCGTGGTTGACCTCAAGGAAGGCGTCGTTTACGGCAAGCTCGTGAACGGCAAGTGGCAGCAAGTGCAGATCCCGCTTGTCGAAGGCGAAATCGGCACCAATTCCACGCCGCTCGTTGCCGGCGACACCATCGTCGTGCAGGCCGCGATGGCCGAAGGGCTTCGCTACGAATACACGAACAACTCCAAGGGCCTCGTACGCGCCTATGACGTGCGCACCGGCAAGCCCCTCTGGCGGTTCGACATGATGCCCGGCCCGGGTGAGTTCGGCCACGAGACGTGGGAGAACGGTTCGTGGAACTGGACCGGCAAC
>JBDTMB010000777.1:0-1770 GCA_039934485.1 Vicinamibacterales bacterium
GTCGGCGCCGATGAACAGATCGAGCTTGGCCATAGCGGCATCCAGTTGTTCCATGACGCGCAGGCGATAGCGGTTGGCCTGGATATATTCCACGGCGGGAATGAACCGGCCGGGACGAATCTCTGCAGGCCGGCGGCTCTGCTCGGGACCGTTCTCAATCTCGCTGAGGCGTCCGTCACGCGTGATGTCGTCGAACGCGGCGGCTGTCTCAGCGTAGCGGATGAAGTCGATCGCCGCCATGTTGACCTCTGGCAGGTCGAACGGCACGGGTTCAATGCCCAGGCTTCGGATCACCTTCAGCGCGTCCTCGTTGTTGCGGCGCGTGGCCAGGTGCAGCGATACGGTGGAGCCGGCAGGCGCGGGCGTATCGCCAAACGCCGATCGCAAATAGCCTACGCGCAGCTTGGTGACATCGGCAGCGGCGTCCCAACCAAACGGCACGTCCAGCACGCTGTTGTCTTTGCCGTCTGGGCCGTAAATGGCGTTGAAGACCAGGGCACAATCCTCGGCCGATCGACACAACGGGCCAACGGTGTCCTGCGTCCACGCCAATGCCATTGCGCCGTGACGGCTGACGCGTCCAAAAGTGGGCCGCATGCCGGTGACGCCATTGCGCGCGGCCGGTTGAATCACCGAGCCGCCAGTGTCGGAACCAATCGAAAAGCCGACGAGCCCTGCAGCGGTCGCCGAGCCGGGTCCGGCTGATGATCCGGCCGCGTCTTGTTGCGTGTTCCAGGGATTTCGTGTCAAGCCGCCGAACCATTGCGCAGAGAGCGCGAGCGCCCCCGTCGATAGCTTCGCGACCAGGATCGCGCCAGCGTCGCGCAGCTTCAAGTAGACGGTGGCATCGGCGTCGATCACCTGGTCTTTGAAGGGCGAAGCGCCCCAGGTTGTCTTCGTGCCTTTAACCGCGAACAGATCTTTCAGCCCGAATGGGATCCCATGCAACGGCCCGCGATACTTGCCGGCAGCGATCTCATCGTCTGCCTGCTTGGCTTGTGCTCGTCCGAGCTCAGTCGTCAAGCTCACCACGCAGCGCAGCGTCGGATCGTACTTGGCCAATCGGGAGAGGTACAGCTCCGTCAGCTCGGATGGCTTCACCTGTCGCGATTCGATCAGCTTCGCGAGGTGCGTGACCGGAAGGAATGCCAGCGCCTCGTCGGTCGCCGGCTTTGACACCACCGGCGCAGTCCTCCTCAGGAACCGCGGACTCGAGGGCACAAACTTGCCGGGCGGAACCGGATTGAACACGATCGCCGGCTGCGCGCTGTTGCCAAGATTGGCAGTGCGTAGGAACGCGAACCCCGCCATGTAGCCACGCGTGGCGTTGATGCGCGTCACGATCGCCTGCTGTTCTTCGCGAGTGAAAGAGACGCGGGCAATTTTCTGCGCGGCTTCGATCATCTCGACGGTGACGGTGTCGGAATCCTGCGCCGCGATGACGAGCGCGTCTGGCAGCAGGGTGCCACCCAGGCCCATCACGGACAGGCATTCGAAGAACCGGCGGCGATTGAGCCCAACTCTCTCTTCGTCCATGGCAGGAAGATTATGCCAGCTCAAGTTCTGCCGTAACCATAGGTCCCCACACTTTTGGAGACCGGCGACAAGGGCTGTCCGAAATATGTATACAAATTTCGGACAAGCGTCAGGCGACCAGCACCCGCGCCCGACCCGCGGCTCGGGCGCGCGGCTTCACGACGATCTCCACGTCGCTCCCGAGCAGGACGAGTAACCGTACGAGCCGATCGAGTGAGAACCCGGCGAGACGGC
>JBDTMB010000778.1:0-1769 GCA_039934485.1 Vicinamibacterales bacterium
GCTGAGCCCGGTCTTCGCGCTGCCGTTCATCTTCGCGTGGCTCGTCAGCCTCGAGCGGTTCACGCGGGAGGAGGCACGCCGCGATCTCCTGGCGGCTGCTGCGTGGCTGGGTCTTGGGATGTACAGCTACCTGGCCTGCATGGTCATGATGCCGATCTACCTGGGGTTGACGATGTGGGTCGTCGCCGGGCGCCGGCAGTGGCGAATGGCGCCGGCGGCCGCGTGGGGCTTCCTGATCCCACTCGTGCCGATGGCGCTCTGGTATGCGACGCACGCCGAGCGCTACTCGCAGATCGTGGACGCCTACCGGCTCCTCAATGCCGGCCAGTCGGGCGGTGGCGCCGTGCCTTCACTCGGTCTCATGGCGACGCTCCGCCTGCGGCTGGACTTGTACTGGTCCTTCTTCAGCCCGGATTTTCTGTTCGTATCGGGGCAATCGAGCCTGATCGATTCGACGCGGAGCGCGGGGGTGTTTGCCATCGCGTTGGCGGCCTTCATTCCCGTCGGGATTTACGTGCTCGCCAAAGGAAGGGCGGGCACCCTTGGCCGCGTGATCCTCGTTGGCCTGTTGACCGCGCCGCTGGCGACCGTGATGTCCGGCCACATCGAGATGAATCGCCTGTTGTTCGTGATTCCGTTCGGCGTGCTCACCGCGATGTATGGCGCCGACGCGATGCTTTCGGCCCGTCAGGCTATTTGGCGGCGGCTGGCCATTGCTCTCGTGTTGACGATACCGCTGCAGTTCCAGGGCTTTTATCTCGACTACATGGGCCCGTACCGTGTGGGATCCAGCGTGGCCTTCGGCGGCAATCTCCGCGACGCGCTCATCGACGTGGTGCAACGCCAGGCCAGTGGACACCGGCCGGTGTACCTGAGCGCGAGGATTCCGTACGTCGACCGCTATTGGCGGTTCTATGCGATTGCGCAGGGTCGAAGCGACCTGATCGCTTCCGCGGTGTTCGTGGACACGCCCGGGTTCGACGCCGCCGCGGCGCCGGCCGGCACGCCGCTGGTGTGTGTGGCGGACGATGCGGGATGCGAGGCGCTGCAGGGTTCCGGAGGCTGGTCGAAGACCCATACCGCCACGGAGCTGGACGGATCTCCTGCGTTCTCTGTCTACGAGAAGCGGTGACGCTGCTGAAAATCGCCACGCTGAAGGCAGAAGGCAGAAAGCAAAAGGCACAAGTTCGCGGATTCGCTGGCAGCAGTAGGTTGTGCCTTCTGCATTTTGCCTTCTGCCTTCAGAGTGCTGGCTTGTTCGGCAACCTGCGCTAGAGCTAGCCGAGCACGTACTGAAGGGGAATGGCCACGAGAAGCACGGCTCCGGCGACGCGGACCGTCGTCCGTCGGGATTCGAGCACTTCGAGTACGCCTAGCCCGGCCAGCAACGAAACAAATATCACCATCGTCGGGGCCAATGCGAGCGCGTAGTGTTGGCCGAATGTGGACGCCGCCAGCGGCGACACCGCTAACCCGGCGAGCAGAAGAAACGCCAGCGATGCGCGACTCCCGCTCAACAGCCGCTTGATGCCCATCAAGGCAAAGACGGCCACCGCGACGAGCATCGGCGCCCTGCCGTTAATCACACCCGGGTCGCCGAATAACCAGAACGCCGGGTTGAAGCTCTCCCAATAGAGCGAAATGCGGGTGCTGAGCGTGTTCCAATTGACGAAGGCCCGCAGCCCCTCGAGTGGAGAGCGGATGTGGGCCTGGTGGATCGCCCAGCGGCCCATCGTCTCCTGGTAGGTGTCGGGATACATCGCAAACCA
>JBDTMB010000779.1:0-1750 GCA_039934485.1 Vicinamibacterales bacterium
GCCGGCGCGTCCACCGCTCGCGGTGCGGCGCGCCACACCCGAGATTCCCCGCGGCCGCTCGCGGACGAGCGCGCGGCCGGTGAAGACGAGCGCGTTGCTGGGCCTCGACGGTCCCGCCGACGCGGCGCCACGCGCCGCGGTGGCCGAGACGGCCGTCACTCTGGATCCGCCCGCGCTTGGCGCCCGGGTCGGCGCCGACGCCATCGATGCGCTGTTGCTGGTGTCGATCGACGCGGCGGTGTTGATCCTCACGCTACGCATCGCCGGCCTCTCGATGACGATGGCTGACCTGCGCGTCGTGCCGCCGATTCCGTTTGTCGGGTTTCTCGTCCTCCTCGCGATCGTCTACTTCGCCGCCTTCACGGTGGCGGGTGGCCAGACCATCGGCAAGATGCTGATGGGCATCAAGGTGATTGGCGACGACGGCCGCACGGTGGATGCCGCGGGCGGCGTGCTCCGCGCGCTTGGCTGTGCGCTGGTGCCGCTCACGTTGGGGCTGTCGTACGTCCCGGTGTTCATGACGGCCGATCGGCGCGCGCTGCACGATCGCCTCGCCGGCACGCGCGTGGTCAGTCGATGAAACAGGTCGCGCTGGCCGTGGCCACCTTTGGCTACGTCGGCTTCTTTCCCATTGCGCCGGGCACGGCGGGTTCGCTGGCGGCTTTGATCCTCTTCGCGGTGATCCGCTGGATTGGCATGCCCGCGGTGGAGCTCGCCGCCATTGCGGTGGTGCTCGTGGTTGGCATCTGGGCCTCGAACGGGGCCGAGGCCGCCCTCGAACAAAAAGATCCGGGGCCGGTTGTCATCGACGAAGTGCTTGGCATGTTGATCACACTCGCGTTATTGCCGGTGTCGCTGATGGGGGTGCTGGCGGGATTTCTTCTGTTCCGCATCTTCGACATCGTCAAGCCCTACCCGGCGTCGCGCCTCGAGCACCTGCACGGCGGCCTTGGCATCATGCTCGACGACGCCATGGCCGGGGTGTATGCGTGGCTGGTGCTGCGCGGCCTCATCTACCTGGCTCCGGCATGGCTGGCGGCATAGGCGCAGGCGCGGCCCCGCTCGACGCGGCGATCATCGCGGTGGGCAGTGAACTGCTGACGCCCGAGCGGATCGATACCAATTCCCTCTACATCACGGAAGTGCTGAACGACCTCGGCATCGCCGTGGCGTTCAAGGCCATCGTCGGCGACAACCGCGCCGAGCTGACCTCGCACATCGTGCACGCGCTCGCGCGACATCGTGTGTTGATCCTCACCGGCGGCCTCGGGCCCACCGACGACGACCTGACGCGCGAGGTCGTGGCGGCGCACCTGGGCTTACCGTTCGATGAAGACGCCGCCATCATCGCCTCGATGGAACAGCGGTTCGCGGCTCGCGGCTGGCGCATGCCGGAGAACAACCGCCGGCAGGCGCAGGTGCCCCGCGGCGCCGTCGTCCTGGCGAATCCGCATGGCACCGCGCCCGGCCTGTGGCTCGAGCACCAGGCCTCGATGATCGCGTTGCTGCCCGGCCCGCCGCGCGAAATGAAGCCGATGATGGACGGCGAGGTTCGTGCCAGGCTCAAGGCCCGCGCCGGTGGCGTGCAGTTGATCCGCCGTGTCATTCGAGTGGGCGGCAAGGGCGAGTCGGTGGTGGAAGAAATCGTCCAGCCGGTGTATTCACGGTGGCTCGAGCAGTCCCCGCCGATCGAGACCACGATTCTGGCCGGTCTCGGGCAGGTGGAATTGCACCTCGTGATCCGATCCGC
>JBDTMB010000780.1:0-1746 GCA_039934485.1 Vicinamibacterales bacterium
CTCCGTGCCCTCCGTGTCCTCCGTGGTTAACGTCCGTTGGTCATGCATCTTCCGCAAAACTATCGCGCCGCCGGTCCAACACAAAGCGGGTGTCATTTACACCTGCCCACAAACGTAAACCACGGAGAGCACGGAGGACACGGAGTCATTCCTGGTCAACACTAGAGGGACGCGGACTCGGCAATTCAAGCGGTCTTCGGAGGAGCGCTTGGCGCCGTGGTTTGTCGGGAGGCGCTTGCTGTCGGGAAGCTCCTGGCCGGGAGTTTGGCAGCGGACCACCATCGTCAAAGGACTACACTGAGGCGAGATGGGCCTCAGCGTGGTCAGGTCGTTGCTCGTGTTGGTTGCGGTCGCGGGCATGCAAACCCCGCCCCCTCGCCCTTCGGTTCAGACGCCCGACTTCAGGGTTGAAGTACGGGCTTCACTGGCGGACTTTAACGCGCGCATGGACGCGTACGCGGCGCTGCGCAGCACGCTCCAACAAGGCCTGCCGGCGCTGGCGGTAACCGACCACCCGGAGGAGATTACGCGAGCTGAAACGATGCTGGCGATCCGGATCCGCCAGGCGCGCCAGGGCGCGCGACGGGGCGACATTTTCACGGAGAAGATTCGTCCCGCGTTCAGGCAGCTGCTCCGCCCCGAGACCACGGCTGGCACCTGTGAGTTGATCGCCGACGACAATCCCGGCGAGTTTTCCTATCAGGTCAACGACACCTACCCGAAGAAGAGGCCGGTCTCGACCGTGCCGGCCAGCATGCTGGACGTGCTACCGCGCCTGCCGGCCGACGTCGAGTATCGGTTCTTGCGCCACGACCTGGTCCTCCACGACTTGCGGGCAAACGTGATCCTCGATCGCATGGAGGAAGCCATCGAGTGTCCGCCGAGGAAGTGACGCGTTCAAGAGATGCCCGCCCTGCGATCTACTTCTTCGGCAACGCGAAGGCGATGATTTCGTCGTTGGTGACTTCCGAACCGGTGAGTCCGCCCCCGGTGCTCACCACGGTGACGAACTGCCGTCCATCGGCGCCCAGGTAGGTGATCGGCGTCGTCTCGATCGATGAAGGCATCTTGATTTCCCACAGCTTCTCGCCCGTCGCCGTCGCGAACGCGCGGAACCGGAAATCGTCCGTGCCACCCACGAAGGTCAGCCCGCTGGCGGTCAGGATGACGCCGCCGGAGCTGGCGCGGCCGGTGTCCTGCAGGCCGGGCGGCAACGCATCGGAGACGCCCAGCGTCTTGCGATAGACGATGTTGCCGGTGTCCATGTTGACGGCGATGAGTTCACCCCACGGCGTCGGCCCGCACAGCAGGCGCCGGTCGGCATCGCCGAAGCGGCGCAGGCCGGCCAGCGGCCCGGAATTGAGGTAGCTGCCGTCGGCCCGTTGGATCAGGCGCATCGGCTGGAATTCGTTGGTCGTGTTCGAAATGAACAGGTGGAGTTTGGGATCGTAGGACGCGCCCCAGAAGTTGATGCCGCCGGCCGGTCCCGGCGGGGAAATGCTGTAGCGGTTGACGGCGATCGGCATGAACGGTCCGCCGAGCTTCATGTCGTTGTCGTCCACCATGTGTTCACAGTAGGACTGCAGCTGCGGCTCGCCCTTGTACAGGTTGTCGCGCGAGACCGTCATCTGCGTTAGCGGCGGAGGCTTCACCGGAAAGGGCTGCGTCGGCGACGTCTTTTCGCGAGGGAGCTCGCTCTTCGGCACCGGCCGCTCCTCGATGTCGAAGATCGGCTTGCCGGTGACG
>JBDTMB010000781.1:0-1743 GCA_039934485.1 Vicinamibacterales bacterium
GTTCGAATCGGCGTCGTCGGTGTCGCGCTGCTCCTGGCCGGCACTGCGTTTGCGCAGGACTATCGCGGGCGGGTCCAGGGGCAAATCGTGGACGAGAGCAAGGCCGCCCTGCCGGGCGCCACGGTCACGCTCTTGAACGAGAACACCGGCGTGTCGGCCGACAAGGTCACGGACCACGAGGGCCGTTACCGGTTCGACTTCGTCGACCCCGGCACCTACAGCGTGACCACTGCGCTGCCGGGATTCCGGAGCGCGATCCAGAAGACGGTGCGCGTGCCGCAGCGCGGTGACGTGACCGTCGACATGGCCCTGCAGCTGGCCACCGTCGCCGAGACCATCACCGTGCAGGCGTCGTCGGTCCTGGTGCAGTTCAACTCGAGCAGCTCCGACCTGACGCTCGAGCGGGGGCTGGTCGACCAGGTGCCGATCTCCGGCCGCAACCCGTACAATCTCGCCAACCTCGATCCATCGATCGTCAACACGCCTGGCACCACCGCGGCGGAAAACCGTCCGTATCACCACGCGTATGCCAACGACTACGACGCCGGCGGCGGCACCCGGCGCGCCAACGCCGTGCTCCTCGACGGCGTGCCGCTGGCTTCGAGCTACAAGACGTCCTACACCCCGTCGATGGACGCGGTCGAGGAAATCACCGTGTCAAAGAGCAGCGTCGACGCCGAGAACGGCAACAGCCTCGGCGGCTTGATCAGCCTCAACATGAAGTCGGGCACCAACGCGCTGCACGGCTCGGCCTACTTCTTCGACCGCGATCCGAGCATGAACTCCATCGCTGATCCGACCCTGACCATCGCGCCCGGCCAGGACCTGTCCCTGTTGAAGGGCACCAAGCTCAAGATGTACGGCGGCACCGTCGGCGGGGCCATCAAGAAGAACAAACTCTTCAGCTTCAGTTCGTTCGAGCAGTGGGACGACAACCGCCCCCTGTCAATCGTGCGCACGGTCCCGACCGAGCTCGAGCGCCGAGGCGACTTCAGCCAGTCGGTGCTGAACGGCCGCGTGCGGAGCATTTACAACCCGTACACCTCGTCGCTCGACGCGAGCGGCCGCGTCGTGCGCAACGCCTTCGACGGCAACCTCATCCCGCAGGCGCTGATGGATCCCGTGGCGCTGAAGATGCTTGCCGACATTCCGTTGCCCAACCGCGCCGGTAACACCGACAATTGGCAGGGCAGCCTGTACGAGAACACCAACTACTGGAACTTCTCGCAGCGCTTCGACTTCAACCTGAGCGATAGCGTGAAGATGTTCGCGCGCTACGGCCAGTTCAAGGCCGACCTCTACCAGGAGAACCCTACCGACGCCGGCTTCTTCCCGCTGTCGGGCAGCAACCGCGACGGCATGAGCACGGCGGGCGACGTCGTGTGGGTGATGTCGAACCGCATGACCTTTAACGTGCGGGGCAGCTTCTACAACATGGTGGACGAGTTCTATAACCCGTCGCTCGAGCTCGGCGCCGACGGCCTGGCCGACTACTGGCCCAACAACCCCTGGTACAAGTCGCTCTACAACAGCGGCTATGTGTACTACCCGGCGCTCGACGTGACGACCGGCACGGGCACGGCCACCACCAACCGCCTCGGCCGCCAAGGCCGCGAGTGGTACCAGCACCCCAACGCGTGGACCGCCTCGGCGCGCATGAACTATTACCTGGGTAGCCACAACATGAAGTGGGGCGGCGAGATGCGGTCCTATTATGGCCAGGCTGCGCGCTTCGAGCCGATC
>JBDTMB010000782.1:0-1716 GCA_039934485.1 Vicinamibacterales bacterium
CGACTTGCCGAGGCCGTGCGGCAGGACGACGGTGCCGCGCACCATCTGGTCCGCGTGCTTCGGATCGACGCCCAACCGGATCGACAGCGCCACGGTCTCGTCGAATTTTGCAAACTTGATCTTCTGGATGAGCGGCAGCGCGTCAGCCAGGGCATAGGGACGGCTTTCAACCTGTTCCCGAGCCGCCGTGTATTTCTTACCGTGTGATCTCATAATGCTTTCAGCAAAGTCTGAAGTTAGAGGTTGAAAGTGTGAAGGCTTCTCACTTTTCACTCTTCACTTCTAACTTCTCCCTTAGCCCACCACGTCCAGGCCCATGGAGCGGGCGGTGCCCGCCACGGTCCTCATCGCCGACTCGAGTGAGTCGGTGTTGAGGTCTGGCATCTTGAGCTTGGCGATCTCTTCCACCTGCTTGGAAGTGACCGTGCCCACCTTGTTCTTGTTCGGCACCGCGGACCCCTTGGCGAGGTTCGCGGCGCGCTTCAGCAGGATCGACGCCGGCGGCGTCTTGGTGATGAAGGTGTACGAGCGATCCGAGTAAATCGTCACCACCGCCGGGATAATCAGCCCGTCGTCCTTGGCGGTCTTCGCGTTGAAGGCCTTGACGAAGTCCATGATGTTGACGCCGTGCGGGCCGAGCGCCGTGCCCACGGGCGGGGCCGGGGTGGCCTTGCCGGCGGGAATCTGGAGCTTGACCATTGCCTGAACTTTTTTTGCCATTGCTTTTCAGTCTTCAGTCTTCGGACTTCAGCCTTCGGGGGCTTCAGCCTTCTGCTAAAGCTTCTCCACCTGTAAGAAATCCAATTCGACCGGTGTCGCGCGCCCGAAGATCGTGACCATGACCTTGAGCGTGTTCTTCTCGACGTTGACCTCGTCCACCGCGCCGTTGAAGCCGGTGAACGGCCCTTCGTTGATGCGGACCTGGTCGCCCTTGTCGAACGTGTACTTCGGCTTCGGCTTCTCCGCCGCCGTCTTGACCTGCTCGAGGATCTGCTCGACCTCTTCCTTGCTGAGCGGCGTCGGCTTGGCGCCGGCGCCGACAAAGCCGGTGACCTTCGGCGTGTTCTTGACGACGTGCCACGCGTTGTCGGTCATGTTCATCTCGACCAGGATGTAGCCGGGAAAGAAACGCTTCGAGGAGACCACCTTGCGGCCGCCGCGCATTTCGATCACGTCCTCGGTCGGGATCAGGATCTCGCCAATCTCGTCGGCCAGCCCGTACGCCTTCTTGCGCTCCTCGAGCGACTCGGACACCTTCTTCTCGAACCCCGAGTAGGTGTGCACGATGTACCAACTCTTGGTGGCGGCGACGTCGGTCATCGCCCGGCTCCAAAGCGGCTGAAGATCCACTGCACGAGGTTGTTCAGCGCGATGTCGACGCCGAACAGGTAGAGCCCGAAGAACATCGAGGTGAGAATCACGACGACGGTCGTCGCATAAACCTCGCGCTGATTGGGCCACGTCACCCGCTTCATCTCGTTGCGCACCTCGGTGAGGAACTCACGGGTACGCGACCACCAGCCCAGCGGGGCCTGGAGTGCGCTGTCGCCTTGTGGCTCGATCGTGTCGCTCTTCATGTCGATCAAAGTCGATCGCGTGCCGCAGTCAAGAATGGCAGGCCAGGAGGGAATCGAACCCCCAACCCCCGGTTTTGGAGACCGGTGCTCTGCCAATTGAGCTACTGGCCTACGCGCCTACTTCTGCTCCTTGTGCGGC
>JBDTMB010000783.1:0-1709 GCA_039934485.1 Vicinamibacterales bacterium
GAAGTACCGGGTAACCGCTCGCGCGCAGCTGCAGGCGGCGCAGCGTCGACGGTGGTGGCCGGCGCGCTGCCGCCTCAATGGCGGCCAGATATCGAGGGAATACCTGGTCCGGAGTGAACCGCGCCTGGACCCGTTCGCGTGCCCTCGCCGACAGGAGCGGCCGCTCGGCGAGAACCTGATCGAGCGCGGCGGCAAAGCCCACGCCATCGATCGGCAGGCCGCAGTCACCGACCAACTCGCGCACACCGCCGCTGTCCCGGTACAACACCGGCAGACCGCTCGCCAAGGCTTCGAGCACAACGTTAGGGCACGGATCGTTTTCCGACAGGTTCAGGAACACATCACACGACCGAAGCGCGGCGGCCATCGCCTCCCGGTCCAGGTGGCCAAGGCGAATCACATTCGCGCGATCGGCGATGCCCTCGAAGCGCCCGCAGAGCACAAACGACACGCCGGGATGGCCGGCCGCCAGCTGATCGACCTGCCACGTGCCCTTTCGGCGATTGACACTCCAGGACGCGCAGGCGACCAGCGGCCGCCCCGGCGGCAGGTCGAGACGTGGACCGTCTGGGGCGAACTGGCGGCTGTCGACCGGGTTGTAGATGACCGGGCCGTCCTGGGCAATCAGCCTGAATTTATCGCGCGTGCTGTGCTTCGAATACTCGCTCTGGAAGATCGTCAGGTCGGCGAAGAGGTTGACGCGCGCCTGGGCGCGATCGGACTCTGGGTTGCCGCCATAGTCCTCGGCCGACCCATCCACCCGTTGCACCACCTTGACCTGAGGGTGGGCCCGCTTGACCCGTTCAACGATGCGTGGCGCCACGGCCCACGAGTTGACGAACAGCACGTCGAACACGTCGTCAAGACTGGTGGTATGCGGCACCGCATGCGCGGTGAGCCACTTCGTCAGATTACCGATGAAGGTGTACATGCCACCTTCCGGTTTGACAACGATGGGGATGCAGAGCTTCACGGGCGGAGTCTGATTCGGGCCTGGCTCAGGATGGCTGGTGGCGCAGGCGCCAGCCGTCGGCCGCCTGCTCCCAGAGATGCGGCGAGCGGAACTCGTCGCAGAGCGCATCGAACCTGGAACGGTCAATCCCGAGGTAGGCCAGCACTTCATCGCAGTGCCGCGCCGGGAATTCGCCGTCGAACTTGTGGACCAGCGCGACGCCCTCCTCGCGGGTCAGGTGACGATTGCGAATCTCCTGCGAGGCATCGTAGGAGGCGCGGCCGAGGCCGAACTTGATGAAGGTCGTGTAGTAGTGGAAGCCGTCGATCTTGTCGTCCAGGCTGTTGTACTTGCTGTAGGTGCCTTCGGTCCGCACGGGATTGGCGGCGAAGCCGGTGTGATCGATCGCGTAGTAGTAGGCCTCCTGCGGCGTCCACTTGAGGTAGTAGCCCAGGTAGTGGACCTCCACGGCGTGATGCTCGAGCGTGGCCGGGTCGGCCGGCAGGTACGCCATCACATCGCTCAGGGACAAGTCGTGGTCGCGGAGCAGCTTCGGCACCGGCACGCCGGACAAGTGCACCTCGTCGAGGTTCTGCATCGCGTAGTAGGCGCGGTTGCGAATCGACGTGGCATTGTCCGCCAGCGGGTTGCCGTACTCCGCCTCGTTCTCGCCGTAGAACACGAGGGGAATGTCGTAGTTCACCGCGATCTTCGGCGCCAGGTTCTTCTGTCCGAGAATGAAGGTCTGGAACGGGTG
>JBDTMB010000784.1:0-1698 GCA_039934485.1 Vicinamibacterales bacterium
CCAGCGCTCGGTCGGTACCATCCGGACGCCCGATTCGCTTGGCTACGACTTGCGCTACGCGCACCAGGAGGCCGGCGAAGACGGCGGCCGCCGCATCGTCATTGCCACCGATCGGCCGGTCAGGTTCTGGGAAATCCGCGACCAGCCGCGCACGGTCAACTATCCCTTCACCGTGATCCAAATGCAGATGGATCCCGACGGCAAGGGGAAGGGCACACTGTCGTTCGCCACCAAGATCAGGGCGAAGGGCAACGTCATCGAACTCGAGGACTTCGCCAGCTCACCGATGATGCTGACCGAGATCGAGGCGCACCCGATTCGCTGACACGCGAACTCCGCGGTTGCGAAGGGCCGGCTCGGTGCGCTAGAGTCGGCGCGCGGAGGGCGCATGTCTGAGGGTCACATCGATCGACGCCGGTTGCTCACGTTCGGGGCCGCCACAGCACTGGGTGCCTGGTCGGGATTCGGCCGGGTGTCGGCGGAAGCTCTGACGGACCAGCAACCGGTCCCGACCGACCACGACGGCCTTCTCCATTTCACGGTCAATATTCCCGGCCTGCCCGACGCGAGCAAGAACATCCGGGAGATCGGCATCGATGAGTTGCACATCGATGTGCGCGAGATGACGACGGGGCTGGACGTCGAGTACCGGAAGATCAAAGCCGGCAGCCTGCACTTCGGGTCGGCAACGTTCACCAGCCTCACCAGTACCGGTTCCAGGGAGCTTCGCGGGTGGTGGAATGAGGCCACCAAGGGCCGGAACATCCGCAAGAACATCCGCAAGAACATCACCGTGACGCTCTTCACAGCGGATAGCAAGACGGAGCGCGTCTACAACCTTGCCGATTGCTTTCCGACCTCGTACTCAGCCGTCAACTTCGATACCAGCTCGACCGTCCAGTCCGAGACACTCACGGTCAAGATCGGGCGAATCGAATTCAAAACTTAAGGGGATGTGATGGCTGAAGCCGCGGTCAGCGACAAGTTTGCGCAGGTCCGGGGGTTTAAGGTGGAGATCACGAGCGCCGCCGGAACCTCAGATGTGGACACTGGATGGGAGTCTGTGTCTGGAGGCGAGCTGCTCATCGAGCAGACCGAGACCACCGTCGGCTCAGACAAGTTCCAGACCAATTCGCCCGGCCACAAGACGGTGGGCGAGATCACCCTGCGCGGCGCGATGACCGACACGCGCGCTGCGCTCTTTGCGTGGATCAACGAGACGGTGCTCGGCAAGCCGTGGAAGCGGAACGTTGCGATCACGCCGATCCATCTCAACGGTGTGCTCGGCGAAACGCTCATCCTCAACGATTGCGCGCTGACCGCGTACGTCCCTCCGCGCCTGATGCTCCACGAGCCCAACGAGCCGTGTCCACCCGCGCCGCCCGTCGAGGAAGTTCGCTTCACCTACCGCGACTGGACCGTCAGGCAATAGCCCGTAGGGTCTGGCACCTTAACATCGAAAACCGCGCAGTTTTTGCCCACCGAGCAGGAATTGCCACGTTTTTGACGTTAAGGTGCCAGACCCTACTGCCGTAGAATCGGCAGCATGAGACGCGCACTGCCGGTTCTGCTCGCCCTCGTCCTGATCATTCCCGCCAATGCCGCGCGCCAGCCGGTGCGCGCCAGGCACGGGATGGTGGTGGCGATGGAGTCGATTGCCGCCGACGTCGGCGTCGGCGTGCTCCAGAAGGGCGGCAA
>JBDTMB010000785.1:0-1697 GCA_039934485.1 Vicinamibacterales bacterium
GCCCCGACACATCCCGAATCGCGACGAGCTCGTGCATCAGCTCATCATCGATGTGCAACCGGCCCGCCGTGTCGATGATGACCACGTCGTTGCCGACCGCACGGGCCTCGGCGAGCGCGCTCTTGGCGCGCGCCACCGGGTCCATCTCGCCGGCCGGGTCGTGCACGCGCACGCCAGCCTGTCCCGCGACGATGGCCAACTGCTGGATGGCCGCGGGCCGGCGCACGTCCGTGGAGACCACGATCGGATGCCGCCCCTGCTTCACCAGCCACTTGGCCAGCTTGCCGGTCGTCGTCGTCTTGCCCGAACCCTGAAGGCCGAGCATCAAGATCACGCGAGGGTGCGCCGCCGTCTCCCGCAGCCCGCCCTTTGCATCGCCGAACAGCGCGAGCAGCTCGTCCCGGACAATCTTGACGACTTGCTGGCTCGGGGTCAGGCTCTTGAGAACGGCCTGATCCATCGCCCGATCGCGCACGCGATCGACGAAAGCCTTAACGACCTGAAAATTGACGTCCGCTTCGAGCAGCGCCATCCGGATTTCACGGAGCGCGTTCTCCACGGTCGATTCGGTGAGGCGAGTCTCGCCCCGAATCGACTGAAAGACGTCCTGCAGGCGGTTACTAAGCGCGTCGAACAAACCCTTATCTTACAGGAGCTTCTGGGAAATCGTCAAACCGACTTGAGGCGGTGGCCGAGCTTTTCCTTCTTCACTTTCAGGTACTTCCGGGTGGTGTCCGACGCCGGAATCTCAAGGGGTACGGTTTCCGTCACCGACAGCCCATATCCCTGTAAACCAACGAACTTCCGTGGGTTATTGGTCAGCAGCCGCATCGAGTGGATGCCGATCTTCCGCAAAATCTGGGCCCCGATGCCGTAGTCCCGCTGATCGGCCTTGAAGCCCAGGCGCTCGTTGGCCTCCACCGTGTCGAGACCGCCGTCCTGAAGCTCGTAGGCGCGAATCTTGTTCGCCAGGCCGATACCCCGGCCTTCCTGGTTGAGGTACAGCAACACGCCGCGGCCGGCGAGGGCGATGCGCTTGAGCGCCGTCTCCAACTGCTCGCCGCAATCGCAGCGCGCCGAATGGAACACGTCACCGGTCAGGCACTTGGAATGCACGCGCACGAGCACGTCCTCGCCGTCGCCGATCTTCCCGGCCACCAGCGCGACGTGCACTTCCTCGTTGATGAGGCTTTGGAACGCGTGGACGCGGAACGGGCCGTGCGCCGTGGGCAGGTCCGCTTCGGCGACCTTCTTGACCAGGCCTTCGGTCTGCATCCGATAGCGGATCAGATCCGCGATCGTGATCATCAGGATCTTGTGCCGCTTCGCAAACCTGGCGAGCGCCGGGACGCGCGCCATCGTGCCGTCCTCGTTCATGATTTCGCAGATCACGCCGGCGGGGGTGAGGCCGGCGATCCGCGCGAGGTCCACCGCGGCTTCGGTCTGCCCGGCGCGGACCAGCACGCCGCCGTCGCGGGCGCGCAGCGGAAACATGTGACCCGGCCGCGCGAGGTCGGCGGGCTTGGTCCTGGGATTGATCGCCGCCAGCACGGTGGCCGCGCGATCCGCCGCGGAGATGCCGGTGCTGGTGCCGCGCTTGGCTTCGATCGGCACGCAGAACGCGGTCTCGAACTTGGTCGAATTCTGCCGGACCATCAACGGAATCTCGAGCTCGTCGAGCCGCTCGCCGGTCATCG
>JBDTMB010000786.1:0-1691 GCA_039934485.1 Vicinamibacterales bacterium
ATGGGCGGCTTCGCGCAGAGCCGCGTCCTCGAAGTGCACGGCGAGCGAATGATCGTGGGCAACTACAAGCCGGGGTTCAAGGGCAAGCTGTTCAGGAAAGACTTTGGCATCGCGATGGCCTCGCTGGCGGAGATGGGCGTGCCGGCTCCGGCGTCAGCCGTCGTCTCGCAACTCGTGCAGGCGCAAGTGTCGGCCGGACGCGGCGAGGAAGACTACTCGGCCCTCGGCGACGTGATCTTCGAGCTGGCCGGCCTGGATTTGCCTGGAAAGTAGGAAACAGCGCCTGTTCTGCTACTTCCCTTTACGCTTTCCGACCACCCTCGCGATCTGATCGAAGTGCTTGTCGCGCGCCAGAATGTCCACGTGATGTACCGACGCGCACGCCGCAATCAACACGTCCGTGGCGGGCACGGTAACGCCCGCGTCGCGACAGGCCCGCGCCCACTCGTGAGCCCGGCGCCACACCTTGGCATCGATCGGCAACACCTGCAGGTCTGCAGCCAGCCCTTCAAGGACGGCGCGTTCGCGCTCACCGGCCGCGCCCATCCACAATTCCAGCAGCACCATCTCGCAGAGCGCCGCCTCGCCGTCCCGAGTGGCGCTCTCGACCCGCGCGCGAACCGCGGCATCGCCGTCGGGCCGCAGCGTTTCGACCCAAGCCGAAGTGTCGACCAGCAACGCCATTGGGCCTACGGCTCCTGGCGGAGCCGGGCGAGCTCATCTCTCGTCATGAAACCTGAGAGTGTCCCGAACTGATCGGCGACCTTGGCCAACCGGCGGCGCCGGTTGTAGTCGGCAATAGCCACCACCACGGCTTCCCGTTTGGTGGAGGCGCCGGTGAAGCGGACGACATCCCGAAGCTCGCGGTCGGGAATGTCGATCGTGGTTTTCATGGATTCCAGTGTAGCTCAATTGGGATTCCAGAACATCATCGATCGGAATCCTTAAATCCCATTTACGGCACCCTCGTCCGCGCCCAATCCCAGCCTTCCAGGCCGCGGGCGTTGACGGCCTTGACGGCCACGACCGCGCCGGCGGCGAGACCCGTCAGGCTGGCCTGCGGCCCCTTCATCGTCGTTCGCACGGTCAGCTGACCTGCCTGGGCGCCGGTCGCGACGACGTAGGAGGTGACACCCTTTTCGGGGCTCGGCGACCACGTCACGACTGCGGACTGGCCGGTCCGGACCACCTTCAGGTCCTTCACGCGCGAGGGGCTCGACGCCAGGAGCATCAACGTGGCGGCGGTGGTCTTGCTGGTCTCCGCGATCAGTTCGTGATTCTCGAACTCCAGCAAATCGTGTGACTGGTGATAGTGCGGGCTGCTGAGCACGGGATACGAGCCGATGCCGCCGACGATATCGCCGTAGGCGTCGTAGTAGGCCGCGGCATCCGTGCTCTTGAAGTAGAGCGCGTCGTAGGTGATGAGCCGCGTAAAGAGGAACGCGGCGGCGTGTTGAATGTCGCGAATGCCCGGGTTCGAATAGCGAATTGTGTTGTCGAGGTGCTGATCGTTGGCCCAGCCGATCATGTCGTTGTTGAGGGCGCCGACGATGCGCACCTGGTTGGCGACCGCCTGTCTCACGTACTCGCGGCTGCCAAGCAGGCCGGCTTCTTCGCCCGTGAACGACGCAAAGACGATCGTCGCCGGCATTGGGTGTCCGGCCAGCACGCGCGCCGCCTCGAGCAGCGCA
>JBDTMB010000787.1:0-1688 GCA_039934485.1 Vicinamibacterales bacterium
GCCCGGCGACACCGGCGTGCCGGCCGCCGCCACCGCCTTCGGCAGCCGATCGCGAAGCTCGACGCACATGCGCTTGGCCGTCTTCTTGCCGACCCCGGGAATGCCGGTGAGCCGGGCGATGTCGTTGCGCTGGATCGCGCCCACCAGGTCGCGCGTCTCGATGCCCGAGAGCACCGCCAGCGCCAGCTTCGGGCCGATGCCGCTCACCGCGATCAGCTTCTCGAACATGGTCTGCTCGAGCGCGGTGGCAAATCCGTAGAGCGAGAGTTGATCCTCGCGCACGTGCGTGTGGATGCGCAGGGCGATGTCAGCGCCCGGATCCCCGCAGGTATAAAACGTCGAGAGCGGCACCAGCACGTCGTAGCCGACACCCGCCACGTCGACGATCAGGCGGTTGGGATGCTTCTCGAACACGCGCCCGTGAAGATGCGCGATCATTGCGCGGCCGGCTTGTAATTGCGCCAGCTGGTGGCGGCCTTGCCGGTGCCCTTTCCGGTAGCGGTCCTGCCCCTGGCCGTGGGCAGGGTGCCTTGGTGCAGATGGCAAATCGCAATCGCCAGCGCATCGGACGCGTCGTGGGGCGTCGGCACCTTGTCGAGCCCCAGCAGCAGCTTCACCATCTGGCCGACCTGGGATTTTTCGGCGCGGCCGTAGCCCACCACGGCGCGCTTGATCTCGGCGGGCGTGTATTCGATCACCGGAACACCGGCTTCCGTCGCAGCCAGCATCGCGACGCCGCGCGCGTGACCGAGCTTGAGCGCGCTGCGCGCGTTGACCGCGTAGAAGATGCTCTCGATCACCACGCACTCGGGACGATGCTCGGCGAGGAGCGCCGAGAGGGAACGATAGATGATGGAGAGTTGATCCGGAAAGGTGGCGCCAGCCCCGGCGCGAACCGCGCCACAAAGCACCAGCTGGTGGCGCCGGCCGTCGCTGTCGATACAGCCGTAGCCCGTGCGCTCCGAGCCGGGGTCGATGCCGAACACCCTCACGCCAGCGAGGCCTCGATCTCCTTCTCCTCGATGTCGAAGTTCGACCACACCTGCTTGACATCCTCGTGATCGTCGAGGGCGTCCATCAGGCGGATCATCTGGTTGGCGTCCTTGCCGGTCAGCGTGACGTAGTTCTGCGGCAGCATGGCCACCTGCGCGCTGTCGGGCTCGATGCCGAGGCCCTTCACCGCCTCGCGGACCGCCTCGAAGGCGGTCGGCTCGCTCAACACTTCCCACGCCGTGCCATCGTCTTGCATGTCATCGGCGCCGGCCTCGAGCGCCACGCTCAGGAGCTTTTCTTCGTCGGCCTTGGCCTTGTCGACGACGATGTGTCCCTTCTTGGTGAACATCCAGGCCACCGAGTTGGTGGAACCGAGGTTGCCGTTGTGCTTCTCGAGCATGTGGCGCAGCTCGCCGACGGTGCGGTTCTTGTTGTCGGTGAGCGTTTCGATGATGAGCGCCGAGCCGCCGGGGCCGTAGGCCTCGTAGGTGATCTCTTCGTAGACGATGCCGGGCAATTCACCCGTGCCGCGCATGATCGCCTTCTTGATGTTGTCGGCGGGCATGTTCACTTCCTTCGCCGCCGCGATGATCGTCCGCAGGCGCGGGTTCATCCCGGGATCGCCGCCGCCATTGCGGGACGCCACCGTCAGTTCCTTGATCAGGCGCGTGAAGATCTTGCCGCGCTTGGCGTCG
>JBDTMB010000788.1:0-1687 GCA_039934485.1 Vicinamibacterales bacterium
CTGAAGTCCCCGATTGGTCCGCGCTCGCCAACACCCTCGAAAGCATCGAACGTCCCTACGTTCAACCGCCGGTGGCAGGCGCCGGCACAGGTGGACCCATGACCGGCCTTGTCCAGGACATTCGCTACGCCGTCCGCACCCTGAAGCGCGCGCCGCTCTTCGCCGCCATGTCCATTCTCACCCTGGCCCTCGGCATCGCCGCAACGACGATTGTGTATTCGCTGGTTGACGGCATCCTGCTGCGGCCGCTGCCCATCGAACACGCCGATCGCGTGGTGCTGGCGCGCGAGCTCATCAACGGCAACGAAGACGGCGTGTCGTGGCCCAACTTCAAGGATTGGCGCGACCGGGCCACGTCGTTCGAACAACTCGCGGCCTGGCGAGGACTGACGACCAACCTGAGGGGGATCGGCATGCCTCGGCGGCTGCAGGCCCGCCAGGTGACGTGGAACCTGCTCGCCACGCTCGGCGTGAAGCCCATGCTGGGCCGGGATTTCGTGCCCGCAGACGATCAACCCGGCGTGCCGCGCGTCGCGATCGTCAGCCACGGTTTCTGGCAACGCGAGCTCGGCGGCGACCGGGCCGGCATCGGCCGGGTCATCACCCTCGACGACACTCCCGTCACGGTGATCGGCGTGCTGCCGGGCTCGTTCACGGTGGCGCGGCAGGAAGACATTTTCTTCCCCTTCGGCAACTTCGTCACGCCGGCCATGCCGATGTACCTGGGACGCGGCAATCATTTCGGGCTCGCCGCCATCGGCCGGCTCAAACCGACGGCCACCCTCGCGTCTGCCAACGCCGAGATGGTGAGCATTGCCAGGCAACTCGAACAGGAACATCCCGAGTCCAACAGCGGCAACAGCGCGATTGTCCGTCCGCTGTTCGACGTGCTGGTCAGCAGCGCCCGGCCGATGTTGCTGGTGCTGCTCGGGGCGGTGGCCGCGATGCTCCTGATAGCGTGTGTGAACCTCGCCAACCTGCTGCTGGCGCGTGCCGCCAACCGCACGCAGGAGATGGCCGTGCGCCGCTCGCTTGGCGCCGCGGGCTGGCGGATCGCCAGGCAGATGCTGATAGAAAGCCTGCTGCTCTCGATCGCGGGCGGTGCGGCCGGCATCGTTCTCGCCGTCGCCGGGTTCCAGGCGTTCATGGCGCTGGTGCCGCCGGATCAGCCGCGCGTCCACATGGTCACGATCGATCTTCGGGTGTTGGTCTTCAGCGCCATCGTCTCGATCGCCACGGGCCTGCTGTTCGGCCTCGTCCCGGCCATCCAGGCCGCGACCGGCCGCGCGATGCCGTTGCTGCGCAGTTCGCGGATCACCGGTGCCGCGGCGGCGAGTGCCGGCACGCGGCGCGTCTTGCTGTTCGCAGAAGTGGCCCTGGCGCTGGTCCTGGTCGCCGGCGCCGGGCTGATGCTGCGGACGATGAACAATCTCCTGGCCGTCGATACCGGCTTCAGCTCGGACCAGGTCGTCTCGGCGCAATTCAACCTGTCGCAGCGCTACGACGAGGTCAAACGGCTCGCCTTCCTCGACGCCGCGCTGCAGCAGATCCGCGCCGTCCCTGGCGTGGCGAACGCCGCCTTCACGTTCTCGCTTCCGGTCGCCGGGTCGAACTGGAACTCCATCTTCATCCTCGAAGGGCGCCCCGTGCCGTCGCGCCGCGAGCTGCCGACCGCCGCATGGACGCC
>JBDTMB010000789.1:0-1686 GCA_039934485.1 Vicinamibacterales bacterium
TCTGCGTCATCTGCGGCCCTGGTTGTATCGATGGACGGTGCCTGCGCCATCTGCGACCCTGGTTGTGATCGATGCGCGGCGTCCGCGTCATCTGCGGCCCTGGCTGTCTCCGATGGACGGTGCCCGCGCCATCTGCGGCCCTGGTTGTATCGATGGACGGCGTCTGCGTCATCTGCGGCCCTGGCTGTCTCCGATGGAAGGTGAGGCGCCTGCGTGATCTGCGGCACTGGCTCTATCGATCAAAGGTGTCTGCGTCATCTGCGGCCCTGGATTTCATTTCCCTCTGGCATCTGCGTCCATCTGTGGCCTAGCCTTCGCTCGATGTCGAAACGACTGACCAGGCGCAGTGCCGTAAAGCAGATCGCGATGGCCGGCGAGATGGCGATCGCCTCATCGGTCGCGTGCGGTTCGACAGGAAACCCGCCGGGCTGCCTGCGTCGAGCGCGGTTACGGCAGCGGGTTCCCGGCGACGAAGACCTGGTTGATCTGGCGGACATTCGAGATGTCCGCGAGCGGGTCGGCGTCGAGGACGACGAAGTCGGCCCACTTGTTCGGCTCGAGCGTGCCGAGCTCCGCGTCGAGCTTCATGCAGCGGGCGGCATCCCGCGTCGCCGACGCCAGCACCTGCCGCGGCGTCAGGCCGGCTTTCGCCATCATCTCCAGCTCCATCAACTCGAAGTACCCCTGAAAGCGCGCCGGCGGACCGCTGTCGGTGCCCATCGCGATCGTCACGCCGGCGTCGGCGAGCGTCTTCACGTTCCGGCTGGCGACCTCCAGCCCCGCTTTGTAGCGCTGCGCCGATCTGCTGTTTGACATCGCCTGTTGGCGCCCGGGCTGCTTCAGCGCCGCCACCGCCGCCAGGTCCGCGTGCTTGAGGAACAACGGATCGGCAAACCACGATGGCGTCGACTCATACACGAACGTCGACACCTCCCGCATCAGCGTCGGGCAATAGCACACGTCCCGGCGCTTGAGCATCGCCGTGAACGCCGCGTCGACGGGCACATCGCGGACGCTGTGCGCGATGAAGTCGGCGCCCGCCGCAATCACGGCCTTCGCATCCTCGAGGTAGAAGACGTGCACGGCGACGCGCAGCCCCTTCTCGTGCGCCTCGTCGATGACCGCCTTGTAAATCGCCGGCGCCAGCTTCACCGTCGTGCCGAGGTCATCGTCCACGCGGATCTTCACGATGTCGACCTTCATTGCGGCGACCCCGTCGACCAGCGTGCGCGCCTCGTCCGCGGTCTTCGGGACGAGCACGGGTCCGGCGACGAACAGCCTCGCGCGATCGAGTGACGGCGTGCGCTGGCGGTCGCGCGCGGCGATGCCAGCCGCCTGATCGTCGCCAAGCGAGGAGACCGTCGTGACGCCGTAAGCCGCGTAGGTCTTCAGATCGCGCGCGACGTTCTCCGCGGAGTAGTGCCCCTGCTCCATGCCGGTGGTGTTGCCGACGTGGCCGTGGGCGTTGACGAGGCCCGGGATCACCGTCTTGCCGGCCAGCGACACCCGCCGCGCGCCTGCCGGGATCGTGACGCCGGAGGCGGACCCCACCGCGACGATTCGTCCATTGCGCACGAGGATCGTGGCGTCATCGATCGGTGCGCGCTCGGTACCGTCGATCAGGCGGGCGCCGGTGAATGCGGTAATGGACGCCGGTTGCTGGGCCGGCGTCGTCACGGACCACAG
>JBDTMB010000790.1:0-1683 GCA_039934485.1 Vicinamibacterales bacterium
TCCGCACGGCCGTCCGGCGCAGGTCATGCGGAATCCGCCCAGGACAGCCGGCCGCGATGCAGGCGGCTGACCATGCCTTTGCGAAGCGGCGAATCGGTTTCGGCTGCCGCGCGCCGCCGCGCCCCGTCGCCGTCATCCGAAAAAATACCCACGGTTCGATCTGTCCGGCCTTCTTCAGCCGAAGGTGCTCAGCGTGCTGCGAGGCGAGCACAGCCTTCAAGGCCTCGGTGAAGGGGAACACTCGCCCCTCGCCGTTCTTCGTCGTCCCTGCGTCAAGCCTGACGGTGCCAGGGAGCATCTGGGACGGGCTCAGGCGCTCGGTGAAATCGACTCGGCGCCAGTCGAGCGGGAGCACTTCGCTGTCGATTCGCCAGCCCGTCTCGTACGCGAACCGCATGACGGCCGCCAGCTCCGCCGGCAGGTGCCGACACACTGCCTCAAAGGCTTCACGCTCGAAGAATCCGGTTCGTACGTTGTTCTCCTCCAGCATTGGAATGTGTGGCTGGTGAAGGAGCTTCCCGCCCTCGACAGCGAGGCTGAAGGCGCGTTTCAAGGCCGTCAGCTCCCGATTGATCTCCGCGTTTGACGGCCCCGCGGCAATCGGACGGCGCCGTTCAGGAACGCGGCGGATGGTGCCGTCCTTTCGCACGACGTTGTGCGCCCGAATGACGATCGTCGTGTCCGCCTGGCGCGCCGTGACGTACGCGCGCACGTCGGCCGCGGTGATCGCGGACATCCGACGTCCACCGAAAAAGGGATGCAGGTGCTTGGTGATGCGGCGATCGAGTTCGTCGACCGATCGGCGGCCGTTCATCTTGTATTCGTTCACGACGTCGGCCGCGGCCTCTTCGAACCGGAGTCGGCCGACTTTGGATGTCATCGGCAATCCGCGCGAGATGTCGCCCTCGCGAATGCGGAGCAGGTTCTTCGCCTCCGTCTTGTCATCTGTGTGGGCGCTCTCGACCATTTGGATGCCATTACGGTAGTACCGGATCAGGAAGTTCTTTCGGCCCTTCTGTCGCGTGATGCTTCCCATGTTAGTTGCCGCCTTCCGTCAACGGGCTGCGTAGCCGTTTGAAAAGGATGTACTCGTCGAGCAGCGTTGGTGCCTCCCAATAGTCGGGAATCAGACCCACGTTGAACTTCATGAACACCGCCGCGGCCGGGTCCCCGCTGCTTACTTCCGACGCCGCGTACATCGCCGTGTAGATCGCGTTCCGAATCAGGGGATTGAGCTGGCGCATCTGGTCGTCGTTGAGGTGCTCACGGTGAAAGTGTTCAAGGGTATTCCGAACCACCATCGCGATATAGGACGCCATTGCTTTGCGATCATCTTCGGTCACACGCGTCGTGTCACTCATGCGGCGCCGCCCTTGTTCGGGACCGCGGCGATGGCTGCGCGCCGGTATCCGATCGTTCCCTTCGCCGCGCGCCCCGGGTCAGGCTGCCGGCGTCGTGCCCGGCTCTCGTGCAGCTCGAGAGCCCTTTCGAGAATCCGTTGATGTACCTCGCACACCTCACGCGCGATGATGCTGAGCGCGTAGAGCTCCGGCGCGTTGGTGGCGTCATCACTCAGCGTCGACAAGCGACTTTCGATGTGTAATGAGAGCGCGTCCGCTCGCTCGATTTCCAAGGTGAGCGCGTCGTACAGAGCGGTCTTTGTCGTGGTCATCGTCCACCGCC
>JBDTMB010000791.1:0-1682 GCA_039934485.1 Vicinamibacterales bacterium
GACGCTGTGCATCGGCGGCGGCATGGGCACGGCGACAATTATCGAGAGGGTGTAGCTGCCGTAGGGTGGGTTAGCCGAAGGCGTAACCCGCCATGATGCGGCTAGAGAATTGGTGGGTTACGCTTCGCTAATCTTACTGCGTCATGAATTTTTGTCGTCTCCTTGACGCGACGACGGCGCCACAGCAAGGACATCGCGGCAGGTTTTTGCTGAGCGCATGGATCAGTCGCACGCGCAGGGTTGCGATCGAGTTCGGGATGTGGCGTTCAGGCCGCAAGGGCAGATCCTCTGGGTCGGTAATCGTCGGGTAGGCGAGATGCCTGGAACGGCGCGGCGGAACGAGGTCCTGAGGGGGGAATCGTCGCCTGTTCGGCGACGAGGAAGCCGTAAGCGGCGATGCACAGGGTTGCATGGTGATGGAAGCCGCGCCAGCCGCGGCCCTCGTAGTGGCCGAGCCCGACCTCCTGCTTGAGTTCCTGATAGTCGCGTTCGATGCGCCAGCGCAGCTTGGCAAAATCGACGAGCCGCTGGAAGCTGATGTCCTCCGGCAGCGTTGAGAGCCAGTATTTGCTCGGCTCTGCCTCGCCCTCGGGCCACTCGATCAGCAGCCACTCAGCCGGCAGCTGCTCGGGGATCAGCTTGTTGTATCCGACACCGACGCGCACCCGCGCAAAGCGTGAGGACAGCCGATCGGCTGAGCCCTCTCGCCATGTCACCGTGCGCCAGGCGCGCTTCGGCAGGCCAAGCGCCACTTCCTTGGCCGATACCAGTTCGGGCTCGTCGCGGCGGCCGGTGTTGTTCATCGGCTTGTCCATCCGCCGTGGGCCGCTGCCAGGGGCCCACATCAAGATGGTCGGCACGATGCCGACCACGTAAGGCACGCCCAGCTCCGTCAGGCCCGCACGCAGCCGCGAGTCTCTGCCGTAGGCCGCATCCATCAACGCGACGCCGCGTGGCAGACCGCTCTCGCAGGCCCAGCGCATCTGCTCCAGCGCGATCTCCGGTTTGGTCTTGAACTTGATCTGCTTCGGGACGCCGGCCTTCTTCCGCCGTGCACGATCCTTGGTCCAGTCCTGCGGCAAATACAGCCGATAGGCGACCGGAAGGCTGGCCGCGTGATTGGCGATCGACAGCGACACCGCCACCTGGCAGTTGTCCTGCTTGCCGAGTTGACCGCAATATTGATGGTGCACGCCGACCGAGTGCTTGCCTTGCTTGGGGAACGAGGTGTCGTCGATGATCCATGCCTCGATCGGGCCGTTCTTCTCGATCGCCGGCAACACCAGCTCCCGCACCTTGGCCAGTACGTCTGCATCCGACCAGCACGCATTGCCGACAAAATGCAGCAGCGACTGGTGCTGCGCCGCCGTTCGCTCCGGAGCCGTCCGCGCCGCCATGGGCTCGACGCTCTTGCGCTCCCCAGGCAGCACCAAACCCGTGCAATAATCGCGCAACTGCCTCGTGCGCCTCACGTGACCGATGACGCTCGAAAGCCCATCGACATAGGCCGCAAACCGCGCTTCGACTTCCTCGTGATCGTTGAGACTCATCCGGCCCTCCGCGTGCCAAAATCTGAATCTCTACAAATACTTGATTCTCAGGCCTCAACGGCCGCTTCAAATTGACTCAGTAGTACTAGAGCGTTTTCCAGCGAAGTGGACCCGGTTCGCGCCAAGAAAACG
>JBDTMB010000792.1:0-1671 GCA_039934485.1 Vicinamibacterales bacterium
GGTCTCCGCGATCAGCGCGCGAATCTCGGGGACGTCGACGAGGAAGCCGAAGTCTTTTTCATGGTGGCGATGGTGTGGTTCGCCGAAGTCACACATGTCATGCTCCCACGGACGCCAACCACGGAGACCACGGGGAACACGGAGGAGTTGCTTGAAATGAGCGGTTCAAGAAGATGTCCTCCGTGTCCTCCGAGTTCTCCGTGGTTCACGTCCGTTGCTAGGATCCCGTGATCTTTTTGAGCTGGGCTTCCAGCGCCGCGAGTTCCTTCATTAGATCGGCGTAGCGATCGTACGAGTCCTTGCCGATCTTCTGGTCCGCCTGGTTGACCTCGCGCTGCACGTTCTGCAGCTGATCGATCAGCATCCCCTGCGTGTAGATGCCGGGCGTGGTGACGACTTGCGCCCACACCTGCTGCAGCGGGTTGGCGTACTTCGTGTTCGCCGGCGTGTCGCCGGGCGCGGCGGGGCCAGGCGCCTTGACGCCGGCCTTCTGCATCGCGTCTTCGATCCGCTGCTGCAGCTTTCTCGCGTCGCCAATCGCGTCGCGGACCTGGAGCTGGAACTTCACCTGCTCGGCGATGTCGGCGTCGGTCACCCCGTCGCCGGCCACACGCGGATCGGTCTTGATGTCGAGCGTGCGCGTGATCGTCTGGCCGCCCGAGGTGAGCTTCACGGTGTAGCGTCCGGGCGGGACCATCGGCCCGCCGGGTCCGCCATCGGGCGTGTTCGGTGTCCACGGCCCGGGAAAGCGCAGGTCCCACGTGATGCGCTGCATGCCGGCTTCGGGACGGATGCCCGCGGAGTTGGACGACGGCCGGAAGAATCCGCCGCGGCCCTGCGGTGCCCCCGCGCGCGCGGTGACCACCGCCCACGCGTGCAAAACCTGTCCGCGCAGGTCGGTGACTTCCAGCTTCGTGTCCGCCGCCGGCGCGCTCTGGAAATAGAGGTCGAAGTGCGCGCCGCCGGCCGTGTATTCCGTTCCACCCGCGCCGCCAGACGCCGTGGCGTTGCGGAACCGCATGGCCTCGCGCGGTTGGAACAGCGCGATGGCGGGAAGCGAGGCACGGCCTCCCGCGGCCTGCCGCGCGGCGTCGCCGCCATCGTGGCCGGCGCCCGCGGTCGCGCCCGCGCCCATCGCCAGGGCCGCCAACTGCTGGAGCGGCGTCACATCGTCCATGATCCAGAGCGAGCGGCCCATGGTGCTGACGACCAGGTCGTTGCGGAACACCTTGAGGTCGGTGACCGGCGTGTTCGGCAGGTTCTGCTGCAGCGTCTGGAAGTGCTTGCCGGCATCGAACGACACGAAGGCCGCGAACTCGGTGCCCACGTAGAGCAGTCCTGGCTGCCTGGGATCTTCGCGGACCACGCGGGTGGGATGATCGATCGGGATGCCGTTCTTGCCGTCGGTCAGCAGCGTCCACGTCTCACCGTAATTGTCGGTACGGTAGATGTACGGCTTGAGGTCGTGCTCGCGGGTGGTGCGATACGCGGCGATGTAGACGCGGCCCTTCTGGTGCGGCGAGTCCTCGATGGTCTGGATGCGCGCGCCGACGAGCCCTTGTGGGGTGACCCGCTTCCAGGTCTTGCCGTTGTCGCGCGACACCGACACCGGGCCGTCGTTGGCGCCGACCCAGATCACGCCCTTCTCGAGCCGCGATTCCACCATCGAGT
>JBDTMB010000793.1:0-1668 GCA_039934485.1 Vicinamibacterales bacterium
GCAGCGGTCCAAACAGCGTGTTGGACGAGGTGTCGCTGCCGGTCAGGAAGACGCCAATCATCCCGAGCCAGGCCGAGAAGAAGGGGAACAGCCAGCCGGTCTTGGCCAGCGCGAGCGCCATCGACGAGGTCATCCCCGAATAGTTCATCACCGTCGCAATCGAGAGGATGAACGCAATCGTCACGACGGGCCACCGTAGCTGATTGATGGTTTTTCGAAACGCCGTGCCCAGCGAGCGGACGCTCGCCCCCGCCATCAGCATCGGCACGAACGCCAGGAGCGAGGCGAAGAACACCAGGGTCCCCGCCGCCGCCATGAAATCGAGGCGGAAGGTCAGGGGATACGGACTCGAGGCCGCCACCACCGGCGCTTCGCGCTGGACGATCGCGGTGATCTTGCCGTCCACCACGTTGTACGCGCCGGGCCAGTTGAACTCCCATACCGGAAAGCGAAGGCCTTGCGGATCGACCGACGCGTTCTCGCCGATCCAGGGATCGGGGCAGAGCTTGTTGCCGATCTGTCCACAACGGAAGAGCGCCGTGACGTTGGCCGGCGGTTTCATGTTTGACAGTCCCGCGAGGTTGCCGATCTGGCCCACGAGCACGGTGAGGACAAGGATGCCGTAGGTCGCATAAGCGCGGAAGACGCGGCTCGAGGGGTCGTGAATCACGCTCGTCGAGGGCGCCGCTTTGCCGGCGTAGTCGTCGGAGGGCTGCCAGAACTGGAGGAGCACCGCCACCGACGCCAGAGAGAGCAGCGCCGCCAGGGTGTCGGTGAGTTCGGGGCCGACAAAGTTCGACACCGTGAATTGTCCGATTGCAAACGTCAGGCCCGCGGTGAGCACGGCCGGCCACACCGCCAGCATCCGGCCCCAGCCCGCATAGAGCACCACCAGGTAGGCGGGAATCGCCAGCGAGAAAAGGGGCAGTTGCCGGCCCACCATCGCCGAGAGCGCGCGCGTCGTGGTCTGCGTGTCGTGCCCGAGCATCGGCGCCAGCAGGCCCCCGAGCGTCGTCACCGGAATGCCCAGCGAGCCAAACGCCACCGGCGCCGTGTTGGCGATGAGCGCGAGCACCGCCGCCATGATCGGCTCAAAGCCGAGTCCGGCCAGCATCGAGGCGGTAATCGCCACCGGCGCCCCGAATCCTGCGATGCCTTCGATCAAGGCGCCGAAGCAAAACGCCACCAGCAGGATCTGGATGCGGCGATCGCGCGTCAGGCGCTCGAGCGATCGGCGGATCACGTCGAAGTCGCCGCTTTCCACGGAAAGGTTGTAGAAGAACACCGAGCTGAGGACGATCCAGCAAATCGGCCACAGGCCGTAGGCCATCCCGTGAGTGGCCGCGGCGATCGTCAGCGGCAGCGGCATGCCCCACACCAGCCACGCCAGCAGGAACGCCGTCGTGGCGCCGGCGACCGCGGCGCGCCAGGGCGCCACGCGAATCACGGCCAGGAACAGGGCGAGGACGAGCGGCGCCAGCGAGGCGACCAGCGCCGACAACAAGACGCTGTTACCGACGGGACTGTAAGTCTGGTGGAAAAGTTCGGCCAAAGGAGCTCCTCGGCCGTTTACTATATGCGAACTACGACTCGCGGAGCGCAGTCGTCGGGTCCAGCCTTGCCGCGCGTCGCGCGGGGAGGTAGGCGGCGAGGAGGGCGGCGCCGCAC
>JBDTMB010000794.1:0-1632 GCA_039934485.1 Vicinamibacterales bacterium
ATAGCCGATCAGCAACACGTTCTGCTGGCCGTCCTTGGACGGTCCCCACCCTTCGAACGCCGGGAAGACGGCTTCACCCGAGGCGCCGAGCGGCGCCAGCTGCAGCGGCGCCTGCGGAATCTGGGCGGAACCAGACACGACCCAACCAGCCGCCACCAGCGCGGCAAGGACAATGCGATTCACGTTCATAGGTTTCGCTCAGGCACCCCTAAAGGGGTGCCCTACTGTTGCTGTGACGTCGTGCGCGAAGACAGGCGAGCTCGCCTCGCGTCGAGCTCCGCCTTGTAATCCTGGTCGCCCATGTAAGTGACGTTCACCCAGGCGTGCGCCATTTCGTCGACGGTGCGATCGCCGTAGCCCACCCACACATTGGGATCCGGATTCGCCTTGTTCGCCGCGGTGTTGTCGTGCCACGCCGTGACCTTGAGGATCGTGCCCTTCGGCAGGAGCGGCGCCGCATCGTCGGCGTAGACGTAGGAGTTGTGCCAGTTGAAGTTGAAGTGATCGACGTAGCTCAGCACCTGCAACTGGCCGGTCGGCAGGATGGCTTCAATCGACATCGCCTTGCCGCGCAAGTGCATGTGGGGCTGGAAGCTCTCCATGCGCGCGTTCTCGCGCAGCACGAAGAAGCCTTGCGTGGCCTTCACCGTGTTGGGCGGAATGTCGACCCCGCTGCTGTTGGTGCCGCCCATTAGGTGCAGCGTCTGCTTGAACTTCGGCTCCTGGCCCTTGGGATAGAAGTAGATGCCGAGTTCGACGTTGGAGGTGACGTCTTCCCCGCCGCTCGAGTAGTGAATGTCCCACACGATGCGCGAGCCGGCCTTCATCAGCTTGCCGCTGTTCGGCCGCATCTGCTCGCCCTGCTTGCCGACCGCCCACTCCATGAACGTGCCGGTGTTGTTCAGGCTTCCGGCGCCGGCATCCTGATCGGCGTTCTGTTGAACGTCCGGATCGTCCTGCTGCAGGCGGGCGATGGCGTGATGCGTGATCTTGCGACCCTTCACGGAACCCGGGCGGATTTCAATCGCGCGCACCCAGCGGTCTTCCTTGAGGCCGGTTTCGACGACGGGCTTCCACCACGTGTCGTTGGCGCCGGCCTTCTGCGTATACGGCGTGGACTTGATCACCAGGTCTGGCGCGGCCTGGCCGAACTGCTTCGCGAAATTCCAGCCCTGCTCGCTCGGCCATGCCTTCGCCTGGGGCATGTCCTTCGGGTCGCCCTTCGGCGCGCCGGCGTCCACCCACGCCACGATGGTGGCGATCTGCTGGTCGCTCAGGGAGCGATCGTTCTTGAAGGCCTGGATGCCGATGCTCTTGTCGATGTGCCAGGGCGGCATCTGGTGCTGCTCGACGCGCTGCTTGATCGAGCGTGCCCACGGCCGCGACTCTTCGTAGCTCACCAGCGACATCGGCGCAATCGAGTCGGGGCGATGACAGGCCTCGCACTTGTCCTGGAAGATCGGCGCAATGTCCCGTGTGAAGGTCGGCTTGGCTGCAGGATCTGGAGCTTGTCGCGCGAGGGCCGGTGTCGCAACGCCGATAGTCAACGCCAGGGCCGTGAGGAATCTCGCGTTCATTCTGAACTCCTTGGTTCGTACCGGGTTTTGCGCACGCAGAAGATACCATAGGGGT
>JBDTMB010000795.1:0-1625 GCA_039934485.1 Vicinamibacterales bacterium
ACGATGCCGTTCGAGAACGACAGCTTGTCGCCGAGGTTCATGAACTGCCGCGGCATGTAGCGGTCGCGCGCCACGATCGACGCCAGCCGCGGGAAGTCGGCAAAGGCGGTATTCGCCGCCAGCACCAGGATCAGCATCGTCGCGCCCTGGACGATGTAATAGAGCAGGTTGCGGCCGCCAAACACGCCACGGGCGAGCTGCGAGACCACCGTCTCGGTCTCGCTGGGCACCACCGCATACGCGTGGGCGAGCATGCTGATGCCCAGGAACATGGTGATCCCAAGCACCGCCATCAAGACCAGCGTCCGGGCGGCGATGGTGGGCGACGGCTCCTTGAAGGCCGGCACCCCGTCCGAGACGGCTTCAACACCAGTCATCGCCGTGCAGCCATTGGCAAACGCCGTGAGCAGCGCAAACGTGGTGAGGGTGCCGGTGTTGAAGGTGGGCAGCGGGTTGACCACCTCGAGGGGCGCAATCGTGCCGCTGAACGCGCGCCAGGCGCCGGTGGCAATCAGGCCGATCATCACGCCAACGAACGCATACACCGGCACGCCGAAGAGCTTGGTCGACTCCTTCACGCCGCGGAGGTTCCCGAGCATCAACAGGCCAACAAAGGTCAGGCCCATCACGACCCGACTGACGTGAAGAGCCGGAATCGCCGAGGTGATCGCCGACACGCCGGCGGCGATACTCACGGCCACGGTGAGTGTGTAGTCGATCAGCAGGGCCGCCGCCGCGGTGAGGCCGGCGTACGGTCCCAGGTTGTCGCGCGACACGATGTAGGCGCCGCCGCCACCGGGATAGGCGTGGATCGTCAGCCGATAGGAGTAGACCACCAGCGCCAGCAGGCCGGCGATCAGCATCGAGATCGGCAGGCCCAGCGCCATCGCGGCGAGGCCGCCGACCATCAGGACGCGAAGGACTTCTTCAGTGGCGTAGGCCACCGACGACAGCGCGTCGGAGGACAGCACAGCCAGGCCGCCCAGCAGGCCGAACCGTTGATGATCGGCGTGGTACGAAGCAATCGGGCGGCCGACGACGAGCCGCTTCAGCGGTGCAAACACGGAATCATTTCCTCCACATGGCCGACGAGGTTAGCTGTCGGGCTCGGAGGTTGGAGGTCTCCGTCGCAACGGCGACGGCTCAAGCCATCGCCCTCCACGATACGCCCCGGTGCTGGGTCCCCCGTTCCGCCGGCGACCCGGCGGACTAGGCCCCTTGATCATGCGCTCTTGCGCCCACTCGGTCAAGTCAACGGAAGATTATTCCTCCAGATGAAACGGCACCGATGTTGTCACCACGCGGCGGCGGAAGAACAGGGCCGTTTTCAGCGTCAACGCGCTCTGATTGTGCAACAGGTGATGCCACCAGTGTTTCACCACGAACTCCGGCAGGATCACGGTGATGTAGTCGTTGGGATGTTCCTTCTCCATCCGATCGATGTACTCGAGCAGCGGCTCGGTCATCGACCGGTAGGGCGACTGCAGCACCACCAGCTTGACGTGCGAGCCCCACTGCGGCCAGTCGCGCTTGAGCGCCACCAGCGAGTCGGCGTTGACGTTGACGTAGACCGCCCGCACGTCCTTCGCCAGCGAGCTGGCGTAGCGGAGCGCTTCGATCACCGC
>JBDTMB010000796.1:0-1619 GCA_039934485.1 Vicinamibacterales bacterium
TGACTCTCGCCGATCCATCACACATTCTCCTTGAAACCGAAACGACGGTGGAAGGCACCATCGCCGGCCGGGCCGCGGGCGCCAACGGGTTTGGCTACGACCCAATCTTCTTGTATCCGCCCCTGGGCCGCACGACCGCGGAGCTGACCGACGCCGAGAAGGCGTCGATCTCGCACCGCGCTCGCGCGTTCAAGGACCTGTCACGGTTCTTCCGTGCGTCCACGATGATTGACCAGGAACGACTGCGGTAGCCCGATCGCGGCCAGGTAGCTGACCGTCGCGGTGGCGTGGGCGGTCAGCGTGCAGGTGCCGGCGGCCAGGAATTGGACCTGGCCATGGGTGACGCGGCAGATGTCGGGCGTGCCGGATGTGACCGAAGTCGCACCATCGCCGTCGTAGTCGAAGCGCGGCTCGAAGGACTTGCCCACCCTGGGCTTGTCCGGAATGTTCTTGAGACGGATGGTCGGCATGGCGGGACCAACCACGAACGATTGCGGGCTGCCGACGGTCCTTTCATAAACGCCGGAGGCCGAGGCGCTGGCGACGAGCGTGCACGTCCCCGCTCCGACAAACTTCACCACGCCGTCGTGCGCCCTGCAGACAGCCGGCGTCTCAGACCGTGCATGCGTCATCCCGTCGCCGGAATACGCGAATACCGGCGTCAACATTCCGCCCGTGACCGCGCCGGCCGGAATATTGCTGATGCTGATGGTCGTCGTCTGCTTGACGATCGGGATCCATTGCCCGCCGCCGGTCGCCGGATCGAAGTTCGCCGTTCCAGCGGCATGCGCCACCAGGACGCAAGTGCCCTTCTTCACGAAGGTCACGATTCCGCCGGACACCGTGCATTTCTCAGGCGTACTCGACGTCACCGAGGTGGCGCCGTCGCCGGCATAGACATAGGCCGGCACAAAGCTGCCGCCGACAAACCCGCTGGCCGGGAGGTTGCTGATGCTGATGGTGGCCGCGGCGACGGCATAGGTCACCGCGGTGCTCGACAGGTTGCCGACAGCGTCGGCCGCGTTGACGACAAATGTCTTCGATCCGATCGACGACGTGTCGATCGCCGCGCCGTTGGCCGCGGTGCCGCTGCAGGTGCCAGGACCCGAGCCGCCGTCCGCGCAGCTGTAGCTCGCATTCACGACTCGTCCCAGTTGATACACCGCTCCGTTTGGCGGCGTGGACAGGGTGATCACGGGATCCTTCCGGTCGATCTTGTTGCCGACAATCGGCCCGGCCTGGGCGCAATTACCTGCGAGGTCGCACACGACGCGGCTGTCGGTGCTCGCGTTGGCATCCTCGATGTCGTCGACCACCGACGTGATCAGGGAGAACGAGGCGTCAGTGGCATTCGCCAGCCCGGTGCCGCCGTCGCTCGCCGTGCAGGCGAGGGACACGTTGCCGGCGTGCCACACGCCATCGGGCGCGGCACAGGCGATGCTGGGCGCGATCATGTCGTCGCAGGTGTCGCCGATGCCGTCGTGGTCGGCGTCGGCCTGATCGGGGTTGGGCGTCAACGGACAGTTGTCGATGTCGTCCGGCACCCCGTCCGCGTCGGTGTCGAGCGGCGGGTTGACACCGTTGATGCCGGCCTCAATGCACCTCTGGATCGGCTCCGG
>JBDTMB010000797.1:0-1617 GCA_039934485.1 Vicinamibacterales bacterium
GGCGAATCCATGATCACCCAATCGAAGTGTTCGCCAAGCGACGATAGGAAATCCTTGAATCGCTTGGAGCCGAGAAGCTCCGCAGGATTCGGTGGGTGCTTGCCGGCCGCCATCAACCATAGGTTAGGCGTCAGCGTCCTCTTTACAGTTTCGCTGGCCTTCGCGTCCCCTACCATCACGTTCGACAAGCCAGGCTCAAGAGCGACGCCGAACAACTCATGCGTCTTGGGCCGGCGCATGTCCGCGTCGATCAGGAGCACCCGTTGGCCGGCAAGCGCCAGCGACATGGCGATATTCGCGGAGACGACACTCTTGCCCTCACCCGGGCCGGTGCTGGTAACAACGATTGATTTCGGTCCCGCATCCGCCGATGAAAAAAGGACGTTCGTGCGTATGCCTCGAAAGGCTTCCGAAAACTCGTTCGGCATGCCGTTGCCAATCAGGGGCGGGCCAGTCGTCTCTTTGTTCACAAACAAGGGAATCATCCCAAGGAACGGCAAGCCCAGCTGCGACTTGATCTCGTCGGGCTGTTTGATCCGGCTGTCGAGATACTCGAAGAAGAACGCCAGGCCGATACCGAGAAATGATCCACCAAAGATCGCAAGTAACAGGTTACCAGTCTTGTTGGGGCTCGATGGGCCTCGGGGCGTCTCAGCCAGATCCACGATCCGAATGTTGCTGGTCTTGAGCTCACCGGAGATGCCTGTCTCCCGGCTCCGTTCCAGGAGCCCTGCGAACATCGTCTGGTTACTGGTGGCATCGCGCTGCAGCACGCCGTATTGAATGGACGCTCGATTCAGATCCTGCGCCTCACCGCGTTGCTGATCGAGCGAAGCCTGGAGGGCGCGCTCGTTGGCCAGCGCCGCCTGGTAGTCGTTACGAAGTGCCTGCACGACCTTCCCGACTTCGGCACTGATGCGCGTTTCGGTTGTCGCAATCGCCGAGTCCACCTTCACCATGTCGGGATGCCGCGCGCCCAGCTTTTCGGCCAGTTGGGCCTTCTGCCGCTGCAGCTCGTTCAACTGGCCCTTGAGCTGCTGGATGAAGGTGTTGTTCAGGATGGCGGGGAACGTGTCAACCGCCGCGCGGTCGCTTTGAATCGCACGGATCTGGTTGTAAACCGATTCCTTCTCGATCCGATCCGTCCTCGCTCTGGTCACGGCTGCGTTCAGATCCGAAAGCCGTTGCACGACGATGTTTTGACGATCTTCGAGCGCGACGGCGCCGGTCTTCTCCCGGTACTTCTGCAAAGCCTGTTCGCTCTGTTCGAGTGCCTTGCGCTGCTCGGCCGTGCGCGCGTTAAGAAAGTCGGTGGCTTCTTTTGTGGCGAGGAATTTGAACTCCAGGTTCTGCTCGATGTACTGCTTCGCAAGCGCATTGGCCACGCGCGAGGATATCTCGGGATCGGACGATCTGTAGCTGACATCTACCAGGCGACTGTTGCGAACCGGCGCGACCGTTAACCCCCTTAGGAAGGCGTCGATCGCGCGAGACTGCGTGGCGCTTTCCGTGGCGCCCGGCGTCTCCGCCTCAACCTTCGACGAGCCGGCGAAGAGCCCACCAACCCAACGTGCGCCGGCGCCCGCCCAGGCGATGGGGTTGAGCGTAAAGCCGGAC
>JBDTMB010000798.1:0-1606 GCA_039934485.1 Vicinamibacterales bacterium
CGATCGGTGTAGTCGATGATGCTGGACATCACGTCGGCGCCGATCACCAGCGCGTTGCGTGCGCCACCCGCGGCGACGATCTGGCTGCCCACGGTCAGCGAATAGGTAAATGCCGAACAGGCCGCGGACAGGTCGAAGCCCCACGCCTTGCGCGCGCCGATCTTGTGCTGCACCAGGCACGCGGTGCTCGGAAACATCATGTCGGGCGTCACGGTGCCGACGATGATCAGGTCGATGTCGTCCGGCTCCAGGCCGGCCCGCTTGATGGCCTCCCGCCCCGCTTCCGCCGCAAGGTCGCTCGTCGCCACGCCCGGATCGACGATGTGCCGCTGCCTGATCCCGGTCCGCTGCAGGATCCACTCGTCGGTGGTGTCGACCATCTTTTCGAGGTCGGCGTTGGTCAGCAGGCGCGGCGGCACGTAGGTCGCCAGACTCTTGATTTCCACTCGGCGGACGTTCAAAACAGCCCCCTTCCGGGCATCGTGCGCCCGAAATAGTCATAAGCGCGCGCCGTCGCCAGACGGCCGCGCGGTGTGCGTTCCAGAAACCCGATCTGGATCAGATACGGTTCGTACATGTCTTCGATGGCGTCGGTCTCTTCGCTGAGCGCGGCCGCAAGGCTGCCCAGGCCCACCGGCCCGCCGCCAAACTTGTCGATGATCGTGAGCACCAGCCGGCGGTCGCTTTCGTCGAAGCCGTACTGATCAATCTCGAGCAGGGTCATCGCCGCCCGCGCCACTTCCAGGGTGATGCGCCCGTCGGCGCGCACCTGCGCGAAGTCGCGGACGCGCCGCAGCAGGCGGTTGACGATGCGCGGGGTGCCGCGCGAGCGCCCCGCGATTTCCACCGCCGCTGCATCGTCCATCGGCACGTTCAGGATGCGCGCCGAGCGGCGGACGATCTCTTCGATGTCGCGCGGCGCGTAGAAGTCGAGGCGATGCACGATGCCGAAGCGCGCCCGCAGCGGCGAGGTCAGCAGTCCGGCCCGCGTCGTCGCGCCGACCAGCGTGAACGGCTCCACCGGCACCTTGACGGACCTCGCGCCCGGCCCCTGGCCAATCACGATGTCGAGCTCGAAATCCTCCATCGCCGGATACAAGATCTCCTCGATCGCCGGCGACAGGCGATGAATCTCGTCGATGAAGAGCACTTCCCTGGGCTGCAGGTTGGACAGGATGCCGGCGAGGTCGCCCGGCTTTTCAATCACCGGGCCGGCGGTGGTGCGAATCGGCACGCCCAATTCGTTGGCAATCACGTAGGCGAGCGTGGTCTTGCCAAGGCCCGGCGGGCCGTACAGCAGCGTGTGATCGAGCGCCTCGCCGCGCTGCGGCGCCGCCGCGATCGACACCTGCAGGTTCTCGCGGACGCGGTCCTGCCCGATGTACTCGTCGAGCCGTCGCGGGCGCAGACCCGCTTCGTCCTGGGCCTCATCGTCGACGCGCGACGGCGTGAGCAGGCGGGGATCGCTCATGCGCGAGACAGTTCCTTCAGGGCGGCGCGCAGGACATCCTCGAACCGGGGCTCGGTCGATGACGCCAGCACCTTGTCGAGGACCTTGTCCAAGTTTTGTCGATGGTAGCCGAGATTCACCAGGGCCGAGACCAGA
>JBDTMB010000799.1:0-1603 GCA_039934485.1 Vicinamibacterales bacterium
AGCGCAAGGTGACGTTGCCGGCCTCCCCCGCGATCAGCTGGATCGGCTATTCCGCCGACGGCCGGCGCTTCGCCTTCACGCAGACGCGCGACAACGGCATCGAGCTGTGGGTCGCCGACGTCGCCACCGGGCAGGCCAAGGCGCTGACCCCGGCCCAGTTGAACTTCGCGCTCGGCGTCACGCCCTGCTCCTGGGTGGGCGACGGCTCGTCGTTGCTCTGTTCGTTCACCGCCGCCAACCGCGGCGCCGCGCCGGCCAAGAGCGAAGTGCCCACGGGCCCGAACATCCAGGAGAGTCGCGGCCGCGCCGCGGCCAACGCCACGTTCGAGGACATGCTCGCCAGCACGCACGACGAAGCGCTCTTTGAGTACTACGTCACCGGCCAGCTGGCGCTGGTCGACGCCACCAGCGGCCAACGCACTCCCATCGGCCGCGCCGGGATCTTCGAGGATTTCCACATGTCGCCCGATGGGCGCTTCGCGCTCGTCGCGCGCATCAAGCGGCCGTTCTCGTGGCACGTCCGTTACGACGATTTCCCGACCTCGATTGAAATCTGGGATCGCAGCGGCGCGATCGTGAAGGCCATCGCGGACCTTCCCGTTGGCGACGCCGTCCCGCCCGGCGGCGTACTGCCGGGACCGCGCGCCTATCGCTGGAACCCCGTTCAGCCGGCCACCGTGGTGTGGGCTGAAGCGCTCGACGGCGGCGATCCCAGGAGCAAGGTGACGCCGCGGGACAAGGTGGTGACCCTCGCCGCGCCGTTCACCGGCGCACCGACGGAGATCGCGCGGACCGCGTGGCGCGTGCAGAACGTGACCTGGACCTCCGCCGGCGTCGGCTGGATCAACGAAGGCGATCGCGCCACGCGCATGGTTCGCACTTCGGTGATCGACTTGCCAGCTCCAGGCGACCCTAAAGGGTCGCCTCCACAATTGCGGAAACTCTTCGAGCGAAGCTCGGAAGATTCCTACGCGAACCCGGGCCAGCCGCTTCGCCAGGTTCGCACCTCCGGCGCCGAGGCGCCGTTCCAGACGGGCGACACCGTGTTCCTCACCGGCGTGGGTTCCTCACCGCAGGGCGACCGCCCCTTCCTCGACAAGGTCAACATCAAGACCGGCGCCAGGGAGCGCATCTTCCAGACCGACCCCGGCGGCTACGAAACCATTGTCGGTTTGCTGTCTGATGATGGCGCGAAGTTCGTCACGCGCTACGAAACGCGCAGCTCCGCTCCCAACGTCTACGTGCGCGGCCGCGAATCGGCCAGCCGTCGCGTCGTCAGCGCCTATGGCGATCCGGCTCCGGCCCTGCAAGGCGTGAAGGCGGAGATGGTCACCTACACGCGCAAGGACGGCGTGCAGTTGCGCGCCACCATCTACACGCCGCCGGGCTGGACGCCGGCGCAGGGCCGGCTGCCGGCCATCCTGTGGGCCTACCCGCAGGAGTTCACCGACCCGAAGCTCGCCGGGCAGGTCACCGGTTCCTCGGATCGCTTCACCACGCCAGGATGGGGAACGCTCCACATGATGTTCCTCACGCAGGGCTACGCCGTCATCGACGACCCCAAGATGCCGATCGTCGGTCCCGGTGAGACGGCGAACGACAC
>JBDTMB010000800.1:0-1586 GCA_039934485.1 Vicinamibacterales bacterium
TCCCCGAGCCGCTTGATCTCGTCGCCGTATTTCGCCCAGTCGCCGGCCTTCTGCGCTTCGAGCGCGCGCTGGTAGGTGTCGCGCGCTTCGGCGGCCATGCGGTCCCATGCCTCGGTGCTGGCCTCGGCGTTTGGCTCCGGGCTCGCGGGTGTGGCGGCGACGCCGGTGGTGGGCGCCGCCGTGGCGGGCCGCGCCGCGCGATCGGTCTCGCCAAAGAGCCGCGCGATCGCCTGGTCGAGCGTCCGCTCCATCACGATCCGGTTTTGGTAGGCGACGATCACGCGGGTGAGTTCGGGGATGCGGCCGGCCTGCGCGCGCAGATACAGCGGCCGCACGTAGATCAGCGACTCTTCGATCGGGATCACCATCAAGGTGCCCTGCATCACTTCCGAGCCGCGCTGGTTCCATAACGTAATCTGCGGCGAGATCGTCTGGTCCTGGTTGATGCGGGCCACGACTTGCTGCGGGCCGAAGACGAGGGTCTGCTTGGGGAACGCGAAGACGGCCAGCTTGCCGTAATGCTCGCCGTCGCTGCGCGCGATCATCCACGACGCGAGGTTGTCGCGCCGGCGCGGCGTGAACGGCAACATCTGGATGAACTCGGCGTTGTGCTCGCCCGGCACCTTCATCATCGCGTAGTAGGGCTCCATCCGCTGGTTCTCGCCGCTGCTGTCGACGGCGGGCGCTTCCCATTGATCTTCCTTGTTGTAGAAGACCGCCGGGTTGGTCATGTGATACGTCGCGAAGACCGAGGCTTGAATCTTGAAAATGCCCTCGGGATAGCGCACGTGCTTGCGCAGGTCTTCCGGCATGTCGGTCAGCGGCCGCAGCAACGTGGGGAAGACGCTGGCCAGGGTTTGCGCGATCGGATCCGAGGGCTCGGCGAAGTAGAAATTGACCGTCCCCTGATAAGCGTCGATTACCACCTTCACCGAATTCCGGATGTAGTTGAGCCCGCGCGCGCCCGAGGTGGCGTACGGATACCGGTCGGTGACCGTGTAGGCGTCCTGGATCCAGACGATGCGGCCCTCGGTGACGACGGGATACGGATCGTCGTCGTAGAGGAGGAACGGCGCGATCTTTGAGACGCGGGTGCGAATCTGGCGATCGAACATCAGCCGGCTCTCGCTGGTGATGTCGTCGCTCAGCAGGATTTGGTAGGAGCGGAAGCGCGCGGCGAAGAGCAGCTTGGTCCAAAACGACGTGAGGGGGATGCCGCCGGTGCCGGCGTACTGGTTGTAGACGTTGTCTTCGCCCTTGGGATAGTGAAACTCCTGCGCCCGCGTCCGCGCGATCACGTAATCGTTGGTGAGCTCGCCGAAATAGATGCTGGGCTCGGTGATGTTGATGTCTACGGTCGTGGTCGGCGGCAGGTCGCGCACGAACAGCACCGGCAAGCCTTCCGGCGTAACCTGGTTCACCGGGCCCAGCGTGAGGCCGTAGCCGTGCGTGAAGACCAGCCGCTCGTTGACCCACGTGCGATTGGGCAGTGCGGCCGGATTCAGTTCGCGCGCCGAGAGCATCACCTGCCGGTTCTGACCGTTGATCAGATAGCGGTCGTTGTCCACCGAGACGAAGTCGTAGTA
>JBDTMB010000801.1:0-1565 GCA_039934485.1 Vicinamibacterales bacterium
GGGGGCAAACCTTCAGGTTTGCCCCGAGTCAAGCTTCGCCTGGGGGCTTGAAGTCCCGGCGGCCGCGGCGCCTGCGGCCGCGGCGGCGCCGGCCCACGCCGGGACGACGGGCCTCGCCATCAGGGGCGCCGGGCCCGTCCGCGGGCGGGCGCAAGGCTTCCGGCCCGAGCGCCTCGATAAAGCCTTTCCAGTGTTCCAGCACGGCGGGTTCGCCACCGTGGACTTCGAACCACGTCAGCGCCTCTTCAAAGGGACCGCGATGCATCAACGCGCGCTTGGCGCGCGGGGACATCTCGAGGTCGCCGATGCGCCCTTGCAGCGACAGCACCTGGCGCAGGCGCTCGGTATCCTTGCGGCCGATCGGCAGCGCACCGATCTTCAGGATCGGCTCCTTCGGCGCGCGCTTCCATTTCGCCCGGCCCTTCACGGGGACCAGCTCGGGCGGCGATTCCGGCTCCACGTCATCCGCGTCGTCCTCGTCCGAGTCGACCGCGAAGTCCTTTTTCGGCATCAATCCCAGGGGAATCAGCAGCGTGCCGAGCAGGATCGAGTTGGTGAGCGTGGCCGGCGCGCTCTCGAACTTGTGGCGATAGGTGTCGAGTTCGGCCAGCGCCTCCCATAACGCCAGGTTCTTCGCGCCGCGCTGCAGTTCGGGGGTGATCGGTTCCAGCAGGCGGTGCTCGGCGAGCGCGCGGAAGGTTTTCTCCGCCGCGCCGGAACGCAGCACCTTGTAGTACTCCTCGATCAACCGCGCCGTCGACGAGGTGGCGATGAGCTTGCGGTGCGTGGCGATGGCCTTGGCCACCGGCGCATCGAGGCGGAAGTCGAGCCGCGACGCCATCACGATCGCGCGCATCATGCGGACCGGGTCTTCCTGGAACCGATCGTTGGGATCGCCGATGGAGCGGATCAACCCGTCCTTGAGATCCTGCAGGCCGCCGACGTAATCGATGATTCCGAACGTGGCGATGTCGTAGAAGAGCGCGTTGATGGTGAAGTCGCGGCGGAAGGCGTCTTCTTCGGGCGTGCCGAACGTGTTGTCGTGCTTGATCAGGAGGTCGGCGGCGGAATCGGTGTCGGCCGGCGCCGTGGCCGGCTCGCTCTCGGTGCCGGGCAGGATGTTCTTGCGAAAGGTCGCGACCTCGATGGCCTTGGTGCCGAAGCGGACGTGCGCCAGCCGGAAGCGGCGGCCGATGATCCAGCAGTTGCGAAAGAGTTTCTTGATTTGATACGGATGCGCCGAGGTGCCGATGTCGAAGTCCTTGGGCCGGCGTCGCAACAACAGGTCGCGGACGCTGCCGCCGACCAGATACGCCGTGTAGCCCGACTCGTTCAGTCGATAGAGCACCTTCAGGGCGTCAGGATCGAGTTCCTTGCGGGAAATCGTATGCTCGGCCCGCGGGAGTATTACCGGTTCAGTCATCCAATCCGTGATTGTGCCACAGGGGCCACAGATAAACACAGATGGGGCCACAGATAAACATAGATGGGGCCACAGATAAACACAGATAAAGGACGTTTCTCAGAGCCGCAGATGACGCCGATGCCTGCCCTCACACCTCCCA
>JBDTMB010000802.1:0-1554 GCA_039934485.1 Vicinamibacterales bacterium
TTGATGGTTCTGCGTCATCTGCGGCTCTGATTGATGGTTCTGCGTCATCTGCGGCCCTGATTGATGATTCTGCGTCATCTGCGGCCCTGGACAACTTGCGGCGCAAGGGGTTCGGCCGCCTGCTGATCGACGATCAGGCCGTGGCGTTCGACGATCTGGATCCGGCCCTGGTGCGGAAGGCGTCAGTGTTGCGGGTGGTGGTCGATCGCATCAAGCTCGAAGGCGAGATGCGGACCCGGCTCACCGACTCGATCGAAACCGCATACGGCGAAGGCGGCGGCGCGGCCTGGGCCGTGCAGCTGGCCGAGCCGCCTGTCTCCGCCGACGCCCCGGCGGGCAAGCCCGCCGCTAGCCCCAAGCCTACCTGGCACGTGTTCTCCGAGAAGTTCGAATGCCGCACGTGCGGCATCGCGTACGAAGATCCGCAGCCCCGGCTGTTCTCGTTCAATAACCCGTTCGGCGCCTGCCCGACGTGCCATGGTTTCGGCAACATCATCGAGCTCGACCTCGAGCTGGTGGTGCCCGACCAGAACAAGTCGATCAACCAGGGCGCCGTCGAGCCGTGGACCAAGCCGCACTACCGCGCGCAGCTGGCCGAACTCAAGCGCGCCGCCAAGTCGGGGGGCGTCCGGCTCGATGTGCCGTGGCGCGACCTGGCGCCCGAGGAAGTGAAATTCGTCGTCGATGGCGACGGCGACGACTTCGAGGGCGTGCGTGGCTTCTTCCGTTGGCTGGAAAAGAAGAAGTACAAGGTTCATGTCCGCGTCTTCCTGAGCCGCTACCGCGGCTACCTGACGTGCCCCGATTGCGGCGGCACCCGGTTGCGCCGCGAGGCGCGCGACGTGCAGGTAGGCGGCCAGACCATCGACAAGGCGTCGGCGCGGACCGTTCGCGAGGCCCAGCAGTTCTTCGCCGACCTGAAACTGACCGACAAGGAATCGGCGATTGCCGACAAGGTGCTCAAGGAGATCCGCAAGCGCCTGGGCTTCCTCCGCGATGTCGGGCTCGACTACCTGACGCTGGACCGCCTGTCGTCCACCTTGTCGGGCGGCGAAGCGCAACGCATCAACCTCGCGACCTCGCTGGGATCGGCACTGGTGGGGACGCTGTACGTCCTCGACGAGCCGTCGATCGGCCTGCACACCCGCGACAACCAGCGGCTGATCGACATCCTCCGCCAGTTGCGCGACCAGGGCAACACCGTGATCGTCGTCGAGCACGACGCCGACATGATCGCCGTCGCCGACTACGTCGTCGACATGGGTCTCGGCGCGGGCGAGCACGGCGGCCGCGTGGTGTTCTCGGGCACGCTCGACGGCCTCAAGCGCGAGCCGCGGTCGCTGACGGCGAAGTACCTGCGCGGTGAGCTCGGCATTTCGGTGCCGGCCACGCGACGCAAGGGATCGCCGCAGCGCATCCGGCTGTTTGGCGCCACCGAGCACAACCTGAAAGGCGTGAACATCGAGATCCCGCTCAACACGCTCACCTGCGTGACGGGCGTGAGCGGGTCCGGCAAGTCCACGCTGGTCCACGACGTGCTCTATGCCGCGATCA
>JBDTMB010000803.1:0-1548 GCA_039934485.1 Vicinamibacterales bacterium
CCCTCGTTGCCCGCCTGGCCGGGATGTAGCAGGCCAGCAGTGCCGCCACGACCAGCAAGAGGGTTACGCTCGCAAGCGTCAACGGATCGCTCGCCGTCACGCCAAACAGCAGCGACTCCACCGTGCGCGTGAGCGCCAGGGCCCCGGCAATCCCAATGGCGACGCCAATGGCGGTGGTGCGCATTCCCTGGCCCAGGATCATCTTCAGCACTTCTCCGGACCCCGCACCGAGGGCCACACGCACACCGATTTCGCGGGTGCGGCGGCTCACCGAATACGCCATCACGCCAAACACGCCCGCCGTCGCGAGCAGGAGCGCGGTGACGCCGAAGAACCCAATGAGGATGACGTTGAACTTCCGCGCCGCCAGCGAGTCGGCGAAGACTTCCGCGAACGGGCGGAACCGGGCCGGAACTTCGGGGTCGAGCTCCCGCAGCATCGCGCGCGCGGCCGACACCACAGATCCCGTCTCGGCCTCACTCAGCATCGTCACCGTGACCGCGGCGCGAGGCCGCTGAAAGAGGTTCACGTACACCGTTGGCCGCGGCGGCGCATCAAGGCCGTATTCGTGAGTGTCGCCCACGATGCCGACGATGGTCAGCAGGCGCATGTCGCCGTCCATGTTCCCGAATTCGATGGTGTGGCCGATCGGGTCCTGATTCGGCCAGCGGTCACGCGCCAGCGATTCGCTGATGACGGCCACGTGCGGCGCCTGCGGTCCGTCGCGTTCGTCAAAGAGCCGGCCTCGCACCAGTGGTATGCCGAGTGCGCGGAAGTAGCCGTCCGTGGCGGCGCAGAAGTCCGCGATGCCGATGCGTTCCTTTTGCTTGAACAAGGCGCCGAGGTCCGCCGCCGCCGGTGGCGCCTCGTTCGGCGTCATCAGCAGAAACATCCCGTCGGGAAGGCCGCCGGCCAGCGGCAAGCCGCTCGTCGCGCCGACGGTGCGCACACCGGGGATGTGCGTCAACCGCTCAATCAAGCGTGAAAAGAAAACCGCCTGGCCGGCTCTGGCCGTGGGATCGTCCAGCCACGGCAGGGAGACGTCCATGGTGACGATCTGGTCGACGCGGAAGCCGGGATTGACCTCGAGCACCTTCATCAGGCTGCGGCCGAACAGTCCCGCGCCGACCACGAGCACCAAGGTGATCGCCACCTGGGCGGCGACGATGATCCGGCCCAGGCGCTGGTGGCTCTGCGAACCCGCCTGTCCACGTGAGCCTTCGCCGAGGGCCTGGCGCGGATCCCCGGCAGTCGCGCGGACCGCGGTGAACACACCGAGCCCCACGGCGACGAGGGTCGAAAGCAGGAAGGCGAACGCGAGCACCGGAAAGCTGATGGACACGCTGTCCAGCCGCGGCAGGTTTCCCGGCGCCAACGCCACCAAACCCGCCACGCCACCGAGCGCTCCCAGCACGCCCAGGCCTCCGCCGGCCAACGACAGGAGCAGTGCGTCGGTGAGGAATTGACCGACCAGCCGCCCGCGCGCCGCACCGAGGGCGCGGCGAATGGCGAGCTCGCGTTGCCGCACTGACGCCTGGGCCAGCAGCA
>JBDTMB010000804.1:0-1537 GCA_039934485.1 Vicinamibacterales bacterium
GCCACGCCCGGCCGCGTCATCGCCTCCACGCTCAGCACCTTATCAAGTTTTTCCGCCGGCATGAGGCCGCGCTCGAGCACGATGTCGCGGATGGTCCGCCCGCTCGACACGGCGGACTTCGCCACGTCGGCGGTCACGGCGTAGCCGAGGTATGGGCTGAGCGCGGTCGCCACCGCGGTGCTGCGGCCGAGCAACTCCTGCGCGCGCGCCGCGTCGGCCTCGAGGCCAACCACCGTGCGCTCCCGCAACGCGTGTTGGGCGGTGGTCAGGATCGCCGCGGCGTGCAGCGCGTTCCAGGCGATCACCGGCATCATCACGTTGAGTTCCAGTTGCCCGGCTTCACCAGCCACCGCCACGGTGGCGTCACAGCCGATCACCTGGAAGCACACCTGGTTCACCATCTCCGGCACCGACGGGTTGACCTTGCCGGGCATGATCGACGAGCCCGGCTGCACCGCCGGCAGCTTGATCTCGGCGATGCCGGCGCGCGGACCCATCGCGAGCAGGCGCAGGTCGCTGGCAATCTTGCCGAGTTCCACCGCCAGCCGCCGCGCGGCGCCGCTGTAGCCCACGATGTCGCCCATGCTTTGCGTGACGCGGAACCGGTTGGCGGCTGGACGGCACTCGAAGCCGGTCGCACGCGCGATCGCGTCGATCGCCAGGCGTTCGAAGTCTTCTCCGGCGTTCAGTCCGGTGCCGACCGCCGTGGCGCCGAGATTCAGCTCCAGCAACGGCTCGGCCGCCGAGTCCAGCGCGCGCGCGGATTGCTCCAGGCACGCGGCGTAGCCGCCCAATTCCTGGCCGAGCGTCATCGGCACCGCATCCTGCAGATGCGTGCGCCCGACCTTGAGGACGTTGGCGTGGCGCCCGGCCTGTTGTTCGAAGGCCGCGGCCAGTTCGCGCGTCTCAGCAGCCAGCAAACGATGCTGCATCAGCAGGGCCAGCCGCGTCGCGGTGGGAAACACGTCGTTGGTGGACTGGCCCAGGTTGACGTGGTCGTTGGGGTGAACACGCGTGTACTCGCCGCGCGCGCTGCCGAGGATCTCGGCCGCGCGGTTGGCGATCACTTCGTTGGCATTCATGTTGTGCGACGTGCCGGCCCCGGCTTGGTAGACGTCGACGACGAATTGGTTGGCGAGCCCGCCGGCGAGAATCTCGTCGCAGGCGCGGACCACTGCGTCCGCGATGTCGCGCGGCAAGCGGCCGAGGCGTTGATTGGCCGCCGCCGCCGCGCGCTTGACGATGATGGTGGCCTTGACCAGGAGGGGCGGCGCGGTGAGGCCGCTGATCGGGAAGTTGGCGAGCGCCCGCGCGGTCTGCACGCCATAGTACGCGTCAGCCGGCACCGGGAATTCGCCGAGCGGATCGCGTTCAATGCGAGATGGCATGGCCCGTCGGATCGATTATACGTGCCGTTCTTGAAAACAAAATTCATCCACGGATTACGGGGATTACAGGGATTCGAACTGCAGGTCGCGGGTCCGCGTCAGGCATGTGGATCGGCCCGCGGCGGCCGAAGGCCGCGGCAACGAGGCCG
>JBDTMB010000805.1:0-1526 GCA_039934485.1 Vicinamibacterales bacterium
GAGTTTCCGAGCCCCTCAAGTTGTATTCGTGGTCGCGATCCCTGACGATCTCGCGGTCCGCACGGCCGGGCAAGTCGAGTCGGCGCATGAACGGATCGCGAGGGTCCGAGCCTCCGTTGACTCATGACGGCTCCTGTTGGCCAGCGCAACCATTGACTGACAAATGACTGACAATCGGTAGCGGCAGCGCGCCCTTCTTACTCGGTTGCGTCCGTCAACCCGAGTGAGCCCAGGCTGGTCTTATCTGCGTCGTCTGCGGCCCTGGATTTATCTGTGTTTATCTGTGGCTCAGGCTTTCACCTGCGCCTATCGGTGGCCCGTTTCGTCGTGCGATGCGTCGGCGTGGCCGTCCACGGATCCTCCGGCCACGGATGCCTCGGATATCGCCCGCGCAGTTCCTTGCGGACCTCTGGATAGGTTCGCTCCCAGAAGCTCCTCAAGTCCCGCGTCGTCTGCACCGGCCGGCCGTTGGGCGCCAGCAGATGGAACGTCACCGGCACGCGGTTGCGTCCGAGCACCGGCGTGGCGGCCAGGCCAAACAACTCCTGGAGCTTCACGCTGACCGACACGCTGCCATCGTCCGCATATTCCAGCCGCATGGCGCGGCCGCTGGGGACGGTTAGTGTCTCGGGCGCCTCGCGATCGACGGCCTGCTTGATGTCCCAGGGCAGGCCGTCGTGTTCGATCAGTGAACGCAGATCGACCTCCTGGCCGGCAAACCGCGCCCGCGTGAGCAGGGCCCGGGTGGCTGCATCGGGTCCGCTGGCGAGTCTGGCGTCGAGGACCAGCCGGGCGCTGATTTCCGGATCGGCAGCCACCGGCCGTTCGACGAGCACGAGAGCGTCGCGCCAATCGATGGCGAACGCCCGCACCGCGCCGGACGACGCCTCGAGCCGGTGCACCACCTCGGTTCGGGTGGGGCTCAGCCACTCGGGCTCGACACGGCTCGCCATTCGGACAATTGCTTCGGTATGAGGCGCGGTTCGACCGGCGGCGACATCGAGCGCGACCAGCCAGTCGCCGTCGCGCACGCCGCTCTCGCGCCCCATCACCGCGCCGTGTCCGGTCGCGAGCGTGACCTTGTCGCCACCGCTTTGTCGCCGCCTGGCGACGCGATCCGGATATCCCGCCAGTAAGGCGCGGCGGAGCGTCGCCTCGTCCACCTGCGCGGCTCGTCGAGAGCCGAGCTCGGTGGCGGCGAGCCGCTCGATCAGTTCGGCCACGCGCTTGACGTGCGGCATCGCGCGCGGCCAGCGATCGAGCACGGGCAGCAGGTCGCACGAGGTCGACGCCGCGCCGCCTTCGACGCGGCCCCCTTCGGACAGCCACGCGCACGCCGCGGCCGCTTCGAAGGAACCGCGGCCTTCGAGCAGCACGCATCCGAGCCGGGGATGCAGCGGCAGGCGGTGGAGCACCCGCCCGCGATCGGTGATGCGGCCGTCTCTCGCGGCCCCGAGCCGCGAGAGCAGCGCCAGCGCGTTGGCGAGGCCAAGGTCCGGCGGCTTCTCGAACCAGTCGAACGTCAG
>JBDTMB010000806.1:0-1525 GCA_039934485.1 Vicinamibacterales bacterium
GGCCAACGCCCGCTCTGGTAACCTCGAGCTTCGGCTGGCCCATGGCCTGGCGCACGACGAACTGCCGTTGTTCGCCGCCGCCTGCGACGTCATCCTGTGCACCTCGGAGACCGAGGGCTGGCCGAACTCGGTCAAGGAGGCGCTTGCCTGTAACGTTCCGTTCGTGTCGACGGACGTCAGCGACCTGCCCGACATCGCCCGTCTTGAACCGTCGTGCCGGATCAGTCCACCCGATCCAGAGGCCATCGCTGTCGCCCTGCGTGAAGCCCTGGCATCGACCGAACGGCCGGACCTGCGAAAGTACGTCGCGGGCATGACGCCCGACGCCGCGAGCGATCACCTGATGGCCGTTTACACGAGAGCCGTGTCGCAACATCGGCGCGATTCCAGCAACGCGCTGGCTTCGCCGATCGAAGCCTGACCCTATGTGCGGAGTGTCTGCAATTTTGTCCGACCACCCCAGGGGCCTCCAGGCCGACATCACGGCGATGGTGTCCGTCTCGGATCATCGGGGTCCGGATGGCCGCGGGATTTACGTCGAACAGGTGAGCGAGTCCCTGCACCTGGCTCTGGGACACAACCGACTCTCGATTATCGACCTGAGCGAGCACGCGGCGCAGCCCATGCGAAGCCGTGACGGCCGCTACCTCCTCGTCTACAACGGTGAAATCTACAATTACCGCGAGATTGCACAGGAACTCGGCAAGGCCGACCTTCCCGACGAAGACTTTGGCGACACCGCAGTGGTCGTTGCGGCCTTGGCGCGGTGGGGGCCGGCGGCGCTGTCGAAATTCAACGGCATGTGGGCGCTTCTGTTCTACGACACCCAGGAGAAAACGCTATTGGTGTCGCGGGACCGGTTCGGAATCAAGCCGCTGTATTTCTACAGCAACGGCGTCGAATCCATCTTTGCCTCCGAAATCAAGGCGATCCTTGCGGCACGTCCGTCGCGCTTTTCTGTCAACCCCGACGTCGCCATTCCGTACCTGACCAGGGGACTGCTCAACGTCTCCAATCAGACGATGCTGTCTGGAATCACAGCGTTCCCGCCCGCATCGTACCAAGTGATCAACCTTCGCCACGGCCCCGATCCGATGGCGCCGAGGAAGTACTGGCTTCATCCGTTCGAAGCAGGCGAGGCGCCCGTGCCCGGACGGATCACGCCGGAGGAGCTGAGAGCCCTCTTCCTTGACTCAGTCAGGCTGCGGCTGCGCAGCGACGTGCCCGTCGGCGTGCTGCTGTCCGGCGGCGTCGACAGTTCGTCGATCGTGGGTGGGGTGGCCGCGGCCGGCGAGCTGGGCAACCTGACGGTCCTGTCGGTCACGAGCGACGATCGCTCCTCGAACGAGGAAGGGTTCATCGACATGATGGCCAGGTACGTGAACACCGTCCCGCAAAAGGTCAACGTATCAGACAATCCGAGAGGGCTGCTGGAACGCGTCACGGAAGCCTGCTGGTTCAGCGACCAGCCGATATGCAGCCTCTCGGACATCGCATACCTGAAACTAATCGAGCTGGCCCGTTC
>JBDTMB010000807.1:0-1505 GCA_039934485.1 Vicinamibacterales bacterium
CCACGCTGCCGGGGGTATGCGTGCGGTCGAGATACTCCGCCATCGCAATCGCCGCGGCCATGCCGACGGGCCCCTGCGCGCTGTGCTGATCGCCGTGAAAGGCGCCCTTGGTGCCGCGCAGCGCGTCGTATTCGAGAATCACCCCGAGGATCGGGTGGCCGTTGTTGCGGCGGAACTTGGCGACAAACGCCGTGTCGAGCCCGCCGATGCCCTTCTCGACGCTGAAGTCGTGCTGGCGAAGGAACTCGGTGAGCTTGCCGATCGAGCGCTGCTCTTCGAAGCCAATCTCCGGATGCGTGGCGATGTCATCCGCCATCGCGAGTAGCTCGGTGTCCATCAACTGCTGCGCGCGCGCCACCACCGCGTCGCGCGCGGCGTTGGGTCCGGTCAGGCGGGCCACCAGCGCCGGCACCGCCAGCGAGGTTTCCAGGTCGGCCATCTTCTTGATGACCTCGCGCGCCGCCTCGCGCTCGGTGGGCGTGTCCTGCGCCATTGCGGGCGCCGCCAGGAACACGGTAGTCAGTGCCGCCAGGAGGGTCGAATATCGATGAGCCATGATCAATTATACGAGGGCGTGATCGCTCTCGCGCTTCGCGGTAGGATCACCACCCTGGAGGCGGGTATGCGCGCAACACGAACGATGATGGTGACCGTGGCCGTGGTGTTGGCGTCGGCCGGCGGGCTGCCGCCCTTGACGGCACAGCAAGGCCAACTGGATCCGCAGATTTCAAAACTCGTCGCGTCGGTCTCCCAAGAGCGGCTCGGCGCCATCCTCAAGAAGCTCGAGAGCTTCGAGACGCGCAGCACCCTGTCCTCCACCACCTCCACCACGCGCGGCATCGGCGCCGCACGGCAGTGGATCTTCGACGAGATGAAAAGCTACAGCCCCAGGCTCCAGGTCAGTTTCGACACCTACCAGGTGCTGCCGCAGGGACGCATCACGCGCGAGGTGGAACTTCGTAACGTGATGGCGGTCCTCCCCGGCCGCAGCCCGCGCCGGATCTACATCAGCGGACACTACGACACCGTCGCCCGCGAAGGCGGGCAGGGCGCGTCGAATGCCGGCGCGGCGCCGGCCGCGGCAAACCGGCCGCCCGCGGATCCCAACGCGCCGCTCGACAACCTCGCGCCAGGCGTGAATGACGATGGGAGTGGGACGGCGCTGGCCATCGAGATGGCGCGCGTCTTCAGCCAGAGCGGCATCGACTTCGACGCCACGCTGGTGTTCATGGCGCACGTCGGCGAAGAACAGGGGCTCATGGGCGCCTGGCTCCACGCCAAGCGGGCGGTCGATCAGAAGATCCCCATCGAAGCCGTCTTCAACAACGACATCGTCGGCGGCGACCACGGCGGCAACGGCATCGTCGATGGCGCGACCATCCGCGTGTATTCGGAGGGCCCGGAGGATTCGCCGTCGCGCGCGCTGGCCCGCTTCATCCAGCGGTGGGGCGGCCGCTACGTGCCGTCGCACAAGGTCCGGCCGATGGCGCGCCCCGATCGGTTCG